>JAZKJB010000033.1:0-20086 GCA_040384505.1 Bdellovibrionota bacterium | reverse complement strand
TCACTTCGCGACGGTGCTTTTCCGTTCGATCGATTGAATGCGGAGCATTTTCTGCCCGCGCTCGAGACGTCGCTGAAAGAAGCTCGAACGCACCTCGAAAAGATGAAAGCCGACACTCGCCCCGCCACGTTCGAGAACGTGATCCTCGAGCTCGAAACCGGCTCCGAGAATCTGGGTCGCGTGAGCTCGGTCTTCTACAATCTCCTCGGCGCCGAGACGAGCGATCGTCTGCAAGAGCTCGCGAAAACGGTAGCGCCCCAACTCGCGGAGTTCGGTTCCGACGTTTCGCTCGATCCGAAAATTTTCGCGCGCGTGAAGGCCGTCTGGGATTCGCGCGAATCGCTCGGCTTGAAAGGCGAAGAGCTTCGCTTGACCGAGAAGACGTTCAAAGATTTCGCACGCAATGGCGCACTCCTCGACGAAACGAAGAAGTCGAAGCTCCGGGAGATCGATCAAGAGCTCTCGAAGCTCCATCCGCAGTTCTCCGAGAACGTCTTGAAGGCGACCAACGCCTTCGAGCTCGTGCTCACTGATCGTGCGGAGCTCGCGGGGCTTCCCGAAGCACAAATCGAAGCTGCTGCAGAAGCCGCAAAAGCGAAGTGGTACGAAGGAAAGTGGCTCTTCACTCTCCATTACCCGAGCTACATGCCTTTCATCACCTACAGCGAACGACGCGACCTTCGCGAGAAGATGTATCGCGCGAACCTCGCACGGGCGTTTCGAGACGGTTTCGATAACGAACCGATCGCGAAACGTATCGCGATCCTTCGCCACGAGCGCGCGCAGCTCTTGGGTTACAAGACGCACGCGCACTTCGTTCTCGAAGAGCGCATGGCGGAAACGCCGGAGCGAGTTTCGCAGTTCCTCGAGCGAATCCTCGAGAAAGCGAAGCCCGCGAGTGACCGCGACATGCGCGAGGTCCGCGAGCTCGCGAAGGCCGAAGCGGGTCTCGACGACTTCCAACCGTGGGATTTCACGTTCTGGAGCGAAAAGCTCAAGATGAAACTCCACGATTTCGACGACGAGACGCTTCGCCCGTATTTCAAACTCGAGTCCTGCATTTCCGGCGTGTTCGAACACGCTCGAAAACTCTACGGACTTCGTTTCGAGGAGATCAAAGACGTTCCGACCTATCATCCCGACGTCCGCACTTACGAAGTCACCGAGGCGAGCGGCCGTTTCATCGGGCTCTTCTACGTCGACTTCTTCCCGCGACCGACCAAGCAAGGTGGCGCGTGGGCGAGCTCGCTTCGCGACCAAGGCTTCCAAGGCGGCCGAGTCGAGCGCCCTCACGCGACGATCGTGTGCAACTTCCCGAAATCGACGGCCTCGACGCCGGCCCTTCTCTCGATCGACGAAGTTCGCACGCTCTTCCACGAGTTCGGTCACGCGCTCCACAATCTTCTCTCCGACGTGAAGTACGTCTCGCTCGGCGGGACCAGCGTCTACTGGGACTTCGTGGAGCTTCCTTCGCAGATCATGGAGAACTGGGCCATCGAAGAAGAGGGTCTCGATCTCTTCGCCCGCCACTACCAAACGGGCGAGAAGATTCCGCGCGAGCTGATCAAGAAGATTCGCGAGACCGCGCGCTTCCAGGCCGGCTACTACACGATGCGACAGCTCGTGTTCTCGATGCTCGATCTCGCGTTCCACTCGGCGGATCCGAGCGGCATCACCGACATCGACGCTTTCGAGAAGAAAGTGACGATGAGAGCTTCGCCCTTGAAGCCGGTCGAAGGCGCCAATATCTCCTGCAGCTTCAGCCATATCTTCGCTGGCGGCTATTCGGCTGGTTATTACAGCTACAAGTGGGCCGAGGTGCTCGACGCCGACGCTTTCGAGTTCTTCAAGGAAAAGGGCCTCTTCGACGGCGACGTCGCCCGCAAGTTCCGGGATCACATCCTGTCCAGGGGCGGGACCCAGCATCCGATGGAGCTCTACAAAGCGTTCCGGGGACGTGAGCCGGATCCAGATGCGCTCTTGCGTCGGGACGGACTAATTTAATAGGCTGTGGGTACGGCACCAATAGTGAAGGATCGAACACCAGCGTGAAAAGCACCCGGCAGAAGTCACCGTCAAAATCGAAATCGGCAAAAGCGAAATCGCCGAAGAGCTCGCGTCCGTCGAAAGCGCGGGCTCCTCTCTCGGCCGGAGCGCTCACGAACTTCGAACCGAAGATCATCTGCATCATGTATCGCCCGCAGACTCCCGAAGCCGCGAAGCAAGCCGTCGAGCTCGCGGGTTGGCTGAAGGAGCAAGGCTTCACTCCGCTCGCGGCCATCGGTCAGGAGCTGGGCAAGTCCTATGGAAAAGCGACGCCCCAAAAGCTGGACGAAATCGATTGGATGATCGTTCTCGGGGGAGACGGCACCTACCTCGGAGCCGTTCGCATGCTCGAGGGTCGCCAGACTCCCATCCTCGGAGTGAACATGGGCTCGCTCGGTTTCCTCACGGAAACCCGGCTCGAAGATCTCTACAAGACGATCATCGCGACTTTGCGCGGAGAGATGGAATTCCGTCAGCGCACGATGTTGCGTGTGCAGGTGCGCCGCAAAGGAAAACTTCTCGCGGAACACGTCGCTTTGAACGATGCGGTGATCGAGCGCGGCGCTTACACGCACCTCATCAACCTCGAGATCCACAGCGAAGATCACTTAGTCGGCCAAGTGAAAGCGGATGCCTTGATCATCGCGACGCCGACGGGATCGACGGCTTACAATCTCGCGGCCGGTGGCCCCATCTTGCATCCTGAAGTTCGCTCGATCGTCGTCACTCCCGTTTGCCCGCACGCTCTCACGAGCCGACCGCTGATCTTCCCCGACGATCAGCAGCTCTCCTTCCGACTGATCACCCGCGAGAAGAAAGCCATTCTCACGGTCGACGGAGTCGGTCGCGGCGAGATCACGGTCGACGACGAAGTCACGATCCTCCGGAGCGACGTCGATCACTTCGTCATTCGTAAGCCCTCGGCGAATTACTTCGCTCTGCTTCGCGAGAAACTCAAATTCGGCCAAAGATCCTGATACCCCGGGGAGCGAACATGCTTTTGGAACTCAAAGTTTCGAATTTCGCGATCATCGACAACGTGAACATCGCGTTTCGCCCGGGTCTCAACATCGTCAGCGGTGAAACCGGCGCGGGGAAGACCATCTTGCTGAAGAGCTTGGGTCTTCTCATGGGAGACAAGGCGAATCCGGAGTCGGTTCGAACCGGCACGGAGACCGCGGTCATCGAAGGGTCGTTCGATCTCTCGCATCGACCCGACATTCGCGAGCGTTTGTCGAACATGGGGATCGAGGCGGACGAACAGATGGTCGTTCGCCGTCTCGTCTCGTCGACGGCCGCGAAGAGCCGCGTCTACATCAACGGAGCACTCTCGACATTGACGAGCCTTCGGGACGTCGTCGCTCCGTTGGTCGAGCTCACGGGAGCCGCCGTTCCCTTGATCGAAATGACCGGCCAGCACGAGAATCGTAATTTGCTTTCGCGCGCGTATCACATGGATCTCCTCGATCAGTACGCGGGAGTCTGGAAGATCCGCGGCGAATTCTCGGAGCTCTTCCATCGCCGCCAAGATTTGATGGCGGAGCTCGAGCAAATTCGCGCAGAAAGCCGCACGCGAGCTCAGCGCCTCGATTTCTTGGTTTATCAGCGCGACGAGATTCAATCGTTGGGTCTTCGCCCGGGCGAAGAAGAAGAAATCGAGAACGAGGCGAAGCGCTTGAAGCATTCCGCGAAGCTCAGTGATTTCGCCGAGCAGGCCGAGAGCCTTTTGTACGACGACGACAACTCGGTCACGAGCCGCCTCCACTATCTCGTGCAGCGTGCGAACGAGTTGAAGACGGTCGATCCCATCCTCGCGCAGCGCCTCGAGCCTTTGATCCAAGCTCGTACCCTCATCAACGAAGTCGGCTACGAGCTTCGCGATTACTCCCGTAGCCTCGACGCCGATCCTTCACGCCAAGACGAGCTCGAGGCGCGTCTCTCGGCGCTCCGCAAACTCCAGAAGAAGTACGGCGGCACCTCCGCGGAAATCCTCGGCGCTTTGGCCGCGATGGAGAACGAGATCTCGCAGCTCGAGAACTCCGACGAGCGCTTGGCCGAAGGCGAGCGTGAGCTAGCGAAAATCGTCAAAGAGCTCGATCGCCGAGCGACCGACATGCACGAGCGTCGAACTCAGGCGGCCCGTCTCCTCGAGGGCGGCGTGAACGACGAGTTGAAGGACCTCGACATGAAGGGGTTGATCTTCACGGTGCAAGTTTCGCAGTCCCCCGAGCTCACCTTGACCGGCCGAAGCGTCGTCGAGTTCATGACGAAGACGTCGAAGGCCGATACTCCCCGGCCTCTCGCGCGCGTCGCGAGCGGCGGCGAGATGAGCCGGATCCTTCTTTCGATCAAACAAGTCGTCGGCGCCGGAAACTTCCCGCGCACTTATCTGTTCGACGAAGTGGATACCGGTGTCAGTGGACCTACGGCCGAAAAAGTCGGTCGCAAACTCAAGCGCATCGCGAAGAACCAGCAGGTCATCTGCGTGACTCACTTGCCGCAGGTCGCGTCCTTCGGTGACGTCCACTTCTCGATCTTGAAGTCGTCCTCGAAAAAGGGCGCCGTCCAAACGGAAGTCACCGAGCTCGAGAAAGAGCAGCGCATCCAAGAGATCGCCCGACTCATTTCGGGCGAGAAGATCACGAAGACCAGCCTCGCCCATGCAGCTCAGCTCCTCGGCGACTCGAACCCGTAAAAGGAATCGCGACCCATGTTCGGACGAAAGAAGAGCGGCGAGAAGAAGAAGGAAAGTATTTGGTCGCTCGTGAGCGTGCTGTTGATCGCACTCTCGATTCGCTGGGCGGTCGCGGAAGCCTACGTGATTCCTTCGGGCAGCATGCTCCCGACACTGCTTCTCCACGATCATATCTTCGTGAACAAGATGATCTATGGCGTACGTGTCCCCTTCAGTTCCCAGTGGCTCGTGAAGTTCAACGAGCCCAAGCGAGGCGAGATCGTCGTCTTCAAGAACCCACGCGACGGCGTCGTGATGGTGAAACGGATCATCGGACTTCCGGGGGACCGCGTCGCCTACGACGGTCGTACACTCGCCATCAACGACGGGACGATCGAAACCGAGCCTGCGACCTCGAAAACGAATTTCGATTGGCTTCGCGACGACGTCGTCGAGAATCGACTGGCGAGCCACGATTTCCTGACTGAAAAACTGGCCGGAGCGAATCACGACGTCCTCCTCGACCGCGAGGAAGGACCCTACGAAAACCAAACCTACACGGTACCGGCGGGCCATCTCTTCATGATGGGCGACCATCGCGACAACTCCGCCGATTCTCGGGTCTGGGGCTTCCTCCCGATCGACAACATCCTGGGCCGGGCGAGCTTCGTGTGGCTGACGTGCGACGAACCGATCCCGGTCGTCGAGTTGTTCTGCAATCCGTTGACGATGCGCTGGGGCCGTCTCGGCCACCCGGTGAATTGATCGCCGACGAAAGTTGCGATTTCTACACATGTGGTGAATCCAAAATCGTGGTCCCGAGACCCGATCACCACTAAGATCGTCGGATGCTCGAAGCAGGCGAAAAATGCGGAACGGTCGTCATCGTCGACGATCGAAAAGAAAACATTCTCGCGTTCGAAGTCGCACTCAAACCTCTCGAGTGCGCACTCGTCAGCTTTACCTCGGGGCATGAGGCGCTCGACTATCTCTCGAAGAATCGGACCGCAGCGATTCTCCTCGATGTGCAAATGCCGGTCATGAACGGTCTCGAAGTCGCATCCCGGCTTCGCGAGTTCGATGCGATGACTCCGATCCTCTTCGTCACGGCGATCGACCGAAACGAGGCCTACGTGGCTAGCGCTTACCGGCTCGGCGCCGTCGACTTCATCTACAAACCTACCGATCCCGAAGTCCTACGGGCGAAAGTCCGTTTCTTCGTCGAAATGTTCCGCAAAACGCGCGAGCTCGAAGAAAAAACCGCGCAGCTGGCGAAAACCGCTGAAGCCGAAAAAACCTTCATCCTCGAGCACGCCTTGGACGGAGTCGTCGCCACGGACGAGCAAAACCGCGTGCTTTTCTGGAACGAACACGCCGAGCGGATGTTCGGTTGGTCCAAGCAAGAAGCCCTCGGTCGCGACATGACGGATTTGATCGTCCCCGAACGCCTCAGAGCCGGGCACCGCAACGGCGTCAAACGCTTCCTACAGACCGGCATCGCGAAAATTCAGAATCGCAGGATCGAGATCCCGGCCCTTCGAAAAAGCGGCGAGGAATTCCCGATGGAGCTCACCGTCTCGTCGGTGAAAACGAGCGAGGGTTTTCGATTCTACTCTTTCGTCCGCGACATTTCCGAACAAAAGGCGACGGCGCTCGATCTCAAGCTGAAGAGCGACGCGCTCGAAAACAGCCTGAACGGTTTCGACATCGTCGACGAGACCGGAACGCTGATTTACGTGAACAACGCCTACGTTCGCATGTGGGGTTTCGACTCGAAGGACGAGATCCTCGGCACCTCGCCCGTGAGCCACTGTGCCGATCCCGAGATTCCGCTGAAGATCATCACGCAACTCAAAACCGCCGGCCAATGCGACATCGAGTTCTTGGCCCGCCGGAAAGACGGTTCGACGTTCGACGTGAGAATGCTCGCGTTTTTGGCTCGTGATTCGAATGGCCGCGAGATCTATCCGACGACTTCGATCGACATCACCGAACAACGAAAAGCCCAGCGCGAGCTGAAAGATGCCCGGCTGGATTTCGAGAAAAACGTCGACGTGTCTCCTGCGATCCTCTGGATCACGGAGATCGGCGGCTCTTGCTCGTATCTCAGCAAGCAGTGGTATCAGTTCACCGGGCAAACCGAGGAAGAAGCGCTGGGTTTCGGTTGGCTCGAGGTCGCGCATCCGGACGACCAGAAAAAGATGTCGGAGGGCTTCGCCGCGGCCAACGAGCGACAAGAGCCGTACTACGTGGAATATCGATTGAAGACGACGGCCGGTGCTTATCGATGGTGCATCGGCGCAGGAAACCCTCGCTACGACAAGAGCGGAAAGTTCTCCGGTTACGCCGGAACTGTCTTCGACATCCATGATCGCAAACTCGCCGAAGATTCCGCGAAGGCAGCGAAGGAAGAAGCCGAAAGAGCGAACGAGCTGAAGTCGGCTTTCTTGGCGAACATGTCCCACGAGATCAGGACTCCCCTCGGCGCGATGATCGGCTTCGCCGATCTCTTGCGTGACCCGGGCCTCTCCAGCACGGAGCATGCGAACTACATCGACGTCCTCACCCGCAATGGCGAACAGCTTTCGTTCATCATCAACGACATCCTCGACCTCTCGAAGGTCGAAGCCGGTCACCTGACTCTCGAATACGTCCCGATGAAGCCCGAGAGAATCATGGCCGACGTGATTTCACTCTTGAGCGTGAAGGCGAAGGAGAAAGGTCTCGTGCTGGAGTCGCATGTCGACCCGAGCACGATCGCAACTCTCGTCTCCGATCCCGTTCGCGTCCGCCAAGTGCTCCTGAATTTGGTCAGCAACTCGATCAAATTCACTCAAGGAGGAAAGGTCGTTTTGCGCTCAATCTCGAGCATCCGCCCGACCGGCAAGAACGAGGTGGCTTTCGAAGTCACGGATACCGGAATCGGAGTGCCAGAGGGCCAAACCGAGCAGATCTTCGAGATGTTCGTTCAGGCGGATGGCTCGATGACTCGTCGATTCGGCGGAACCGGCCTCGGCCTTTCACTCTCGAGAAAACTCGCACGAGCTCTCGGCGGCGACGTGTGGGTAGAAAAATCGGGACTCAATCGCGGCAGCACGTTTCGCTTCACGGTCGAAGACCGACCCGAGAATTTCGATTCCACTCAAACTGCGCACGTCGAGCCGGAGACTCGCTCGATCGTCGACCTGGGCGAAAAGCCATTGAGCGGAATGAAGATCTTGGTCGTCGACGACTCACCCGACAATCGCCAGCTGATCTGGCGCTTCCTCACGAAAGCCGGTGCCGTCGTCGACTCGGCTGAAAACGGCGTCGAAGGATTCCAGGCTGCGATCGCGGGCAGCCATGACTTGGTGTTGATGGACATCCAAATGCCACTCATGGACGGCTACACGGCGACTCACAAGCTCCGCGAAAGCGGCTATCGAAAACCGATCATCGCGCTCACGGCTCATGCGATGTCGGAAGTCCGAAAGAAGTGCCTCAATGTCGGCTGCAGCGATCACTTGCCGAAACCGATCAATCCGAAGCAACTCATCAGCGCGATTTCACGCTACGTAACGCCTGTGCATTGACCCAGCGCCAAAACTCCGCGAGCACTACTCGTAGTCCAAGACTCCACCCCACCACTAGATATCGTGTCTCCCAACTCCACGAATTCACTCGTGTGCGTCGAGTCGTAACCTTTTCTTAAATGTTCTTGCTCGGTCTTTAAGACCTTGTAAGTTACCCCGCTCAGGCTCACAGAACATGTCAGAAGAAAATCGGTTTATGCCATCGACTACAGCTCCAAAAGAAAGTCGCGGGACAGCTTCCCGCGGTGCCGGTGACCGGCGCTTCCAGCAGGGATTGTTCGCTTACCATCGTGGCGATTATGCGCTCGCGTTGCGTGAGTTCGACAAAGCCGGCGAAGTCGCTGCTCAAGCGGGTGACCACGCACGCTTCGTGGAAACATGCACGTTCGTCCTCCGGATCCTCGCCGAGCGCGAAGAGTTCGCGCGCATCCAACGCATCGAGGACCGCGTCGTCGCGATCCTCGCCGCGGCGGATCTGCCCGCGCGTCTCAAGTCGCGCGCGATGTACATCCTCGGGATCTGCGCTTGCTACCAGGACACGCGACACGATCAAGCGATGAACCGCTTCCGTGACGCGATCGATTTCGCGATCGTCAGCGAGGACAAAGAAGCGCTCGCTTCTCCCCTCTATGGTGCAGCGACGGTCTTGTACGCGCGCGGACGCCTCGACGAAGCGCTGAAAGAGCTCGGTCGCCTCGACATCCTGCTCAGCTGCCTCGCCCTTCCCGAGCTCACGTCCGCGTCGCGTTTGCTACGCGCGATGATTTTGCGCAATCAAGGTCACATCGATGATGCACTCGAAAGTGCCTGGGCATCGTACGAGACGCTGAAGCATCATCCGCATCTCGTGATCTACCTGCACACGCTCTGTACGCTCGGAACGATCTATTCGCTGAAGGGAGACGTCGCGTGCGCGCGTCTCTATCTCGATCTCGCCGACCGCTCGCTCAAGCGCGACGAGTTCCCGCGGATCGCGCGTCTCGTGGACGAAGCGATGGCGCAAGTTCGCACGAAGGGCGCAGGCCCGGTGGACCTCTCTTTCGATACGAAAACCGGCATTCTCTACGAACGCGAAAAAGGCGAGATCCGTTTCGAAGGGCAATTCATCCTTCGCGATCTCCTCAAGGTTTTCCTCGAGAGCCCGGGACGAATCTTCACGAAAGACGATCTCGCTCGCCTCGTGTGGCGCGAGGATTACCGAACCGAAATCCACGACAACAAGATCTACGTCACGATCAAGCGGCTCAGAAAGCTGCTCGAATCCGACGAGACGAAGTCCGATTACATTTTGCGCGCGAAGACGGGTTATTTCCTGAACCCGAAAACTCGCGTGGCGATCGACGAACAAATGATTCCCACCGTAAAAGATGGAGAACTGACATGACTCATTCGAATAAATGGATGAATTCGCTTCGCGTGTTGCTCGTCGCACTCGCGCTCGTCCTGGTGACCGGCTTCCTGACCGAAGCGAAGGCTTGCCGGGACTGTCCGTTCCCGATGCGTGTCTCCGAAGGCAAATGGATGATGCCGAACGGCTATTTGAGGATCGACATCGTGGAGACGAAGCTTCCACGCAGCCAAACGGAAGTTCAGGTTTGCCTCGTCGATTCGCGCACGGGTGAAGTCGTCGCGACCGGAATCAGTCGACAACCGAAACGCCGCAAAACGGTGAACATCCAGCTGATCGATGCTTCGGGCGAACCGGTTCAAGGCTACATTCGCTACATGGACGAGCAGAAAGACCAGATCCAGGTGAAGTTCACCTGCGAATCATGCGCGATCTCGGACATGATCGACTAAATCCTCGTCCTCAAACCGGCGCGAATCGCGCGCCGGTTTCGTCCAAGACGAGCGCTTTCGCTTCGTCGAACCACGAGCCCAAATTCACAGAGCGAATTTTCTTCGTCCCGATTTCGAATTCGTGATCGTCACGTACGTGGACGTGCCCGGTGACGATCATGTCGAAGTTTTCTTCTCTTGCGACTTTCTCAGCGTGCGTGCGAATCAGCGTACGAATTCGATCTTCAGGGAGACGTTTCGCAGTCGACGTGTAGTCGCGACTCGCGCGGCTCGCTTTCTCGCCGATCGCGCGAACGAGAGGAGACGGAAGTTTCAATGCGATCGTCGTCATCGACCGAGACCGGAGGAACCGACGCAGGAACAGATAGCCTTTGTCGTCCGGGTTGATCAGATCCCCGTGCTCGACGCGCACGATCCTTCCAGCGAGCTCGAAGTTCATCGCATCGGGATGGACGCGCGCTCCGACGTCGGTCGCCCAAAACTCGCGAAGATGGAGATCGTGATTCCCCTCGAAATAATGAACCTCGATTCCGTCGCGGACGAGAACGCGAATCGAGTCGACCACGTCACGGAAGCGCGAGACGAAATAGTCGTGACTGCCGATCCATAAGTCGAAGATGTCGCCGACGAGAAAAAGATGAGTCGGTGACTCGGCCCCCCCCTTCACGGCGCGGGAGTGGAGGTCTCTCAAGAATCGAACGAATGTTTGCGTCCGAGGATCTTCGCTCGACGTGAGATGCAGATCAGAAACGAAATAGGCGCGTGTCCTCATTCCCTGAAGTCTGCCCGAGGAGCGAATCGAGGTCACGGCGCGCCTTAAAAGCGTCACCGTCGTGCAGGAGTTGCTCACTAGAAGGGGTTCGGTCGATATCTATCATGTTAGAAACACTAGTCTTTTTGCGAATCGCTTTCGCCGCTCCTTGGCCGTCGGATTGCTGAGATCCCAGTCATCGCCAAGCAACGGAAAATTGAAAGAGGACTCCGATGAAACGCTTCGCCCAGTTCACCGCCGCCTTCGCGCTTCTCGGAGCGTTCTCACTCTCCGCATGTCAGCCTAAATCCGATGGCGGAAATCAGCCGCCTTCTCCGAAGGCATTGATGAAGTCCGATCGCGACCTTCTGCTCGCAAAAGAGACCGAGGGTGCCGAAGCGTACGATCGCGCAAATCGCAACCTGTACTCGAAGATTTTCGGCGGAACGTCGGGCGCCGAGGTCACTCAGTTCCTCGATGAACGCATCAAATACTACTTTACGATGGAAGATCTCGACGGCTGGAGAATGTTGACTCCGAGCCCGGTCTATCGCCGCTGGACGAAGACCGACGACGCGGACAAAGAAGAAGAATCGAAAACGAGTCAGAAGGCCGTCGTCGGCGCTTCGAACCTCGGAACCGGTTTGTTCTATCAAGGAGCCGTCGAAGGTGAGCCGGTTCGAATCGCAAAAGGCGACGAGTCGATCGTGATCGACACGACCCGAGTCGGCATGATGCTCGTCGGACCCGGTTATGTTTCGCAGATGAAACTCGAATCTGGCACGACGATCGACGTCCCGGCGTCTTACCGCCAGTCGATTCTCGTCCACGAGGCGCGCCATTCCGATTGTTCGATCGAAGCCGGAGCGAAAGATTTCGAAGTCGCACGTTCGGCGACGAGCATGCGCGACTTCATGAACCGTTTCAAAAAGATCGAATGCGGCCATGCCCACATGATCTGCCCTAGCGGGCACGACTACGCCGGAATTTCTGCCTGCGATCGCCAAGTTTTCGGAGCGTACACGGTCGGTGCCGTTTTCGTAGCGGCCCGGCTCAAGGATCAAAATCTCGGTGCGGTCGAGCGGCGAATCTTGGAATCGATGGTCGTCAGCGCGTTCGGACGCGTGCTGAAGGACGTCCAAGGAATGAAGAACGGCAAATTCGGCGATCCGCAAATGAAGCAAGTTCCTTTCAAGTGGTGATCACGTGAGACTCCTCAAGAATCCTCTCTTCGGAGCCATCATCGTCGTCGTCGCTTTCGCATTGGTGTACTTCACGATTCGAAAACCGAATGGCAGTGAAAAGACGGCCTCCGACGTTTCCGCGGTCGAAGTCGCCGCCGACACCGGAGACGCTCAATCAGATTCACCGACACCTGCGCCCGCATCGGAAAGTGGCGGCGATGGCGTCGGCAGTTCTTCCGAGGAAACGGCCACGACGAAACCGGGAAGTGAACTCGCAACCGGGACACAACCCTCGACGACAGCGACACCATCAGCTTCGACTCCGAAAACCACCTCGGGTGCTCCACTTCAGCCCGTGGCCCAACTCATTCCGTCGATCGAGAACCTTCGTGCTGAAGTCGCGAAAAATCCGCACGGCACGCCACAAGGGTTGTCGAAATTTTCGATTTCTCTCGGCGATCGCCTCGACGCCTTGAAGAACGAAGTCGAAGCCGGCAATTTCATGGAAGAGCTCGACGAGTGCGTGACGAAACCATCGGTCGAGACGACGTCGGACGTGAAAACGCTGTGTCTCTTGAACGCGAAGCGTGTCGGCGAAAAATTTCCCGCGCTTCGAGCGAAGTCGGCGAACCTCGAAGCGCGAGCGCCAGAAAAGGTACGTAAGGCTCTCGACGCCTTGAAATGAAAAAGGCCGGGTTTCCCCGGCCTTTCGAATCACTCGAATATTTTCGACGAACTCAACCGAGCGGAGCTCCGTCTTCGTCTTCGCGACGTTCTTTGCGGCGGAGGAAAGCGGGAACTTCGAGGTTTTTCGTGTCGAACGGCGATTTCACGATTTCATTCGCGAGGCGACGAGCCATCTCGAGTGAACCGACGCCGTTCTCGACGTCCATCGACAGCTGCTCGGGCGCGCCTTGCTTTTGGCGGAGCGCTTGCGTGTCGCGATACTGGCGAGCTTTCGCCAAGAGAACGTCGCGCGGGAGCGGCTTTTCCGACTGAACCGTTTCAGACGGGAAGGAACCGTTGAGGTTCAAATCCGTGTCCGAGAGCGATTGCATGGGTTGCTGCATCGGTTGCGCCTGGAGCGGAGCGACCGGAGTCGCGACTTCGTAATCGAAGTTCGTCGGAAGCGGCGGCGGCATCGCGAACTGTTGCGACATCGGCTGCTGCATCGCGAACGTTTGCGGCTGTTGCTGCTGCTGCGGAGCCGGTTGCGCGTATTGCTGGGGCTGCGCGAACTGCTGCGGTTGCTGCTGCTGATACGAACCTTGGCTGACGCTAGGATAGAACTCGACTGGAACTTGCGGCGCCTGCATCTGCTGCATCGACGTCATCGAGTTCAGCTGTTGCGAGCTGCGCATTTGGCTCGCGAGAGCTTGCATCTGCTGTTGATGATTCTGCGCGTGGACTTGAGCCGGATCGAGACCGAAGCCGGTCGCGATGACGGTCACGCGGACTTCGTCGCCCATCGATTCGTCGATGACCGCGCCGAAGATGATTTCCGCATCTTCATGCGCCGCTTCGGTGATGAGAGTCGACGCTTCGTTGACTTCGTAAAGCGAGAGATCGGGGCCGCCGGTGACGTTGATGATGATACCCGTCGCGCCGTCGATCGAGATGTTCTCGAGGAGCGGAGACGAGATCGATGCCGTCGCAGCTTCGACCGCACGGTTTTCGCCGCGTGCCGAGCCCGAACCCATGATCGCCATACCCTTTGCCGACATGACGGTACGGATGTCCGCGAAGTCGAGGTTGATGAGACCGCGGATGTTGATCAAATCCGAGATGCCTTTCACGGCTTGCATGAGGACGTCATCGGCTTTCTTGAACGTCTCGACGAGCGGAGTCTTGTCGTTCGCGATCGTGAGGAGCTTCTGGTTCGGGATCACGATGAGCGTATCGACGTTTTCTTTGAGCTCTTGAATGCCGCCGTCAGCATGGCGCATCCGTTTTTTACCTTCGAACATGAAGGGACGAGTCACGACGCCGATGGTGAGTGCACCGAGCTCGCGAGCGATTTTCGCCACGATCGGAGCGCCGCCGGTTCCCGTACCGCCGCCCATGCCGGCCGTCACGAAAACCATGTCCGCGCCGTCGAGAGCTTCGACGATGTCGTTGTAGGATTCGATCGCCGCGCGTTTCCCGATTTCCGGGTTCGCGCCCGCGCCGAGGCCTTTGGTGAGCTCGCTACCGAGCGGAATTTTCTTGAGCGCCTTGTGCGCGTTGAGCGCTTGGCGATCCGTGTTCGCCACGATGAACTCGACGCCGCCGAGGCCTCCGTCGATCATCGTCGTGACTGCGTTGTTTCCGCCGCCGCCGACGCCGACGACTTTGATGTTGGCGCCGATATTAATGTTCTCTTCGAGTTCGAACATCAGAAAACCCTCCGTGATGCTGCTGCTATTTTGTCGCTGCGCCTTCGGCTCCGCTTTCGGAGTCCTCGCTCCGCTGCGGTCCTCCGAATTTCTTCAGCCCAATGCTCCGTTAAAAAACTCTTTCACTTTTTTCGCGAATCCCGTCATGGCGTCGGCGATCGGTGCCGCGTCCGTCATCGACGAGTTCGCCATGAGCTTGCGATCGTGCGCGCTCATGTTTTCGAGTCCGTAGACCAAGAGTCCGACCGCGGTCGCGCACTCGGGCAACTTCACGATGTCCGTCAGTCCACCGATTCGCTCCGGCATGCCCTTGCGAACGGGAACGTCGGCGATGAACTCGCCCATCTCGAGAAGACCCTCGAGTTGGCAAGCGCCACCGGTCAAGACCACACCCGACCCGATCTGAGCGTCGAGACCCGATTTGCGGATCTCTTGCCAGATGAGGCCCATGGTTTCTTCCGCGCGCGGCTCGATCACTTCGCAAAGATCCTTGCGGAGGAGAGCTCGCGGCTTGCGGCCACCGACACCTTCGACTTCGATTGTTTCATTCTCGTCGATGAGATCCGCGATCGCACAACCGTATTTTCTCTTCACGGCTTCAGCCGAAGTCTGCGGCGTGCGAAGACCCATCGCGATGTCTTGCGTGAAGTGCTGCCCGCCGACGGGAACGGTCGACGTGTAGGCCACCGAACCGGCGGCGTAGATGAGGATGTCGGAAGTTCCGCCGCCGATGTCGACGACGGCCGCACCGAGCTTCTTCTCGTCTTCGCTCAAGATCGCGAGAGCGCTCGCGAGTTGCTGGAGGACGAGGCCGCGAACGCGAAGGCCGGATTTCTCCGTGCACTTGATGATGTTCTGGAGAGCGGTCTGACCGGCGGTGATGATGTGGACGTTCGCTTCGAGGCGAACGCCCGACATGCCGATCGGATCGAAGATGCCGGCTTGATCGTCGATCTTGAATTCGCGCGGCAACACGTGAAGGACTTCCCGATCCGCGGGAACAGCGACCGCTTTCGCAGCTTCGATCACTCGCGAAATCTCGTCGGCTTTCACTTCTTTGTTGCGGATCGCGATCATGCCGCGTGAGTCGAACGACTTCACGTGCGTTCCACCGATCCCGACGTACACGTCGGTGATCTTGTAGCCGCTCATGAGCTCCGCTTCTTCTCGCGCTTTCGTGATCGCTTCGATCGTCGCTTCGACGTTGACGACGACACCTTGTCGGATGCCGTTGTTCGGGGCCGTGCCGAGCCCGACGATGTCGATCGTGTGATCGATGTGGCCGGAGGCGTTTTCTTTTTGTGCGATGGTTCCGATCACCAAGGAAACTTTGGTCGAGCCGATGTCGAGGCCCGCGATGATCGGTTGTCTAACTTTCGAATTCGCTTTCGCAGTCATCCTTAACTCCAAGGCTAGCGCGGGGCTTGAGTAAGACCTTCGGTGGTCTTCACTCTTCCATCGTCGAGCCTGGCCTACCTTCATCCATGAATGAGGTGACCGACGAGTTTCGAAGTGTTTTCGAACGATTGGCGCTGCGCCCTGACGTAAGGCTACGGACCCTTACGCAGTCTGACAAGAACTTTCTTCGAGAAAGACGCGTCGATGACACGTCCTTTCAGTTCATGTGCGGACATGTAATTCAGGACCTGCGTCACTCGCAGCACTTTCATTTGCAAAGCATCTTCGCCGAATTTCACCTCGACCTTCGGCTGCATCAGCATCACCGAATAGCCGTCGTCCTTCGACCAAACGAGTTCGGAAACGTTTCGTCGACTGATGAAACCGTTCACCGGCAACTCGTTCACGAACGCGATCGCTTGTTTTCGTTTAGCTTCGTCGTTGCCGAAAATTTCGCCACGCAAAAGAGGAACGTCGGGAATCGCATCGGCCGGGAGAGCCGCCAGGCGAGCGCCGTCCTCGGCGATCGGCATCAATTCACCCTTCGCTCCGACTAAAATGAGGGCAGCGGACTTCGGTTCGATTTTTACCTTCACGCCGTTGGGAAGCGAGCGTGAGATCGTCACGTCCTTCACCCACTCGTCGCGCGCGAGAGACGACTTCATCGCGGAGAGATCCACGTCCCAGATCTTCCTCGCCTTGAAACGAGCGATCGCTTTTTCAGCACGACGCTTGAGGCCCTGCGGTCCCGGCACGTCGCGCGTTGCTGAAATACCAGACACTTCGACCGGAATCGTCTTCACGTGAAAGAGTCCCGCTTGATCGAAGAACGCCGCCAATGCACCGGCGGTGACCACGAAAGCGAGCGTGAAGATGAGAATGGGTCTGAGATGTTTCACTTGAGAGAGAAGTATAGGTAGGTGCTGGCGAAATGACAAACTCGGGAGGCGCCAGCGTGCGGAGTTGGACCTAGGGCCAGGTCTGCTTTACGCCTTCGGCAACGTGAGGGTGAAGCGAGTGCCACCCGAGTCCGGGCACTCGACGGCGATGTCGCCTCCGAAGTCACGCACGGCACGATACGCCATCGTGAGCCCGAGACCGGTGCCCTTGTCGGGATCTTTCGTGGTGAAGAACGGATCGAAGATCTTGTCGCGAACGTCGTCTGGAATTCCACTTCCCGTGTCTTCGACGACCACTTCGATCGATTCGTCCGTCGTTCGCGAGCGAATCGTGAGTTGGCGCACTTCGGAGTTTTCCATCGCGTCGAGCGCGTTGCTGATGACGGCCAAAAAGGTTTGTCGCAAGAGTGCCGGCTCGACTCGAACACGACCGGCCTTCGCTTGCAGATCGAAGGTCGTCTCGATCTTCGCCTGCACCGCTCTCTCCGCGAAGAAGTCGGTGAGAATCGGGAGCATGTCGTCCACGCGCAGTGTTTCGTAGGTGTCGGGACCCGCTTGTTTCACCGAAAGGCGACGAAGACTTTCGATGATGCGGGTGATGCGCGTCGCGGAGGAGGAAACGCGGTCATGGATCTTCTGGATCGCTTGCGCATCGGTTTGCGGCTTCTTCGAAACCTGCATGAGCTGACTGTTGTAGCCGACGATGATCGCGAGCGGATTGTTGATCTCGTGCGCGATGCCCGTACCGAGAATGCCGAGCGACGCCATTTTCGCCGACTGTACGAGCTGAGCTTGGAGAGTCCGGAGGTCTTCGTTCGCCTTCTGCAGACGCGCGAAGTTCTCCTCGAGCTTTTGATTCTTGTCGAGCAGTTCGGCACTGAGCTGGCGATTCTCGTCGAGCAAGAAGCGCTCGTATTCCGATAGCGAGATCAGATTCTGCAGACGAATCCCCATCTCGCGAGGGCGAAACGGAAGGCTCAGGATGTCATTGGCTTGTTGCGCGCGACGATCCATTTCGTTCTGCTCTTCGGGCGTCGCGATGAACATGAAAGGGGTCCTCTCGAATCTCGCGTCTTCGCGCATTCGACTGAGCAGCTCTGGCCCGTCGAGCTCGGCGAGCTTCAACTCGGCGATCACGAGGCTGAAGGAATCTTCGGCGAGACGCGCGAGCGCGAGCTGACCGTCTTTCTCGCAGACGACGTCATATCCGAGCTCACTCAAGATTTTCTGGAGCTGCTTCGCGTGCGTTTCGGTAGATCCGACCACGAGGATCCGATGGCGGTCCACGAGGTCCGGCGCAGCGTCGTGTTCATTCGCGATGAGGAGGTCGGGCTTCGGCTTAGCCATAAACTATTTTCGGAGATTCAGAGGATTCTCTGCACGTTAGATTTGTCTCGGAGGTGCGAAGATTTGAAAAGCCGTCTCATTTCGGGATACGCTAAGTGAAGAATCCACGATGAGGACACGATGCCGACCGACTTTTTCCTCTATTCCCATCTTGCGACGATCGTTCCGGCACTCGTCTCGGGTCCGTTCATCTTGTGGCGCAAGAAAGGCGACTCGCTCCACCGTTGGAGTGGCCGAATTTGGGCGTCTTTGATGATCGTGAGCTCTCTTCTCTCGTTCGGAGTCCAGTATAACGATCGCCTCAGTTGGCTTCATGGCCTTTCGGCAGTTACGATCGTGTCAGTAGGTATCGGCGTTCACATGGCTCGCACCGGACGGATCGAGCAGCACAAGCGATACATGCGTGGACCGCTGATCGGAATGTGGATCGCCTTCTTCTTCACTCTTCATCCGGAACGGATGTTGGGAAAACTGTTCGGCTCGCTCTTCTGACCTTGGAGGTCAACGATGATACGGCAACTCGTGAAGCTCCTGACTCATGCAGTGTACTTCGGGATCGCGGTTTTGATCGGGATCTACCTCGTGACGTCGGCAAGCGGCGGACAGAACATCCTGATCTTCGTCGCGATCTATCTCGGACTCGTGACGATCGAAGCGATGGTCGAAGAGAGAATCCTCGGAAAGAAATCGATCGGCCAAGCCACCTTATCGGCAACTCTGGCTCTCGCGGCCGGCGTAGTCGCCTTCATCTTGTTCCTTTTCATCGGCTACTCGATCGGCGAGGTCACACCGAACCGCATCTTGAGCGGACTCGCCGCCGTCGTACTCTTCAGCGCGATCGAATTCCCGATCCGCTTCGGACTCGAAAAACTCACCCGCTCCGTCCGTTGATTCACCACTCGCCGAGGTAGACGACTTCGGTTTTCAGTTGGACGCCCTTGAGGCGCAGCACTTCGGTCTTCACGTGCTCGATGACGCCGTGAATGTCGCTCGCTTTCGCGTCGTTGAAATTCACGATGAAGTTCGCGTGTTTCTCGGAGACCTTCGCTCCGCCGACCGAGAAGCCTTTCAGGCCACTCGATTCGACGAGCTGACCGGATTTGTGACCCGGGGGATTCACGAAAACCGATCCGCAGCTCGGCATGTCCAAGGGTTGCTTCGACATGCGAACGAGGTTTGCTTGCTTCACTCGTGCGAGAACGTCGTCTTTCGGGTCGAGCGGCCACGAGAGGCCGACGCGAACGACGACGCCAGGGCGCCAGCCTTCGCAATGACGATACGACCAAACCAACTGCGAAGACGCGAGACGGTCGATCGTCATACCGTCAGGACGCAGAACCTCGATCCAATCCGTGAGCTCGACGAACTCGCGAGGTGTGATCATCTCTCCGACTCCGGCGTTCATCACGACTCCGCCGCCGACGTCGCCAGGAAGCCCAGCGAGAAAAAGTGCGGGCTCGAGTTTCGACTTCAAAAACGTTTTCAACAATTCGGATTTCGACGTGCCCGAGAGGCACTCGATTTCGAGGCGTCTCTCACCCTTCGAGCCGACGGTCTCTCTCGACTGGAGGTTCGAGAATTTGCGAAGCGCGATCGTGAGGCCACGGACGCCTCGATCGGAGATGAGGACGTTCGTGCCACCGCCGAGGATCGTGATCGGGAGTTTCTGCAGCAGTCCCCAGGTGTAACATTCGATCAACTGATCGAGATTTTTCGGTTGCGCGAAAAAATCGGCGGGACCGCCCACGAGCCATGACGTCAGGGGCTTCAAGACGACGTTCTCTTCGATCGCGAGACCCGAAGAGAGCGTCGTCATTTCGCGGAACCCTCGATCACTTGGACACCGAGCTTCCAGATGTCGCCGGCGCCCAACGTCAGGAAGATGTCCCCGGGCTTCAGCTCTTTCTTGATGCGGGCGTATCGATCGCTGGCAGAAGGAAGAAGTTCGATCGCTTTCGGCCCAGAGCCACTCGCCTGAGGACGATATCGCCTTCTTGCGGTTTCGGCGTGAGAGAAATACTGATACCATAATCTTCACCG
>JAZKJB010000032.1:4232-6160 GCA_040384505.1 Bdellovibrionota bacterium | reverse complement strand
GATCCACCATGACGTTGATGGTGTTCTTCAGTTCGTAGATCTCGCCTTTTGCGTCGACCGTGATCTTCTGCGACAAGTCGCCTTTAGCGACCGCGGTCGTCACTTTCGCGATGTTACGGACCTGGTTGGTGAGGTTGGATGCGAGAGAGTTGACGTTGTCGGTGATGTCGCGCCAAACGCCGGAAGCACCGCGAACGTCGGCCTGACCGCCGAGTCGTCCTTCGGTACCGACCTCTTTTGCGACCCGTGTAACTTCGGCAGCGAACGAGTTCAGCTGATCGACCATCGAGTTGACGGTCGTACCGATTCGAAGGAATTCCCCTTTTAGACCGCGACCGTCGATGTCGAGAGACATCTTCTGCGACAAGTCTCCGCTCGCGACGGAGGTGATGACCCGTGCGATCTCGGTGGTCGGCTGAACCAAGTCACCGATCAACAAGTTGACCGAGTTGACGGAAGTGGCCCAAGAGCCTTTGACGGTACCGAGAGAAACTCGGTCACCCATCTTACCTTCTTGTCCGACCGTGTTTCTCACGCGCAGATATTCGTTCGCCATGTTTTCGTTGAGCTCGATGATGTCGTTCATGACTTCACCGATCTCGGAGATGAGACCTTCGCGTCCGAGCGGCATGCGTACGCTGAAGTCACCGGCTCGAACCGCTTTCACGGTGAGGAGGAGTTGCCGGAGCTGTTCGCGCGGCGGGAGATCGGTGCCGGTTGCGAAGCCATCGGTCAGCGCCGAGTACGTCGACTGGCGTGCGATATCGAAGTGGGTGTTGTCGGCTTTGCTGACCTCAGTGGTGCTGCCATTGGCTTTCTTGTCGATCTTGTCGGCGCGCTTGACCGACTTACCACTGGCAAGTCCGTTGGTTTGTCCGTCGGCAGCGACTGCACCTGCGGGTGCATTGGATTTGCGCGGAAGTGCGCGCTTGCGATCGCGAGTTGTCGGCGATGTTTTGTCCATACGAGGTAGTCCTCCCCTTCCAAGGACCGCCAGACTGCCCGACATCGAGGCTTAAAGTAAAAACCCGAGACCTCTTGTGAAAGAATCTAAACACCGTCTGGACAACTCCCTGGGATGACGCACAACTTTGTGAAGCTGAAAAATTAGGCAGCTAAGCTTGCGCCTAATCGTACGAACGCGAAATCGTTTTGATTACCTGGAAACAGATGATTTCGGAGCGTCGCAAGATGCCCCGTGTGTGGTGAAAATTAGCTTTGTCGTGACAGAAAACGAGTAGAGGAGCCTAAACAATTGCGGGAGAGCGGAATCGGTCAGCGGTTTAGGTTTGGGGTTTCGGTTTCGGTTTCCGTTCGGTTTCGGTTTTTCGTTTTCGGTTTAGGGGGCTCCGTCCGGAAACCGACGACCGAAACCGCACTGAAACGCCAAACGGAAACGGGAACCGAAAACCGATTCAGTGGAGGGAGTCCGGCTTCTGCTCGGGGTCGTTCTCGACGACGGTAAGCTGAACCTTTGGCACAAGGGCCGGGGGTTGTTCGGTGGCCTGAGATTGTTGAGTGGCTTGAGCCTCAGCTTCCACCACCCGGCGTTTTTCTGCCGCCTTCAGCGCGGCTTCGCAGATCGCGAGGGGAAGATCTTCTTGCACCGAGGCTCCGCAGTCGTCGAACTGGCCGGAACCCAGGAACTCGAGCATCGCCGTCGGGCTCTCCCAACCCTCTTTGCCCTTGGGGCCGACGAACGCGAACCATCCGCCACCTTCGACAGGAAGGAGGGCGATCTTCATGTGCTTGGCGACTTCGAGCGCCCATTCGACTTCTTTGGAGTACTTGCGGAGCGGTCGGTCACCGAGAGCGGCGTTCTCGAAAAGAATTTTCCCCTGAGCCCACACGTTGTGGCCGAAAACTTCTTTCGCGATACGGGTATCGATCTCACGCACCCGGATCTTAAGGTGAACATTCTGGGTGGC
>JAZKJB010000032.1:1499-4222 GCA_040384505.1 Bdellovibrionota bacterium | reverse complement strand
TCGATAGTCGCTTGGGTTGTGGAGAAACCTATAAAACCGCAACCGTAGCGGTAGCCGTTCGAAGCACCCGTTTCCGTACGGTTCGACCGTTTTCGGTTTGGGGGCCAAAACTGGAAACGGCCAAACGGAACGGAAACGGGTGCCTCGAACGGCTACCGCTACGGATGCGGTTACGAGCGGTTCACCAGACCAAAGAGCTCCACGAATTGAGCCGCGCTCAGCTCTTCCGCTCTCGCCGTCGGCAAGAGCTTCATCGCGGCAAGAGCGCCGGCGATGGTTTCGCTCGAAGCTCCAGTGGCTCCGAGATTCTTCGAGAGAAGCTTACGGCGGTGCGAGTAAGCGGCCTTCACGAAGGTCAGATATTTCGCAGCAAACTCTGGCGCAAGAAGTTCTGGCGTTCGTTTTCTGAATTCCAAGACGCGGCTCGAGACGTTCGGTGGAGGAAAGAAGGCCTGAGGACCAGCATCGCTCACGGTCGAAGTTTCCCAGAACGTTTGCGCGATCACGGTCAACAAACCGTAGTCTTCCATCGTCGGCTTCGAGCCGATGCGTTGGGCGACTTCCTTTTGAAACATGAGGATCATTCGCGTGATGCCGACGGGTTCGATGCTTCGTTCGATCACGATGCTAGACGAGATCTGATACGGAAGATTCGAGACGAACAGAGTGCCCGCGGGAAGCGCGAGCGTGCTCCAGTCGACACGAAGGGCGTCGGCCTCGACTAGTTTCACGTGCGTTCCCTCGGACCGGACGCTCCATTCGGCCGCGAAGTTTTTGTCGAGCTCGATCAAGGTGAGGGGAATTCCGGCGATCGACGATATTTCGATGAGGTCTTCGGTCAATGCGCCCAATCCCGGACCGACTTCGATCATCGCGGAGCAAGGCTCGGCCTTCACGGCGACGAGAATCTTGTCGATGACGTGATCCGAGACCAAGAAATTCTGGCCGAGCGAACGCTTCGGTCCGGCGCCACGCTCTTTCAGCTGAGCGAGAATACGCTGGCGACGTGAGAGGCGAGCCTCGGAACTCATGACTTCGCTTTCTTCAGCCACTCCGGCAAATTTTCCGGAAGAGGCGAGGCCCCGAGAGGTGCACGTGGTTCGGGGCCCAAGGTCTGCGGAGAGAACTCTCCGCGGTTCAAGCGAGAGATTCCCGCGTATCCGATCATCGCGGCGTTGTCCGTGCAGTAACGAATCGGCGGAACGACGAGTTGAACGCCCTTCGCGAGCGCCCACTCTTCGGCACGTTCACGCAAGCGGGAATTCGCGCTCACTCCGCCCGTCAAGACCGCACGCTTCGACGAATACTTCGTCACCGCGCGATCGAGGCGATCGATCAAGACGTCGCCGATCGCTTCTTGAAACGAAGCGCAGAGATCCGCGAGCACTCCGGTCGCGACCGTACCACCAGCCATGAAATCCTGCGCTTGCTTCGCGAGATCGCTCTTCTCGCTCACCGAAAGTCCTTCGATCGTGCGCGAGGCTGCGGTCTTCATTCCCGAGAAACTGAAAGCAAGATGCTCCTCTTTGATGAGCGAGCGGGGAAATTGAAAGCGCGCCGCTTGGCCGGCTTTCGAGAGCTTGTCGACTCGCACGCCGCCGGGAAAACCGAGACCGGCCATCTTTCCGAATTTATCGAAGGCTTCGCCGGCCGCATCGTCGATCGTGCGACCTAGGACTTCGTAATCGCCCAAGCCTTTGACGTTATAAAGCGAGGTGTGGCCCCCGCTAATCGCGAGCGCGACGTACGGAGGCGCGAAGTCGGAGGGAGGCGCATAAGAATCGTCTTTCAAAAATGGCGCGAGCAAATGCCCTTCGAGGTGATTCACGCCGATGAATGCCTTCCCCGTGGCGAGGCTCATCGATTTCACGGCGACGAGGCCCACGAGTAAAGAACCCACGAGCCCGGGCTTCGAGGTCACGGCAAATCCGTCGATGTCGTTCAACGTGAGACCCGCTTTCGCGAGGCATTCGTCGACGAGCGGAAGAAGATGATAGGTGTGGTTGCGGCTCGCGATCTCGGGCACGATTCCGCCGTAGATCGCGTGAACTCGATTTTGATTCGCCGATATCACGTGGCGAACTCGGCCCTCGCGTGTGACGACGGCGACGGACGTGTCGTCACAGCTGGTTTCGACGGCGAGGACGGTTTCGAATGCGGCTTCGGATGATGACACGTGAGTTCGCGGCCGATTCGAGCCCGAGAGACGGGCTCCTCGACCGGCCTTACTTTTTCTTGAGACCTTTGAGCCGAGCTTGCGCGCTTTTCGCGTCCTTGCCCTTCGGGAACTTCGCGATCACTTCTTCGTAGAACGCGCGAGCTTCGTCGACCATCCCGAGCTCCTGGAAAGAAACGCCGATCTTGTAGGTGGCGGCCGGGAACTCTTTCGCTCGGGGATAAGCCTTCCGGAATTTCTCGTAGTCGAGGATCGCCTCTTTCCAGGCCTTCTTCTCGAAATTCGATTCCGCGGCTTGGAACTGCGTCTTCGGATTGTCGGAGGCCGGCGCTGTCACTTGCGCGACTCGCTTCTGCGATTCATGCATGTCGGAAAGTTGTTTCTTCAACTCGTCGACTTGAGTTTGCAGCTTCTGGAATTCTTCGCGGCTGGGGCGCTGCATCAATGTCGGCTTGAGTGCTGCCACATAGGCTAGCCATGCGCCTTCCTGCGCGGGCGTGATCTGAAGCTTTTGTTTGAGCATGCTCAGGCGCCTGGCCATGCGTTC
>JAZKJB010000032.1:0-1489 GCA_040384505.1 Bdellovibrionota bacterium | reverse complement strand
TTGCGCTTTGTCCGTCGTTTGCGCGAGACGTGTCTCGACGGTTTCGACTCGGCCCGTGACTTTTCGAAGCTCGTCTTCGACTTCTTGGAACCGTTGGTTCACGTCGGCGTTCATGGTCTGGAGATTGCTCACCTGCTTTTTCAGCACGAGCTTCTCTTCTTGTTCCTTCGCTTCGTTGCGCGTCGAGAGACACCCGCTCAACGCGAGAGCGAGAACCGCGAAACCTGCATGACGGTAAATCGAGCTCATCCTTGTACTCCTCACTTAGAGAACTTTACGGAGCGACATCACCAGAGCCGGCACGTGCCACACGGGCCGCGTTCTCGGCTTGTTCGGCGTAGATCTTGGCTTGCTCGAACGAGTATTTCGACGACGAGTAGCTGCGATCTTTGAACGCCTTCTGTCCTTCTCTGTACGCTTGCTCTGCATTGTACCAGAGAGATGGCGCATAGCGAAGAGCATCGGCATCCCGAGCGGCTTCGTGGGCGGCTCGGGCCATCGTGTACTCTTCGACGGGGATGTGGGTCACGCATCCGCTCATGAGGAGCACCGACGTGCTCCCGAGCAGAAGTGAACGAATCGGTCGGATCATTTACTGGAGGGGAACGAAGTTCGCGCGACGGTTCTTCGCGAACGCGCCGTCGTTGTCGCCGCTGTCGATCGGCTTTTCTTCGCCGTACGAGATGATCGTCATGCGCTTCGCTTCGACGCCGAGACCTTCGAGGTACGACTTCACCGATTTCGCGCGGCGCTCACCGAGCGAGAGGTTGTACTCGACCGAGCCACGCGAATCGGTGTGGCCTTCGACCTGGATCGTGTACTGACCGTTCTTCTTGATCCAATCGGCGTTCGCCTTGAGCTTCGCTCGAGCATCCGCGGACAAGGTCGCTTGGTCGTAGCCGAAGTTCACGGACTGCAGGCCGTCGATGCGACCCGAGTCGGACCCTTGCGGATCTTGGCTGATGGGACGATCGGAAACCGCGGGCGTTTCTGAACCCGTCGTTTCTCCTGCGGCAGCTGCACCTTCGTCGGCATCCGACTTCTTGGGTTTCGCGCAACCGGCGGCGAGGACGAGGGTGAGACTTGCAACTGCGATGACACTGGTGAATTTCGAACGCATCGTCTTCTCCTTAGATGGCCTTGAATGCAGACGATTCTCCAAAAGGGCTGATGACTTTGTCAAACTTTTGCGCCCAAAATCCGGTTCGGTTCGCAGAATAAAGCTACGATTCTGTTTTGGTTTTTCGAACGAGGAGCCGCTCCGAGTGACGTCGCCGCTCATTTCATTCAAGACTTTGGTCTTAAGCGCTCTCGTGGCGTCATCGCTCCTTTTCTCGAATTCGGCGGCCGGTGCTGCGGTCGGACGCGATCCCGCGATTCCGTGGGCACAAATCGAAACCGAGCATTTCCTCATCGTATATGACTCTCGGCAGCAGTCCCTCGGCGAAATGTACGCGCGGCAGGCAGAGCAGGCGTTCGCGGCGGTTTC
>JAZKJB010000031.1:0-2050 GCA_040384505.1 Bdellovibrionota bacterium | reverse complement strand
CTTCCGATCTGGTCACCAAGAACGCGCTCATTTTCGGAAATTTCAGCATCACGTGGTCGGGACTGAACAAAACTCTCTTCGTCGCGCAGATCGACGTCACGGTCACCAGTCCCGCCATCAAGGGCGGTTCGGTAAAAGTGCCACTCGCGAGCGGCGAGATCGAATCCTTGCTCGCGAGCTCGAGTCAGACGATCACGGCGACGACTGGGCCAGTCACGATCAACAGTAACGATTCGTCTCGCACCGGACTCTATCCACCTTGTCAGCTCGCGATCGGCGGCATCACGCTGGCCGACTCGACGACCACGAGCTTCGTCGCCACCGTCGACATCGAACTGATCGGCTCCGCGACCGACGCCTCAGGCAACGTCGAGCGCGTGGAAGAAAAAATCACCGTCCGCGCGGAATACTGATCCCCACGACAGTCCCTTGAACATCTTCCGCTCCAGGATTACTACCTGGAGCGATGGATCTCTTCGCCCATGCCCAAAAAGACTCACCCGAAGGTCAGCCGCTCGCCGAGCGTCTGAGGCCTCGTCAGCTCGAGGACATGCTGGGACAAACTCAGATCCTCGGCGCGAATGCGCCCTGGCGAAAGCTCCTCGAGTCCGGCCGCATCCCGAGCCTGATCCTTTGGGGTCCACCGGGATCTGGCAAGACGACCTTCGCCTTGTTGCTCGCTCAAAAGGTGGACGCCGAATTCATCACGATCAACGCGGTCGAAACGGGAGCGAAAGCGCTTCGCGAGCTCGGCGACGAAGGCCGGCGGCGCAGGCTCGAGCGCCAACGCAAGACCTTGCTCTTCATCGACGAGATCCACCGCTTGAACAAGGGTCAGCAAGACGTTCTGTTGCCGTTCATCGAAAAGGGCGATCTCGTCCTCGTCGGCGCGACGACCGAGAACCCGAGCTACGAAATCAACTCCGCACTTCTCTCTCGCTGCCGCATCCTCGTCTTCCAACGCCTCGGCGAACCCGAGCTGAAGGAAATGGCGTCGCGTGCGGCCGCCACCCGAAGCACGACCCTACCGGAGATCTTCCAACCCGAGGCTGAAGCCCGTTTGATGGAATTCTCCGACGGCGACGGCCGCCGCCTCCTGAACCTCATGGAGTTGATCCTCAATCTGAAGGAAACTCCAGCCGGCGAAATCGTTTGGCCTCTCTCCTCGGAAACTCTCGCGAACGTCCTCGACGCTCCGGCCTTGCGATACGACAAGAGCGCCGACGAGCACTACGACACGATCTCCGCGTTCATCAAGAGCGTCCGGGGCTCCGATCCCGACGCCGCAATGTACTACCTCGCCCGCATGATCAAAGGCGGGGAGGACCCCGTGTTCATCGCGAGACGCCTCGTGATCCTCGCGAGCGAAGACATCGGCAACGCCGACCCCCGTGCGATCACTCTCGCGGTCTCCGGCCTCCAAGCCGTCGAGCTCGTCGGTTTCCCCGAAGCCGCGATTTCCCTCGCGCAAGTCACGACGTACCTGGCGTCCGCACCGAAATCGAATCGCTCGTACGTCGCTCTTCAAGTCGCACAAGAGCTCGTCGAAAAAACCGGCACCGTCCCGGTTCCCCTCGCTCTCCGCTCGGCGAAAACCCGTTCGATGAAAGAGCTCGGCTACGGCAAGGGCTACAAATATTCCCACGAAGGCGAAAAGGGCTATCTCCCGCAGCGCTTCCTCCCGGACGAGCTCGGCGACGTCAAAATCTACGAACCGACGGATCACGGCTTCGAGAAAAACATCCGCCAGTATTTGGAATGGTTGAAGACCTGAGAGAAGTAAGTCCGCATCCGTAGCGGTAGCCGTTCGAGGCACCCGTTTCCGTTCGGTCGTCGGTCTACCGTTTCGTTCAGTACTCGGGATCCGTGCGGTCGTCGCTCTATCGTTTCGTTCAGAACTCGGGATCCGTTCAGTCGTCCTTCTGCCGGTTCGATCAGAAACCAGTACGCGCTCGGCGTCGGTCCACGGTTCGTCTAGGCATCATGCGCGCTCGGGCGCGAATCAATCTTTCGTCTGTGACTTGCCGTGCGTTCAATTTCTGCTTCCGTT
>JAZKJB010000030.1:24410-26799 GCA_040384505.1 Bdellovibrionota bacterium | reverse complement strand
GAATCTTGAACGTCGCCGCACTCGGCTTCCTCGGACTCGGCGCGAAGCCGCCGACCGCCGAGTGGGGCACGATGCTCTCCGACTCGCGCGCGTTCATCGAAAGCGCACCTTGGCTCGTCACTCTTCCTGGGCTTTGCATATTGGTCGTCGTGTTGGGCTTCAACCTTCTAGGCGACGGACTTCGCGACGCTCTCGATCCGAGGTTGAAGAAATGACGGGAACGACTTCGCTCCTGAGTGTCGAGAATCTCGATGTCGCGTTCGAAACGCGGCGCGGGCTCGTGCACGTGATCCAAGACATGAGCTTCGAAGTGAAGCGCGGTCGCACGCTCGGCATCGTCGGCGAATCGGGTTCGGGCAAGAGCGTGTCTTCGCTCGCGGTGATGGGTTTGCTTCCGCCCACCGCGCGCATCGGTTCGGGTCGAGTGATGTTCGATGGACGCGATCTCTTGAAGGCGGGCGAAGGCGAAATGCAATCGCTGCGCGGAGGTCGTCTCGCGATGATCTTCCAAGATCCGATGACGAGCTTGAATCCGAGCTTCACCGTCGGCTTCCAAATCGAAGAAGCTCTGCGAACGCACGGAGTGACGGGCGATCTTCACGCGAAAGCGATCGAGCTCATGGAACAAGTCGGGATCCCGGATCCCGAGCTCAGACTCACGTCGTATCCGCACCAGCTCTCGGGCGGGATGTCTCAGCGTGTGATGATCGCGATGGCGATCGCGTGCTCTCCCGATCTCTTGATCGCCGATGAGCCGACGACCGCGCTCGACGTCACGATCCAGGCGCAGATTCTCGCTTTGCTGAAAAAGATCCAGAGCGACCGCGGAATGGGGTTGATCCTCATCACTCACGACATCGGCGTCGTCGCGCAAATGGCCGACGACATCGTCGTCATGTACGCCGGCCACGTGATGGAGTCGGGACCGAAGGACGACATCATCCGTCGACCTAAACATCCCTACACTCGGGCCTTGCTCGAATCTCTTCCCGGATCGCATGGCCTCGCGGAATTCCGCTCGCGCCTTCCGACGATTCCCGGTCTCGTTCCCGATCTGCTCGCGCGTCCATCGGGATGCCAGCTGAATCCACGTTGTCCTTACGTGATCGAAAAATGCAAAACGGCGGTTCCGCCACTCAGACAAATCGGTTCAAACAGTGTTCGCTGCATCAGACAAGAGGAGACAATATGAAAACTTTCAGTACCGTTCTCGCTATCGCATCGCTCGTCATCGCCGGCCAAGCATGGGCTTGTGACGATCACGCCTCGACGACTTCGGGAGCGACCACGTCCGCTTCGACTCTCGTCGCGAAAAACGATCGCGCCCCGGCTTCGGCGAAGTCCGATGCGAAAGCGACCAAGGCCGACGCTCACGAATCCCATGCGGGCCACGACGCTAGCGCGGGTCACGAATGCACGCACAAAGATGGCACGGCGTGCATGAAGGACGGCAAAGTTTGCGAACACGGCGAAGGACACGCATGCAAGGAGAAGTGCGAACACTGCGGGCACGACACCAGCGGGAAAGCTTGCCCGCATTGCTCGGGCAAAGACGCCAAGAAAGACGCCAAGAAATCCGCCAAAGCCGACGAGAAGTCGGAGTTCCGCCAAAAGATCGACGCCCAACTCGACGAAGTCGAAACCCAACTGACCGACCTCAAGGCGAAATCGGCGACGGCGACCGCGGAAGCGAAAGCGGGTCTCGACGCGCGGATCGCGAAACTCGAAACGCGTAAGACCGAGATCAAAGCCGATCTCGAAAAGATGTCGGCGACTTCGGGCCGTGCGTGGACGAAATTCAAGACGAGCTTGCAAAAAGCGGTTGGCGATCTCCAGGCTGGATACAAAGACGCAAAAGCCGAATTCGACGACAAGAACACGACGAAAAAATAAGGAACGAATGTCGACACCGCTCCTCGAGGTTCGAAACCTCCGAAAAACCTACGACCTGCGCCGGTTGTTCCAAAAGCCGGCGCACGTGAAAGCGCTCGACGGCGTGAGCTTTTCCCTCGTGAAGGGGAAGACGCTCGCGATCGTGGGTGAATCGGGTTGCGGAAAATCGACGTTGGCGAAATGCCTGATGCTGATCGAATCGATCACGTCGGGCGATGCGATCTTCGGTGGCCGCAGTGTTTCGCAAACGCCCGCTGGCGAATGGCGCGAGCAAGTGCAGATGATCTTCCAGGATCCGTACTCGTCGCTCAACCCGCGAAAGAAATGTATCGACATCGTTTCCGAGCCCCTCGTGATCGCGGGCGGTCTGCAGAACATGTCGCAGGTGCCGCACTATCTTGAAAATTCTCGCGGTGGGTTTCGTATGGGCCACCAAAAGATTATGGATGGGATGATCAAAGACGGTCTCTGGGACCCGTATAATGATTATCATATG
>JAZKJB010000030.1:15414-24400 GCA_040384505.1 Bdellovibrionota bacterium | reverse complement strand
AATCGCGTTATCCGCATATGTTCTCGGGCGGTCAGCGCCAACGCATTGGCATCGCGCGAGCGTTGATGCTTCGTCCGAAACTTTTGATCTGCGACGAGCCGGTCTCGGCTCTCGACGTTTCGATCCAAGCTCAAGTCTTGAATCTCCTGATGGATCTTCAAGATGAATTCGGTCTGAGCTATCTCTTCATCTCTCACGATCTTTCGGTCGTCCGTCACATCGCCGACGACATCCTCGTGATGTATCTCGGGCAGGTGATGGAGTACGGACCTCGCGACCAAGTTTTCAAAAACCCGCAGCATCCTTACACGCAAGCTTTGCTCGCGAGCCATCCCGACTTGAGCGCGATGGAACACGGCGCGAACGATGCACCGCGCGCGACTCTTCAAGGCGAATTGCCTTCGCCGTTGAATCCACCGCTCGGCTGTCCCTTCCAAAAACGCTGTCCCTACGCCTTCGCCCGATGCGTGAGCGAAAGACCGCCGTTGTACGACGTCGCGGGCCGCAAGAGTGCTTGCTTCCTTCACGACGCGAAGCCGACGCTTTAGCAACAGGATTAATTTTTTTCGATTCGCAGTGCGAGCTTCTCCGCGATCTGGTCGATCGAGCCGCCGGCGCGTTCGTCGAGCAGACTCGTGAAGGGAACGGGTTGGCTCAGAGCCGAAGAGATGCTGATCGTGCCCGGTGTCTGCAAGAAATCCCGGAGTGCCACGAGTCCTTGCCGCGAAAACGATCCCGCCTTGACCGACGCCGTTTGACGAGTGGCTTCCGGTTGCTCGAGCGCGAGGTTCAGGAGTGCGACGGGATGGTCTTCGCCTTGCGCGACGAGAAGCTCGGTCGCTTTCTCGACGAACGAGTCGTCGTCGTAGCGAAGTGAAATCGATTCGAGAGCCACGTCGCCGTACGCGGGGAGGCGCTCGACCACGAAGGCTTTCGGATTCTTCTTCAAGAGATCGACGTCGGCTTTCGACGGCAGGATCGTGTTCGCGAACGAGACCGAGAACTCGATTCGGCCGGCCTTTTCGATGTCGACGGCGAGAGGAGAAATGGCAAAACCTTTCGTCGAAGGATCGATCGTGAGGCCGAGGGTCGCCGAAACGTCCAGCGTTTCATAACCGAGGCTCTTCAGTGTTTCGCTCGCGGTCGCGCCCGCCCAGGCCGACGGAATCGAGAGTCCGCTCACGGCGAAGAAAATTTGGCGAGGGACGACCGGCTTCCGCGTTTTCGCCATCGCGATGATCGAATCCCAGTCGACGCGACCGGCGCCGACGGCACGAATCGAGAGAACTCCTTCGAACGTGCTCGAACGAACTTCGACACCTTTAAGCATCACCATTCGCGTGAATGGATTGATCTTCGCGTGATCGAAGCTGACGTCGAGAGTGGGCTTCAGGGCCGCAAGCTCTTTGCGTGCCCGCGAGGCGACGTACTTCTCCGCTTGAAGCAGCGCAAAGGCCGTCGTGAAAACGCCGACGAAGACGAACGCGACGAGTGAGAGAATGGCGAGGGTTTTCCGTGATCCCATGTCTCAGAATCGGACGATTCCGCCATGCGACTTGAGGAAGGACGGGTCTAGTTCACGTCGATTTGCAGGTTCAGCTTCTTCGCGAGCTTGTCGGGGCCGAGCAGGACTTCCAGCCCGAGCGAGTCGAGGGGAAGCGGTTCCAAAGGCTGGCTCGAGATACGGATCGATTGCTCTGGAGCCGAGACGAACTTGTTCACTTTCTCGACTGCGTCGGCGATGAACTGCCCGCCGGCGGAGGCGGGCATGCGAGTTCCGATTTGCACGAGGTCGGCGAGTCCCGGCTTTCCCTCGTTTTTCAACATCTGGTCGATTCGCCCCAGCAGCGAGAGATCGTGGTAGCTGATCTCCGCGGAACGCAAGGTCGCGTCTTTCATGTCGGGCGGCTCGGGTTTCGGGCCGTCGGGATTCGTCTTCAGCGCGAGAAGCTCTCCATCCGTCGGCATGCGCACGTTGCCGAGCTGGAACGAAAATTTCAATCGTCCCATGTCGGCGACCTCGATCGTCATTCCATCCACACCGAAAATGTTCTTGCGACGATCGAAGAGAAATCCCGTCGAAAGCGAGAGGGAGATTTCGTCGTAGCCCAGCTGTTTCATGAAGGACGCGGGCTTCGCGCCGAGCATTCGAGGAGTGAGGTGAACGCCGTGTACACCCATGCGAATCGTTCGCGGGATCGTCGGTGCTCCGCCGGTCTGAGCCACGCGAAAAATGGTCTCCCAGTCGAGCTCGGAAACGGTCACGCGATCGATGCGGAGGGCGTCTCTCTCGTTCGGCGCCTTCAGCGAGATGCCGTTGATACGGATCGCCCGCTCCCAAAGGCTGACGCGGACGTTTCGATATTTAAAGTCGACCTTTTCCGCCATCTGCCTCGCGGCTTGATCGAGGCCGACGACGATTCGCAACTCCGTCATTTTCTCGAGAGCGACGTAACCGACCAATAGTGATCCGACGACGGCGAAGATCGACGCCAGGAATAGCAAACCGCCCGAAGACTCGGGCGGACGGGGCCGGGATTGGGGGGCGTAACGACGCTGGTACATCGTGGAATTCTTCGGAATTTAAGACCAAAGGCCTGAGGGAAAAGAGGGTCCGCCCCAGGAGGAATCTCACCGCGAGCCGCTATCGGCCTAGACAAAGGTAAGTCCGTGGCTCAAATTGAGTCGATGACGCGGCTGAGCTTTCTGACTTCATTGCGCTCGGTAAAGCTCCCTCCGACTTCGTCGGTGGTGATCTACGACGCTCGACTCGAGCGAGTTTCACGCGAATTTCGGATTTGGATCCGACGGTTTCCGCATCGAATGGCGGTCCGAGCCGGAGAAGAGCTGAAAGATCTCGCTCGATTCCCTTCTCACGTTTCGAAATTTTCGCGTCTCGCCGACGAAGTTCCTGCACGGTCGCTGACTGTCGTCGCGATCGGCGGAGGCACCGTCGGCGACTTCGCCGGATTTCTCGCTAGCGTTTATAAACGGGGAGTCCGACTCGTTCACGTTCCGTCGACCTGGTTGTCGGCGATCGACTCGAGTCACGGCGGAAAGACGGCGCTCAACACGAGTGGCGCAAAGAATCAGCTCGGCTCATTTCATCTGGCCGACGAAGTTTTTCTCGTGCGCTCGCTTCTCGAGTCTCAACCCAGTGAGCGCGCGCGCGATGCGATGGCCGAGCTCGCGAAGATCGCGTTGATCGACGGAAGTGCCTGGACGAAGAAGTTCGCGACGTCTCGCCTTGAAGGCTCTTCGCTCATTTGGAAATTCTTGAAGCCTGCAATCGAAGCGAAGATGAAGATCGTCGCGCGCGATCCGCGCGAACGCACGGGGCTTCGGCAAGTTCTCAATCTCGGGCACACGCTTGGTCACGTGATCGAAGCCGAGCTCGGATGGTCGCACGGTCGCTCGATCGCGCAAGGGCTTTTCTTCGCGCTCGAGCTCGGTGAGTCGATGGCGATCATGAGTGAGCGCGACTTCGAGAAGGCCGCGTCCCTCCTCGCGCACTTGGGTTTGAATCCCGAACGACCGCCGCGCCCGATGAAGGCTTCTCGTGTTCGCTCGTTGCTCGCGAAGGACAAAAAGCGCCAAGCGCGAGGAAGCGTGACGTTCGTCTTCTTGAAGCGACCGGGTCGAGCGGTTCGCCGAGAAGTTCCGATCGAAACTCTCGTCAAGGAAGCGACGCGAATCGGCTGGGTCGCACGATGACGCCATTCCGTTTCAGGGGAACGATCTCGTCGTCGAAGTCGATCCTGAACAGGCTCTTGGTCATCCAATCTCATGCTCCGTCGCTTCAAATCGTCGGTGACTCGAAAGCCGACGACGTCGTCAAGATGCGATCGGCTCTCGCGTCGATGTTGAAGGGTGAACCCGCCGATTGCGGGAGCGCAGGAACGACGCTTCGATTCCTCGCGCTCCGCGCTTCGCGATTGCAAGGGACTCATCATCTCTCGGGCTCGCTCCGTCTTTTCTCTCGTCCTCACGACGAGATCGTTCGTTTGCTGGCCCAGCTCGGTCGCGAGGCGGAGATCCGCCTGCAGCGGCTGACGGTTCGAGGTGGAGATTGGACGTTGTCGAAATCCGAGGTCGTCGTCGATCGCTCGATCTCGAGCCAGTTCGCGAGCGCTCTATTCCTCAACGCCTGGGGGCTCCCTTTCGATTTGCACGTTCGCTTCGAAGGGGAAGCCGTTAGTGAGCCTTACTTCGCGATGACACTCGAGCTCGTCGAGCGGGCCGGCATGAAGATCGAAAAACTCGAAAACGGCACGCTTCGCGTTCCGAACGGATCGCGTGTCACGGCTTCGAAGCTCGAATCGGAAATCGATTTGAGCTCGGCCTTCAGTCTCGCGGCCCTCGCGGCCGTGAGTGGTGGCCGCGTCGAGATTCAAGATTGGCCCGAGAAGAGTTTGCAGCCCGATCGCGCGTTCGCCTCGATCCTCGATGCGATGGACTGTGAAGTGACAATGCGTTCGTCGCTCATCGTCTCCCGGACTTCGGGTTCTCCGTTGAAGGCGATCGAGCAGAGCATGAAACATTGCCCCGATCTCTTCCCCGTTCTCGCCGTCTTGTGCGCCTACGCCGAAGGAACTTCGAGACTCTCTGGCGCTCCACACCTCGCGGCGAAGGAATCGGATCGGATCGCGAAAACCGCGGAGCTCTTGAAAGCGCTCGGGCGAAAAGCGCGCGTGATCGATGGCGGTCTCGAGATCGAGGGCCGGCCTTTCGACAAATCTTCCGCGGTGAAACCTTTCAAATACGACACGGATCACGATCATCGGCTCGCGATGGCGGCGGCCGTCGCCCGGGCCGCCGGCGCGATGATCGAACTCACGGACGAAAACGTAGTGAACAAAAGTTTTCCGGGCTTTTGGACCCTCTTCGAAGAAGGCTTGCGCGGATGAGAACGGCGATCGTCGGCCATCGCGGCGTGGGGAAGACCTTCTTCTTGCGCCGAGTTCAGAGCTATTTCGAAAAAGAATCGAGAAAGGTTCTCTGTCTCGATCTCGACGGTGAAATCGAGAAGCGCTCGGGCCGAACTCTCCATGACATCTTCTCGAAAGACGGGGAGTCCGCTTTTCGCTGGCTCGAGCTCGAAACTTTTCGCGCGCTCGACGAGGAAACGAAATCGCTCGACCATGACGTCTATCTCGTTTTCGGAGCGGGGTTCGATCCGAGCGTGATCCCGGAGACCTGGCGTTGCGTTTGGCTTCGTCGGGTCACGGATGCGAACGGAAGGATCTTCCTCGATCGCCCCCGTCTCGACCCCTCTCTCACCGCTCTCGATGAGTTCCAATCACGATACCTCGCGCGTGAGCCGCGTTTCGCCAGCCGCGCCGACGAGGTTTTGTGGCTCGACGAAGGCTTGGAAAATTCCGACGAGGCGGAGGGCGGCTTCGTTCTCGGCGATTTGCGCTCGATCGGTGGCGCCGTCACGGTGATGCCCTCACAGTTCAATCGCGACATGTACTTCGAATCGTGGGCGCGCTCGCGCATGAACTGGGGCCTCAGTTGGTTCGAGCTTCGCGACGATCTCCTGACGCCCGATCAAATGGAAAAGGCGATCCGATTTCTTCCCGATGACCGCGTGCTCGTGAGTTTCCGCGACGAATCGAAAGCGGAAGCAACGGCGAAGTTCGTCGAGAGGCATGCGCTCGCGTTCGACTGGCCGGTCGAATTCGGACCAGCGATTTGGGGTGAGCCACGCTTTCACTCCCTTCACGAGCGACGCGAGGGTGAGTCGATCAACGATGCGCTCGCTCGGTTTCCGCGCGAGATTCTGCCCGGTGCTCAGTTGAAAGCGGCTTTACCGGTTCGCTCGTTCGACGAGCTTCGCGAGGGAGATCTCTGGGTTCGCCAGATGTCGGACTCGCGGATTTTCCTGCCGATGTCATCCGATGGGCGTTGGTCTTGGTATCGACTTCTTCAGGGGAACTCCTACGCGCTCAATTTCGTTCGAGACTTCGAGGCCTCGGCCGCCGATCAGCCGACACTTCTGCAGTGGGCGAGACGCGGGAAAGTGACGAGTCCTCGTCCGGCGTTCGCGGCGATCCTCGGCGATCCGGTTTCGCATTCTCGAACTCCGATGGAGCAGTTTGCTTTCTTCGCCGCCCGTGAAGCTCCCGTTCTCGCGATTCGAATGAACGAAAGCGAATGGGATTCGGGCCTCGCGTTCCTCCAGAGTCGAGGACTCTCTTGGGCGGCCGTCACCGCGCCTTTGAAAAAGCACGCTTTCGAATCTTGCAAAAAGTGGGACGCCGTCGCGCAAGAGCTCGGAGCGGTCAACACTCTCGTCTGGGACGAAGAGTTCGGCGAGTGGCGGGGAGCGAACACCGATCGAGAAGGATTTTCGTCCGTCATCGAAGCGGAAAAGGCCGAAGGACCACTCGGAAAAATCGCCGTGTGGGGCGGTGGCGGAACTTTGACCGTCGTGAAGTCCGTTTTGCCGGAAGCCGAGCTTTTCTCCGTACGAACGGGAGAAAACAGAACTCCTTCCGGTGTCGCACCCGCGGACTTCTCGCCCGACACCGTCGTCTGGGCCGTCGCAAGATCACGAGCTGAAGCGAGCCGAGTGCCCTCGAGCTGGAAACCTCGTCTCGTCATCGATCTGAATTACTCCGAAGATTCACCTGGGCGCGACTACGCGATCGAGGTCGGTTGCCGCTACATTTCAGGCCTTGCGATGTTTCGAGCTCAAGCGGAAGCTCAAAGGCGTTTTTGGGAGACTCGATGAGCGGCGCGAATTCTTTCGGTTCGAGATTCATTCTGACGACTTTCGGCGAAAGCCACGGGCCTGCACTCGGTGCGGTGATCGACGGAGTTCCCGCGGGCTTGAAGTGGAACGAAGCTCTACTGCTGAACGAGCTCGAGCGTCGTCGGCCGGGCCAATCCAATGTCGTCACCTCTCGCAACGAAGGCGATCGTCCCGAAGTCTTGAGTGGAGTTCACGAAGGCCGCACGCTCGGAACCCCGATCGCCATCGTCGTTCGAAACACCGACGCTCGCTCCGAGGATTACAAAGCGATCGCACGTTCTCCTCGCGCTGGTCACGCCGACGACGTATGGAAAGCGAAATTCGGTCACAGCGATCCGCGCGGCGGAGGTCGTTCCTCGGGCCGTGAAACGGTGTCTCGTGTGATGGGTGGCGCGGTCGCGCGAATGTTCATCTCGCGAGTAGCACCGAAGCTGAAGATCACCGGTTTCGCTCGGCAAATCGGGCCGTACGAATTGAGCGAAGACGAACTCGATAAAATCAAAAGCTCGCAGGCGGCCGACAAGTTCGTCGCAAGATTTCCGTCTCGGGCTCAGCAAAAAGAAGTCGAGAAACTTCTTCTCGACGCGAAGTCGATCGGACTCAGCTACGGCGGCGTCGCCGAAATCTGGATCGACGGACTTCCGCGCGGGCTCGGGCAACCGGTGTTCCGTAAACTCAAAGCGGATTTCGCGAGCGCGATGATGAGCATCGGCGCCACGATCGGCGTGGAATTCGGGGAGGGTTTCTCAGCGGCACTCGCCGAGGGAAGCGAATTTCATCCGCGAGCCGCAAAAAAAGAAAAAGCGGGGCGCGCCGCCGCTTATGGCGGTGTCCGAGGCGGCCTCTCGACCGGAGACCGCCTCGTGATTCGGGTCGCATTCAAGCCGACGTCGTCGGTTCTCGACGTCGCGAAAAAGGGACGACACGACCCGTGCATCGTCCCTCGCGCAATTCCGGTTCTCGAAGCGATGGCGGCACTCGTCATTGCGGACCATCTGCTCTGGGCGAGAACCGACCGAGCCTGATTATTTCAAGCTAGCGCACGTCATAGGCAGTGGTGTTCTTCGCGATTAGCGAGCGACGAATCGAATTGTGATCTAACACATCGCTTCGTTCGGCGCCGAAGCGTATCGACTCACGAAACGAGAGACAAAACGAGATACACGAATGCCGGGCCGGCTTGGATGAGCGCGGGCCGAAGATTTTTCGTCGAGAAATAGAGAACGACTCCGGCTCCGAATATAGAGAGCGCGCAGAACGTGACGAGCGTGCGTCCTTCGGCGAGGTATCCTGCCTTCATCAAAGCAAGTCCGGCGAACGTCCCGAGTGCCAAAAACAAATTGTAAAAACCTTGGTTGAAAGCAAAAGCGCGGTTCGCCGCTGCCTCTTCCGCCGATCTCAAGCCGAAGAGCTTATTGGTCTTCGGTCGGCCCCACGCGATCGATTCGAGAAAGAAGATGTAGACGTGAATGATGGCGAAGAGAAGTGCCGCGAAGAGAGCGAGTTGCTCAGCCAGCGAGAAGTGATTGAGAAGAAGGGAATGCGCCATCAGAGTCATGTCGGGTAACGGACTGCCCCCTGGGACGACGTCCGCATCACCCACGAACGACGCCTTTGTACATGTACGCGACACCGAACGTGAGCGTGCGATACGAAACCGACTCGTATTTGCCCGTCGACATCATCAGCGCGACGAACTCGTCACCGCACGGGAATTTTGCCGACGAGCTCTGGAGATATTCATAGGCTTTCGGTTTTCCGGTCACGAGACCGCCGAGACGGGGCAGAACCCGGTTCGAATAGAATTCGTAAACTTCGCGAAAGCCTGGAGTCGATGGCTGACCGAATTCGAGCACCATCACGACGCCACCGGGGCGAACGACGCGCGCGAGTTCCGCGAGACCTTTCGCCGGATCTTGAACGTTACGAATGCCGAAAGAGATCGAGGAAATGTCGAACGAAGCGTCGGCGTAAGAAAGCTGTGTCACGTCCGCTGGCTCGAACTTGATGTCGAGACCGAGACGAGCGGCTTTCGCGGGGGCAGGAGCCAACATCCCAGGCGAAAAGTCGGTTCCGACGACGACGCCACTCGGGCCGACCGCACGTTTGAACCCGATCGCGAGATCGCCCGTGCCCGTCGCGCAATCGAGAACGCGCTGACCTTCGCGAGCCGCACTCCACTTCACGAGGGCTTTCCGCCACAAGTGGTGAACGCCGCCCGAGAGGATG
>JAZKJB010000030.1:10550-15404 GCA_040384505.1 Bdellovibrionota bacterium | reverse complement strand
CCGGTCGTAGTCGCCTGCGATTTCGTTGAACATGGAACGAATTTTTTCGGCTTCGGGTCCGCGAACGGTCGAGCTCATGCGAGCGTACCGACTCGGCGACCGAGAGCGGCCGCGACCTTCTCGACTTGATCGACGATTCGACTGAACTGAGCGAAGTCCAACGCTTGATGCGCATCCGACAACGCTTCCGTCGGGCGCGGATGAACTTCGATGATCAAACCGTCGGCGCCGGCTGCGACGGCCGCGAGCGACATCGGAGCGATCAGCTCAGGGCGACCCGTGCCGTGCGAAGGATCGACGATGACCGCGAACGACGTGTGAGCTTTCAAGTAGGCGACCGAGTTCAAATCGAGAGTGTTGCGAGTCGTCGGCTCGAACGTGCGGATCCCGCGTTCGCAGAGGATGACGTTGTCGTTTCCACCTTTGACGACGTAATCGGCGGCTTTGATCCACTCGTCGACGGTCGCAGCGAACGCGCGCTTCAACAGCACGGGCTTCTTCAGCGCACCGAGCTCTTTCAAGAGCTCGTAGTTGTACATGTTGCGTGAGCCGACTTGGAACATCTCGACCGCGGCCGCGATGTCGGAGATCTGGCGCGGATCGGTGACTTCGGAGACGAGCGGCATCTGCATCTCGCGCTTCACTTCGTTGATGAAGCCGAAAGCGTCCGAGCCCAAACCTTGGAACGACGACTGCGACGTGCGCATCTTGTAGATGCCGCCGCGAAGGAACGACGCTCCAGCGGTTTTCACTCCGACCGCGGTCTCGCGAAGGTGATCGCGTGACTCGATCGAGCAAGGTCCTGCGATGAGCGCGACACGTCCATCGCCGAACGCGTGCTTACGGCCCTCGAAGGAGAGCTCGACGACGTGAGTTTTGCGCTGCACCGTTTGGGACATAGGACCTTCTGTTTCGCCTTCTCTAGGTTTGCGCTTGGGAACTACGATCGGTATATCAGATTCAGATGAAAACTGCTTTCGATGAGGCCGCGTTTTCGGAATTCCTGAAACACGGCTGGTGCCTCGGTTGTGGTCCCGACTCGATTCTCGTCGGTTGGGGTTCCGCAACTTGGGTCAGCGATCCCATCGAGGGCGCGCTGTACGCTCCAGGATTCTACCTTCGGGAACCACGGCCTTGGCTCGTGAGCCCGAAGTGGAGCCTCATCGATCGTAGCTCTTTTTCCTCTCTTGTCTTGTCGAAACTGACTCCAGAAGTCAACGCCGATTTGACGGCTGAACCTCAAGGATTCCGATGGGTTGAGCCCGAACTTTCGAACTTCGAGCGGCAGTTCGAGATCATCCGTCAGGGCTTCTCCGCGCGCGGTCTCGAGAAGGCGGTCCCCCTCGTTCACGCGCAAGCTCGCGAAATCGTGAAGCCCCAGAGGCTAAAGCAGATCTTGATGCGGATCGCGCAACCCCAAGAAAACCTCATCCCGTACGGCTTCTGGTCCTTCGAAGGCGACATTCGAGAAGGGATGATCGGCGCGACGCCCGAAATTTTATTTTCGAACCGAGCCGGTCGCGCCGACCGCCAGGCTGCGCGGATCGACACCATGGCGCTGGCGGGAACGAGAGCGAAGTCTTCCGGAGCCGACGCCGCCCGAGCCTTGCTCACCGACCCGAAAGAGCGGCACGAACATCAGATCGTGGTCGACGACATCATGGTAGAGCTCTCGCAATTCGGCGACATGGACGTCGGTGAAACGGCAGTCGTCGAGCTTCCGACTTTGTTCCATCTGAAGACTCCGATTTCGATCGAGTTCCGTGAGGACCCGCAATTCGAAGCCGTCGTGCGTGCGCTCCATCCGACCCCGGCACTCGGTGTGAGTCCGCGAAGTTTGAGCTTCACCGAGATCGCGCGCTGGGACGACGTGAAATGGAGGGGCCGTTACGGCGCTCCGTTCGGAGTCTTCGCTCGCGACGGTGACGGGCAACCTCTGCTCGAGTGCGTCGTGGCCATTCGCAACGTCAGATGGCACGATGACGTCATTCGCTTGAGTGCAGGCTGCGGAATCGTTCCCGAGAGCCAGCTCGAGCGCGAATGGGCGGAGCTCGCGGAAAAGCGTGACTCGGTGAAACGGATTCTCGGCGTATGAACATCGGATGGGCGCGAAAACTCCTGGAGACTTTCCACGCGAACGGCGTTCGCGAAGTCGTCTATTGCGCCGGTGCTCGCAACAGTCCTCTCGTCTCGGTTCTCGGAGCCGTGAGTGGGATCAAAACCTATTCTTTTTTCGAGGAGCGTTCGGCCGCCTTCTTCGCGCTCGGTCTCGTTCGCAGAACCGAGCGGCCCGTCGCCGTCATCACGACCTCGGGAACCGCGGCCGCCGAACTCTTACCCGCGACGATCGAAGCTTTTCACCTCGGCCTCCCGCTCCTCTTGGTCACGGCCGATCGGCCGAAGCGTTTGCGTGGAACCGGTGCTCCGCAAGCGATCGACCAAACCGGTCTCTTCGCGAAATTCATCGAGCACGAATACGATCTCGAGTCCGGTGAGCTCCCGCAACTTCGGATGTGGACGCGACGGCAGCCCCTACACGTGAACGTCTGTTTCGACGAGCCGTTGATCGACGAGCCGGTCGAAGAATTCACGATCGAGTCCTCTGAAGTCGACGGGAATCCTCTCGCGCGCGTTCACGGTTCATCGCGCTCAGGCATGACCTCGAGTTCGGAGTGGGCTTCGCTTCGTCTCACTCGATTCCTTCGCGGTGAAGGTGTCGTCCTCGTCTTGGTCGGCTCGCTCGAAAGCGACGACGAGCGGGAGTCCGTCGTCCGTTTCCTCACCAAACTTCGTATGCCGACCTATCTCGAAGGTACGTCGGGCCTTCGCGAGAGAGACGAGCTCGGCGATTTCGCGTTGCGATCGGGGGACAAAATTCTCCCTTGGGGCCTGAAGCGTGGATCGTTCACGCGTGCTCTGCGCATCGGCGGCGTTCCGACGGCACGAATCTGGCGCGATCTCGAGGAGCCGACGTCGGCGATCGAAACCTTGAGCTTGAGTCCGCTTCCTTTCGCTGGCCTGAGCCGCGGAGAATTTTTGTGCTCCGAGATCGCGCCTGCGCTCGACGCCATCGGTCCGCTCGAAGTGAAGCCCAGTGCCGTGACGTGGTTGGAAAAGGACCGCGCGGCTCGAAGTGAACTCGAAACTCTCATTACCGAGTTTCCCCAAGCGGAACCTTCGCTGTTTCGCTCTCTCTCGGCCCTCGTCTCACCCGAAGCGCACGTCTTCGTCGGTAACAGTTTGCCGATTCGCGAATGGGATCTCGCCGCTGGCTACGATCGACGTTTCGCCGTCGAGGCGAATCGGGGTGTGAACGGGATCGACGGTCAAGTGTCGACGTTTTGCGGAAGCGCACACGCCGAAAAGGAGAACTGGGCCGTCATCGGTGATCTCACGGCGATGTACGATCTCGCAGGGCTTTGGGCCGTTCATCAGAGACCCGAGCCGAATCTGCGAATCGTCGTCGTGAACAATGGCGGCGGCCGCATCTTCGGACGTATCTTCAAGAGTGCGGCCTTCGAGAATCGTCACGACTTCGGCTTCGAGCATTGGGCGAAGCAGTGGCGTCTCGGTTACGAGCGATGGACGAAAGTTCCAGCGAAGTGGTCGGGCGAAAAACACGCCGTCATCGAGCTCGTCCCCGATGATGAACAAACGACTCGCTTCTGGGATCGCTATGATGCGATCTTCGCCGGGGACTGAATGAGAACCATCGCGCTTCACGGTTTCCTGGGTCTTCCTTCGGATTGGTCTCACACGGGTCTCGACGTCGAGGCGTACGACGTTTGGAAGAGTGTCGTTCGTATCAATGGGCGTCCCGGTGGAGTCGCGAAAGACAACGCGTACGAGGCTTGGGCGAAGCAGTTTGCGAGCGACATTCGCGCGAGTGGCTCGGGTCCCGTCGTCCTCTTCGGATATTCACTAGGCGGGCGTCTCGCGATGCATGCGCTTCTCGAAGCGCCCGAACTTTTCGAACGCGCGGTGATCGTTTCGGCGCATCCGGGTCTCTCGAGTGAGCACGAGAAACGCGATCGCGTCGCGAGCGACCGAGTTTGGGCCGACAGGTTTCTCCGCGATCCGTGGTCGATCTTGATGAAAGCGTGGAACGTTCAACCGGTCTTGGCACCTCCCTCGAATCCTGCTCCCGACTTCGTTCAGCTCGATCGGCCCGAGAGCGCGTTTTCACGTGAGTCTCTGGCTTTCGCGCTGGATTCGTGGAGTCTCGGGCGCCAGAAAGACTTGCGTCAGCGGATCCGCGAATGCGAGGTCCCGATGCGGTTCGTGAGCGGCCAGCTCGACACGAAATTCACGTCTCTTCTCGGGGACTTTGCCGGCATCGACTTGAAAGTCGTGCCCCAGGCGGGACACCGGGTTCCATGGGATCACCCGAAAGGTTTCAGGGACGCGACCGACGAGTTCCTCGAAGGCTGAACTTCTTGGCCGGCTGATCGATTTCTGCTACTCATGATGCCTCTCGAAAAGGGGTCTCACTCATGGCTCAAGCGCATGGCGAAATCATCAAAGCCGCCGAATGGAAAACTCTCAAAACGTACGAAGACATCAAACTCGAAGTCACCGATGACGGGATCGCGAAGGTCACGATCAATCGTCCCGAGGTTCGAAACGCGTTTCGTCCGCAGACGGTGCAAGAGCTCTTGAATGCATTCGAAGTCGTTCGCGATGACTCGAACATCGGCGTCGTGATCTTGACCGGCGAAGGCCCGCTCGCGTTCTGCTCCGGTGGGGACCAGCGGGTTCGCGGTGAAGGTGGATACGTCGGCAAAGACGGAATTCCGCGTCTCAACGTTCTCGATCTCCAAAAAGCGATTCGCTCGCTCCCGAAACCGGTCATCG
>JAZKJB010000030.1:4539-10540 GCA_040384505.1 Bdellovibrionota bacterium | reverse complement strand
CGGACCAATTTGCGAATGTTGTGTAAGCGCCAGGGGCTACGCTGTCGGCGGTGGACACGTGCTTCATGTCGTCTGCGATCTCTCGATCGCGGCTGACAATGCGCGCTTCGGTCAAACGGGTCCGAAAGTGGGTTCCTTCGACGGCGGTCTCGGGTCGTCGTACCTCGCTCGCATCGTCGGACAGAAAAAGGCGCGCGAGATTTGGTTCATGTGCCGCCAATACGATGCGCAACAAGCCCTCGACATGGGGCTCGTGAATCACGTGGTACCGCTCGCCGAGCTCGAGCAAGAGACGGTGAAGTGGGCGCGAGAAATCCTCGAGCACTCGCCGTTGGCTCTTCGCTGTTTGAAGTCGGCGTTGAACGCGGATTGCGATGGCCAGATCGGTCTTCTCGATTTCGCCGGCAATGCGACGTTGCTTTACTATCTCTCGGAAGAAGCGCGCGAAGGTAAAACCGCTTACCTCGAAAAGCGCGAACCCGATTTCGGAAAGTTCCCGCGCTACCCATGAATTCACAACTGACGTCGTGGCTTCTCGCGCTCAGACCCAAGACCCTCACGGCGGCGATCGTTCCGGTCGTCGTCGCGACGGCACTCGTGAAGGCCGACGGTCACGAAGTGATCTGGTGGGTTTCGATCTGCGCCGTCTTGAGTGCGGTCTTCATCCAGATCGGCACGAACTTCGTCAATGATGCGATCGACTTCCACAAGGGAGCCGACACCGACCAGCGGATCGGGCCCAAGCGTGTCACGCAGAGCGGACTCTTGTCGTCGAAGCGCGTGATGGCTGGCGCGTTCGTGTGTTTCGCTATTGCACTCGCGCTCGGAATTCCGCTCGTCGTGCATGGAGGATGGCCGATCGTCATGATCGGACTCGTGTCGCTGGCGATGGGCTACGCGTACACGGGTGGACCGTTTCCTCTCGCGTACAAAGGCTTGGGCGATTTCTTCGTCATCGTCTTCTTCGGATTAATTGCGGTGATGGGCACGTACTACTTGCACACGGGTTTCGTGAACATGGATTCCGCGATCGCGGGACTGCAGGTGGGTTTGCTCGCGACGGTCTTGATCGCCATCAACAATCTGCGCGATGCGCCTCAAGATGCATTGGTCGGGAAGAAGACGCTCGCCGTGCGCTTCGGTGTCGGCTTCGCTCGTGTCGAAATCGCCGTTCTCGCGATCGTGCCGTTCGTCCTCGGACTTTACTGGTCGCAGGCCGATCACTTCAATGCGGCGATTTTGCCGATCGTGGCGTTGCCGTTCGCGAGAAGAGTCGTGACCGGTGTCTTCAAAAACGAACCGAGTCCGATCTTCAACCGGTTCCTCGCGATGGCAGCTGGCCTCCATCTCTTCTTCGGCCTCTTTCTCTCCATCGGATTATGGGTACGGTGAGATGGGGGAGCGGTTGTGGATTTCTCCCTACTTCCTCACGCCGGTCTCGAAACTCGGTGCTCGCGCACTCGCGGGTGATCGCTACGGAGTTTTGATTCGCGCGGATCTCGGGGGCGTGAGCGGCTTCGCGGATCTTCATCCCTGGCCCGAGCTCGGCGACTACTCCGTTGCCGAAGAACTGAAGGCCCTCGCCGAGGGGCGGCCGCTTCGTCTCGGCCAACGGTCTCTCTATTTTGCAAGGCGCGACCGTGAAGCTCGCGATCAGCGGAAGAATCTCTTCGACGGTCTCGAGATCCCGGTGAGTCATCGGTTGATTCCGGATCTGGCGTCGGTCACGAACCAAGATCTGGTTTACTGGCGCAACGAAGGTTTCACTCATCTCAAAATCAAAGTCGGTCGAGATCCGATCGAAGAGCTCAGGCGCCTGAAGTCCCTTGCTCCGTCGCTCGCAGGTTACAGGCTCCGTTTCGATTTCAACGAGATAGGAACGGTCGAAGCGGTGTCCGAGTGGATTCGTGCTCTCGAAGGTTCGGTTCGGAGCGCAATCGAGTTCCTCGAGGATCCGATCGCGTATCAACCGATGAATTGGGTACGCGTGGCGCAAGAGACGAAGCTTCCACTCGCGCTCGATCGCCAGTCGACTCCCGATACTCCGAGTGACTGGCTGGTGATCAAGCCCGCCACTCAGTCGAGCGCTTCCTTCGTCGCGACGAAGTCTCGGGTTTGTGTCACGAGCTCGCTCGATCATCCGGTCGGACAGCTGGCTGCGGCTCTCGAAGCAGCGGAGCTCGCTCGCGATCGTGAAGTCGGCATCTGCGGTCTGCTTTCGCAATCGGCTTACGAACCGAACGACTTCTCGCGGGCACTTCGCGTTGAAGGTCCGCGCCTACTTCCGCCCACTGGCGATTTCGGATTCGGTTTCACGTCCTTGTTCGAGAAAGCGGACTGGCGTCCGCTGGAGTCTTGAGGTGATTCGCTCTCACGAGCTCGAATCCGAAGACAACCTTCTTCTCACGAATCCACGTTGGCAAAAAGAAGATCGACTTCGTTTTCAAGACGCGTGGATCGATCTCGTCGAGGGTCGCTTCGCTTCGCAAGTCGGAATCGCGACATCGGGCTCGAGCGGCGGCTTCGGCTCGCTCGTCCTCCTCTCGAAGAAAGCTCTTCGCTCGAGTGCGGTGGCGGTGAACGAGAGGTTGGCTGCGACGTCATCCGACGTTTGGTTCAAGACGCTTCCCGATTTTCACGTCGGTGGTCTGGGAATCATCGTACGAGCGAAACTCTCCGGCTCTTCCGTCGTCGAAGATGAAAGCGAAAGGTGGGAGGCGAAGACGTTTCATCGAAAACTTCTCTCGTCCCATGCAACGCTCTTGTCGCTCGTGCCGACCCAACTCTTCGATCTCGTTCGAGAGAAATACGAAGCGCCAGCCGGCCTTCGGTTCGTCATCGTCGGCGGGGGACGCCTCGAAGAAAACCTCCGCGAAAAAGCACGCGAGCTCGGGTGGCCGGTTCTCCCGAGTTACGGAATGACGGAAGCGTCGTCGCAGATCGCGACGGCCCTTTCTCCCGATGAACCCAAGCTGATGCCGCTTTCTCATGTGGACGTCGCGGTCGATGAGGACGGGAAGTTGAAAGTTCGTGGCGCGTCACTCCTCACTGCGAAAATCGCGTTCGATCTGGAAGGGCGTCCGACGTTGACGGATCCGAAGCAAGACGGCTGGTTCACATCCGAAGATCGTGGCGTCGTGCTCGACGATGGCTCGCTTCGAATCGAAGGGCGCAGCCACGATTTCGTGAAAATCGGGGGAGAAGGTGTCGTCGTGTCGAGGCTCGAGGAAAAACTCGAGATCGCGAAGCTCCGACTCGGTTTCATGAAAGACGCGGCCGTCGTCGCCGCGAAAGACGAGAGACTTGGTGCGAAGATCGTCTTGCTGACGACCGCGAGTGAAAGTGAAGCCCAGGTCTTGGTCGAATCGTTCAACTCCGGCGTCGCACCGTACGAGAGAGTGCGTTCGACTCATGTCGTGAACGAGATACCTCGTTCGGAGTTGGGAAAACTTTTGCGAGGTCGCGCTTTAGCGCTGGTGGGCTTCGAGCCGGCTACGAACGTTTGACGGGATCGCCATCTTCTTCTTCGTCTTCACATCCATGAAAACGTGAGTGAGCTTCACTTCGCTCGCGGGCTGTCCCGCGGACGCGATAGAATAACTCGTGGTGAACGAACTTTCGCCGAGGTTCTCGATCTTCACACTCACCGAGATTTCGTCGCCTGGTTTGATTGGACGGAGATGCTCGCACTCGCTCTTGCGAATCGGAACTCCCCAGGTCTCGTTCTCGAACCATTCTCGATACGTGAAGCCGAGCGAGCGAACGAAATCTTCATATGCGTCGTGAGCGAGCTCATAGGCTCGGGCGAAGAACAGGATTCCGACGGGGTCGGCGTCACGGAAACGAGCGTGGGTTTTCATTCGACACTTCAGCCTTTGTAAATCGAGCCTTCGTATTTCCAGATTCGCTTCTTGATCCAGTTCGGCGTGATGACCGCGATCAGCCGAGCGGCGTTTCTCGTCCTCGTGAAACTCTTCATGCCCCACGGGTAATGGCTGAGCAAGATTTCGGTGTCGAGGACGTTGAAGAGATAATCGAGGATGACGGCGACCAAGATCACGTCGTCGAGCATGCCGATGACGGGGATCCAATCGGGGATGATGTCGACGGGTGAGATCACGAGGGCGGTCAGTGCCAAGAGCACCTTTTTGTCCCGGGGAGGGATCCGCTCGTCCGCGGCGACGGCCTTGATGAATTCCATGAGCTTTTTGATGAACTCCATCTTGGTCTCCTTCAAGAAGCGCCGCCACGATTGACATCAGCGCACGAGTGCAACATAACTCCAACAGTTTCGAATAGATAGAGTTTAGCGGGGCGCACGGTGAAGAAACTGAAGATCTACGATTCGCGCGACTTCCCGGCCTATCTGCCGAAGCTCAATCTCCTCTTCGACGATCTCTTCGCCGACGGAAAAGGTTTTCGCTCGGCGTTGGTGCAGCGGCTCTCGGGTCCGTTGGGATTGAGTGAGCGTCTGGTTCATCTTCTCGGTCAGACGATCGAGTTCATCCACAATGCGTCTTTGTTGCACGACGATCTGATCGATCGTTCGTACCTGCGTCGAAACAAGCCTGCGGCTTGGACGAAGTACACGCCCGAGTACGCGGTTCTCGCCGGCGACTATCTCTTGGCGCGAGTGATGGTGAATCTCTCGAGTCACGGCAACGTCCGCTTGATCCAGTACACCGCAGAGATCATCTCGGATTTGCTCGAAGGAGAGTGGATTCAAGATTCGCTCGTCCGCGATTTCGACATCACACTCGAGCAACTCGACCGCGTCCACAACTTGAAGACGGGGTCGCTTTTCAAATGGTGTCTGCGTGCTCCTTTCATCGCGGCCGAGAACAAAGACGCCGACGTTCACGCTCTTCTCGAGGAGTGTGGAACTTTGCTGGGACTTCTCTTTCAGCGAAGCGACGATCTCTTGGACTTCGATGTGCGCAACTACGAGAACAAAGCGGTCCTCGGCGATTTGAAATCGGGTTATCTCAATTCTTTCGGCGTCTTCCTCACGCGCGAGCTGCCCTCGGAAACGCGTCAGCGCGCGTTCAAAGCGCAGTCGCTCGGAGAATTCAAATCCATCGTCACCGAAAAATATTTCGACGCTCGCCTAGCGGAATTCGATCGCATCAACACCGGCCTCATCGAGATCTACGATCATCAGGTGAAACGTCTCGGTGCTCTCTTGCCTGGGCCCGCAGCGGGAGTCGTCGATGAGCTTTTGCCGCTCTCCAAGCCGCTCTACTGGCGAAAGAAGTGAGCGAGTGCTGACGGAGAATCCGCAGCGTCAGCTGAAGACGCTCTCACGCAGCAAGGATCCGGAGTTCCACTCGTACCTCGAGGGGACGTTCTCGAACACCGAGCTCGCGATTCCCGTGCGCTCGCTCAATGTCGGAACGCAAAGCGAAGAAGTCACGTTCTCGATCGTTCCCGAAGAGAGCGTCGATCGTCCGCCCGTGTTGATCGTCGCTCGCACTCTCGTCAGACCTTCGACGTGGATTTTTTCCGCAGGCCCGATGCTCGTCGTCTTAGCGAAAACGGCGTCGACGGGATATCCGATCGATTGGTTCGTCACGTTGGCGACGATCGTCGGAGTTTTCGCTTTCCATGCAGCCGTGAATCTCTTCAACGACTACGGCGATCACATGAAGGGCCAAGATCGCGTGCGACCCCACGGAGGTTCGCGCGCGATTCAAAAAGGCTGGATCCGTGCCGCTCGCGTTCGTCAGACCGCATGGGGTCTTTTGGGTTTTGCGATCCTTTGCGGAATTCCTGTCGTCGTTTCGTCTCCGGTGGCGATCATCGCTGGTCTTGCACTCCTTGCGGCCCTCGAGTTCGCGTTCCAACGCATTCGTCTGAAAGCGCGCGGCCTCTCGGAGATCGTCGCGTTCGCGTTGACGGGTCCCTTACTCACGGTCGGTTTCGCTTGGGCGACCGTCGGTCGGGTCACCTGGAGCGACGCGACCCTCGGGTGTATTTTCGGATCGATCGCGCTCATGTATTT
>JAZKJB010000030.1:447-4529 GCA_040384505.1 Bdellovibrionota bacterium | reverse complement strand
CTTCGAGAACATCATGCCCGACAGCCAGGCCGGAGCCCGCACGTGGGCCACGCGCGCCGGGTTCGACGCGAGCAAAACGTTTTTCTTTTTCACGGTCGCACTCACGATGATCGCAACACTCGCTCACGTCGCTATCTTCGAACGAGACGTGAGGCTCTCTCTCGTCGTCTTGGTCGAAGTGATGGCTTTGCTTCCTGTCATTTCGCGAGTTCGCTCGATAAAATCCCCATTGTCGTCGGACTTGACGGGCTTGCGGTGGTCGGCCGTTCGCCTCGCCTGGCTGAGCGCGTTCGCACTCGGTGGCGGCTACCTCCTGGTGATGACAAGTGCTCGGTAAGAAAGAGCTCGACGATCTCGCCCGCCGCGGTTTCGCGCTGGAAACGATCGAAATCGGAAAATCGAAGCAGCTGGCACTTCGCGATCTCGAGAATCCGCAACTCTCTCCGCTGTCCGTCGACTTCCTGAGTGTCGCGATGAAACAGAGATTCAAAACCGGGACTTCGAAAAACGAACCGCTGGCGAAAGCTCTCGGGCTTCGCTCTTTCGATGGTGAGCCGCACGTGATCGACGCGACAGCGGGACTCGGTACCGATGCGTTCATCATGAGCGGAATGGGCTGCGAAGTGCGTGCGATCGAAAGATCGCCTGCGATTCATGCGCTCCTCGAAGACGGCCTCGCTCGTTTGAAGGCCGGTGTGTGGGCCGAGCCGTGGATCTCGACGGCGAGACGCCTTTATTTCGAGCGCGGAGACGCGATCGAACTCTTGGCTTCCACGGAAGCCGATATGGTTTATCTCGATCCGATGTTCCCCGATGAAAGTCATTCGAAGAGCGCTCTCCCGAAACGCACGATGCAAATCTTCCGACGACTTCTCGACGGTGACGAGGACTCCGAGAAGCTCTTCGAAGCTGCAATGCAGGCCGCGCGATCACGCGTGGTCGTGAAACGCCCTCCACAAGCTCCGCCGCTCGCTGGAAATCCGACTCATCAATTGGAAGGAAAGACCGCTCGCTTCGACGTCTACGTCGTCACTCGATGACGCGAACGACTTTCTTCCTCATTTCAGGGAAGACATATTCGATCGAGAACAGCGACGTCGTATCCAGGTACTCGGTCGCAGAATTCGGGATTTGGGCCTTGGGCGATTGATATCGAATCATCGGCTCGAAAATTTCTGGCGGATAAATATGAGCTCTCGCCGCCAGACGAGCGCTGATTCGGTCTGACAAGAAGAACGTATATCCGAACTCGAAGTTGTAAGCGACTTTCCAGGCTCCGTATTCCAAGGGACCTTGAACCCAGTAGTTCGTAATTTGCGGAACGGCGTTGAAGTAAAAGTACCCGAGCGGGGTTTCGACACCCAGCTCGGGTCCGATGCCGAAGCCGAGTTGAAGTAGCGTCCATTGCGACTTGTTTTGAGTGTAAACCTCGGGCACGTCATAGGTTTCATATTTATCGTTCCTCAAGGTCGCGAGCGGCACGAGGCGTGCGCGGAAAGCGAAATTAGGTCGGGTCTTCAGGTAAAGAACATTCGAGCTGGTCAAGCTGACGTTCGTATTGAAGGACCCGAGCGAGTTCGTCCTTCGAAATTCGTAAGGATCGGTCAAGAGCAGGGGGCTCCCCCAGTCCTTTCTCCAGAATCCACCCGACGAAGACTGTAGACCGATGGAGTTCGGGATGAGTTTGACGAGCGGCCCCCGGGCGGAACTCCACCAGCCAGGTGCCGAACTCGTTCTCAGTCCGCGTCTCGCCACACCGGCAACGAATCGGTCCACGACTTCATCGCGAAGAATGTCGACGATGCGCACGTCGACCGCGAGATCCGTACCCTGGTCACGGACGCGCGCGAAAGCCATATGCGTGGTGCCGAGCTCTCGATAAAGGTCGTCGCGATGTTCGAGCGGAACCAAATTCTCGTTGTCGGTTTCGTAGGACATGTATGTTGCCACGAGTTTGTCGTGAGCGATGATTCGAACGTGGGGGAATCGCTGCCGCAGCAGCAGATACAACTCTTCAGCGATTTCATCCGAGGCGATCTCGTCGCCGTACCGAGGAGGGGCCACCGCGATGCTCTTCGGGAGAAGCGGACGCGATGGTTCACCTTTGTGGAAGTAAATTTTCGGTGGCTTGTCGTATCTCCACGCGGCACCCGTCAAGAAGTCGATGCCGAGTCCGGCTGCTGCGGCGTAGGGGCTCAAGAGAGCGGCGAACAAGTTCGCGAAGAAACTATCGCGCCACCGATAGCGCCCTTCGACGACGAGATCCTTCGACTGACCATCGGCTGTTACGAGAAGCTTTCGCGACGAAGCTCGACGAATCTTGAAAAAACCCGGAGCTTCTCCGAGGGCGCGGCCCTCCATGGAAACCTTCGCCTTGTCGGCATCGGTCGCGACTTTCACGTTCTGCGTCCAGCCGCCCATCGTGGCGCAGCCAGTGGTCGTGAGAGCCATCGCAATGAAGAGAATCTTGTTCGCGAATGCAGGCATGTCGATCTTTTCGACACTAACGAGACCGTCGACACCCGTCTATCCATATTGCGCTCACGGACCACCGAGGCCCCGAGTGAGCGCCGAGGGGACCGCTTAAAACGCGTCTCGCGCGGCCAAACCGTTGCACTACGGTCGGGTGGACCTTTCAATGGAGTCGTCGATGTCTTCGGGCACGTTCAAATTCGCGGTGATCGGAATGTTGGCTGTCGCCTTCATTTTTCCGTCAATCGCGTCCGCTCGAAAGTCGAAGTTGCGAATCGTATCGGATGCGTCCGTCGAACACCGGTTCCGTAAACCCGGGGCCCCGCGAGTCCGTGCGCTTAAGCGCAAAGCTCCGGCTGTTCGTTCGCCGGCGAAACGAGCCCGCCCGAGCGTTACTCCCGTCGAGGGGCCCGTCGAAATCACGATCCAAGCCCATCGGCGCGCGCCTCTTTCTCCCGTCGTGCAGGAATCGATGTCCACGTCTTTCCGCTCGATGCCTGTCGCGGGCTCGCGTCTCACGAAGAACAACCTCAGTATCGAAATGTTGGGACGTGGTGGGCTCTATAGTTTGGACTACGATCGACAACTCGGCCGAGACGTCAGCATGGGTTTAGGTTTTTCAAACGCCTCATTGCGTATGAATGCCGACGCCTACGCGGCGGTGAATGCGACTTTGATCACGGTCCCGATCTACGGAAATTTCTATTTCAACGACCATCGCAAGCACCGCTTCTTGGGCACGGGCGGGGTCACGATCGTGAGTGCGAAGGCGGAAGCTTCCGTCGGAGTCGAGCTCGCGCCTGAAGCAAAAGAAGTCGCACTCTCGTTCGTAAATGATCTCGATCTCAGTACCAACGCTTCGGTCGTCTTGCCCATGCCCGTTGGCGGCGCGGGATACGAATACAAATCGACGGGTGGATTCCTTGCCCGCGCTTCGGTGTACGTCGTGTATGTCGGGAGCATTCAACCTTGGGCAGGCCTTGCCCTCGGCAGCCACTTTTAATTCGGATCGGTTTCGAGTCCCGCACGGTGGCGGTCGAGTAGCGTCACGAGATCGTCGTGAAGTTTCACGAGATCCGCAGGTGCGCGGTCGCGGTCGTTGAAAGCGAAGAAGCGTTTCAGATCGGCGAGTGCGCTTTTGAAATGGCCGAGCTTGCGATGAAGAACTGCTCGCTCGGCGATCAGTTGCAAGTTGCTCGGCTGGTACGCGATCAACGCGTTCTGCAGATACAAAGTTTTTTCGTACTCCTTGCGGGGAGCGAAAGCTTGCTTCAGCTGCGAGAGATAAGTCGTGAGCAAGCGCTCGAAGGTGACGACTTCGAGAAGTTGGTCGAGGCCGACGGTCGTGAGTTGATAGTACGAGTGGAGAAGATCGATGACCTCGTCGCTCGCGAGAGTCGAACCGCCGCGGCCGACGTCGATGTAACGGCAGTGACCGCTGTCGACCCACTTCAAGAAACACGCAGGTCTGAAATCCACGAACTCGAGCGACACTCCGATTCGTTCGGCGAGGAATCCGTAGAGCATTGCGACCACGATCGGGGAACCTTGTCTCGACGCGAAAACGCGTGAAAGACGGAACGAATCGGAAGGATCGCCGACGTGAACGG
>JAZKJB010000030.1:0-437 GCA_040384505.1 Bdellovibrionota bacterium | reverse complement strand
TGAACATCTGACTCGGCGATACTGCACTCAGAATTCCCTTTCCCAGCGCGTCTTGCCGAGGATCTCGTCGTAGGTCATGCCCATCGACTTCTCGGCGTTGCCGGAGCGGAAGGTGAAGCGGAAATTCTCGTCCTGCTCCCAGTACCAGTCTGACGCCAGCGCGGTGAGGCTCTTGAAGCGTTTCTCTTCGAAGAAGAAATGGTTCAGCGTCGCGAGACGATCGCGCTCGCTCATCGAATCGTCGACCAACATGTTCAGTTCGTAGCTGTAGAACAAGGCGCGTTTGAGCAACCACTCCGAGTGAACGGAAGGCTCGAGCTCTTGGCTGATCCGGCTCAACTCGCGAACGAGGTTGAGTGAGCCTCCAACAGCCTTATGCACGTCGGCATGAAGTCGCTCTTGCGAAAAATGGCTCGTTTCCATCGACTCTGAGCGAT
>JAZKJB010000029.1:0-14258 GCA_040384505.1 Bdellovibrionota bacterium | reverse complement strand
GACAAGCAGAAGCTGACGCTCCCCCTGATCCATCTCCTGGCACAGTCTTCGCCCGCAGAAGCCGCGGAAGTCCGCCACCTGCTGTCGCATCCCGACGGACACACCCGCGCGGCGCTGCAGCCGTTGCCCCTCGAGACGGATCGTCAAAAAGAGCTCGGCGCGATGAAAGCGGAAGTCGAATTCGTCCGCATTCCCGCCGACTCGCTCGTCATCCCCGAAAGCGTTCCGCAAACCGACGTTCAGGCCTTCGTCGCGAAGCCCGAGAACGAAACGAAGCTGAAAGCCGCTTACGAATCGCGCAAGCAGGAGTTCTCGACCGACGAAACCGTGCGCGCACGCCACATCCTCGTGAGCTTCCAGGGGAGCGACGAAAAGAAGGCGCTCGAGAAGATCAACATGGTCGCCGAGAAAGCGAAGTCGGAAGATTTCGCGAAGCTCGCTGGGCAGTTCAGCGACGATCCGGGCTCGAAGGCAAAGGGCGGAGACCTCGGCTTCTTCACCAAAGACAAGATGGTCGAAGAGTTCGCGAAAGCCGCGTTCGCGCAGAACGTCGGCGAAGTCGGGCGGCCGGTGAAGACTCAGTACGGTTACCACCTCATCAAAGTCGAAGCGAAGAAGCCCGCCTCGACACGCACGTACGAAGAAGCCCGCGACGATCTCGCGAGCCAAGAGATCGCCCGCGATCGCTCACGTGCAGCAGTGGAACAACTCGAGGCTTCCATGCGCCAGGGCGACGCGAACGCCGTCGCGAAGTTCGTCGACGCCCACAAGTTGAAGTGGGAGGCGAGCGGTCCGTTCAGCATCGAAGCCGAGCAGATTCCGAAGATGGGCGCAGGCGACGACGCGATCCGCACTGCATTCGCACTCACTCCCGCGAAGCCTTTGTCGGATCGCTTGATTCGCCAAGGCCCGGTCGCGTTCGTCGTTCGTCACAAGACCGTTCAGCCTTCGAAGGACGAGAAAGACCCGCAAGCGTCGTTGCTCGCGGACTTCACCGCGAACCGTAGAAGCGAGGACGCGCTTCGTTTGTGGCTCGAGTCGCTGAAGAAAAGCGCCCGGATCTCTTATAACTCGCAAACTTCGGGCTCGGCCCAGTAAGCGAGAACGTCTCAAATAGGGAAGTCGATCGATCGGTCGACGATCAAAGGAGCTGCGGCACGAAGCCTGGCTCCTTTTTAATTTCAGCTCGATGCACTCGTCTCGATCCGAGACGTAAAGACAGTACGAAGAACTAAACTTCAGTCATGTTTCAGGACTTTTGGACCGATGAGTTCTCACGGAGGCCTTCTCACGGGCTTCCGCGGTTTTGCTTAGGCAAACGGAGGACTTACACGTGGCGCGGAACGTTTCCAGCACATCTCTCCTCACTCTCGCGTTCGTGACCTTGGGCTTGTGCCTTCCGGTGCAGGCTAAGCCGAAGTCCGTTCCCGGCGAGATCATCGTCAAGCTCAAGGGCAAATCGAAAACTCTCCAAGCGCAGGCGTTCATCGGAAAAGCCGTGAGCGAAAAGAGCATGAGCTTGAAAGGCTCGTGGTCGGGACTGAACATGCATCACTTCGCGCTGAAAGCGGGGGAGTCCGTCGATCAAGCGATCGCGGATCTGCAAGCCGATCCCGACGTCGAATACGCGGAACCGAATTACATCTTCGACAAACAGTCCGCCGGTCCCGAAGGCGAAGCGGTTGCGATGTCCGACGTGCAAGTGTCGGCCGCCGAAAGTTCGAGCGCCTTCACGCAGACGTCCGCACCCATCCAACTCACGAATGCGTGGGCCCAAGGGACGAGCGGACTCGGAACTCCGGTCGTCGCCGTCATCGACACCGGTCTCGATCTCGCGCATTCGGTTTTCACTGGCTCGAATGCCATCTGGAGCAACACCGACGAAATCGCCGGCAACGGAGTCGACGACGACAATAACGGTTACATTGACGACACCGTCGGTTGGAATTTCGTCGCGAACACGAATTCACCGCAAGACGACGATGGCCATGGCACTCACGTTTCTGGAATCGTGCTCGGCGCGACTCAAGACATCACCGCCGTCACGCTCGCTCAAGCGAAAATCAAGATCATGCCGCTGAAGTTCCTCGATGCGCACGGCTCAGGCTCGACCGCCGACGCGGTGAAGGCGATCTATTACGGAGTGAACAACGGCGCGACCGTTCTCAGCAACTCGTGGGGTGGCGGCGGTTTCAGCAACTCGCTTCTCACCGCGATCGCCTATGCGTACGACAAGAAAGTCATCTTCCTCGCGGCAGCAGGGAACGCATCGAGCAACAACGACGCGGCTCCGACATATCCCGCGAACTATAGCGTACCGAACATCGTGTCGGTCGCGGCGACGAGCGACATCGACGGTTTTGCGAGCTTCTCGAATTACGGAAAGACCTCCGTGCACGTCGGCTCGCCCGGTGTCAGCATTTGGTCGACTCTTCCGGGCAACATGTACGGTCGCCAATCGGGGACCTCGATGGCGACGCCTTTCGTCTCCGGCCTCGCCGCCTTGATGGTTCGTGAGAATCCTTCGATGAGTGCGTACCAGGTGAAGAACCTGATCTTCGGTTCGTCGCAAGTCATCTCGAGCCTCACCAACCGCACGACGACTCAAGCGCGCATCAACGCCTACAACGCCATGGTCTCGGCGAAGGCGGCGACGGCGGACGCTTCACAGCCCGCCTACGATGCATCGGCCGCGCGCTCGCCGGCTTCGGTCGAAGGCGAACAAGTCGCCGGTTGTGGTCTCGTCGCGAAAGCCGTTTATGACGGCGCGGGCGGCAGCGGCCCCTCGGGTCCGTTCCGCAACCTCATGTTCTTCGCCGTGCTCGCGATCCTCGTCGCTCCGATCCTCGTGAGCGTCGTGCTTCGTAACCGCGAACCGGCCCATCGCCGCCGCCACACTCGTTATCAGATCGACTCGTCTGTCACGATGAAGATCGGCGATCGCGAGCTCGTCGGCCAAGTCAGCTCGATCTCGCTCGGCGGTGTCCAGGTCAATACCGAGGCATGGCTCGAAAACGGCGGCTTGGTCACGATGTCGATCCGCAGCCCTGACGGAACCGATCAGATCGACGTCCAAGGTAAAGTCGTCTGGAGCGAAGAGAAGAAGCGTTACGGTGTCGCGTTCGACAACGCGCAAGAGAACACCGTCGCTGCGATTTCGCGCTGGACCCAGAGCCTCATGCGGCTCTGAGATGAAAACATCAGCGTGAAGTGATTCTGGACGGCGCCCCTTTGGGCGCCGTTTTCCTTTTCGGCGCCAGATGCATCGCTTCGATCGTTTCCGTGCGCGCCATCTGGAATCGGCGCGCGAGCCTCTCGGACTCGTCACCTTCGATCGCCAGCTGCAAAATCGGGAAGACAGCGGATTCTTCTTCGGCGAGATGCGATTCCAATTCGTTCTTCAGAAGCGAAAGCGTCTGCTCCCACTCGCGCGCGCCGGGTCCCATGCGCTCGAGATCGTCGAGATGTTCGTCGATCTGGTGATGCTGCTCGACCAAGAGGTCGGCGAGCTCGTCACGATGGGGAAGTAATCTCAGGCGATCGTAGAAAACGGCGTCCTCCGCGCGTTCGTGCGCGAGGACCGCAGCCTTTAGCTCGGCGAGGAGTTCGAAGGCACCTTCGTCGTTCGAGGCATTCGGTCGCTCGGTCCGCAGTGACGGACTCGTCACCTCGATGAGGTTCTCGAGCTTGAGTTTCAGCGTGTGGTGGTCGTCGCAGAGTAGTTCGAAGATGGTCATGGCGTCCTCCGTCTCAACGATGTTACGGCCGGTGAGGGGCGATCGATCATTTCGTTTCGCTGTAGAGAGAGTGTCAGAATCGAGATAGAGTCGGGCGTGGAGGAGACCATGAACCTCGAAACGTACTTCGAGACATTGCTCGAGCGTCTCGAAAAGTCCGACATCGGCAACGACGGGAAGGACCAGAACGGCTTCTTCGAACCCACTCGGGCCATGTTGTATCAACGCTTGAACCTGTTGCGCGATCTCCACGGAAAGCCACACGCCAAAGCCATGGTGCGAACGGCTTGGCAGTACGTCGTCGATCACGTCCCGCCGGAATGGCTCCTGATGGACGCGGCCCTCAAGAGGGAAATTGAGACCATGCTCGCTTAAGGCGAGGCTAACGACAATTTACCTTCGGGATAAACGAATTGCCCCCTCGGGCTTCGATCCCGTAAACCGAACCCGTCGACTCACCACCGAAAGGGTTCCCATGTTGGCTCTCTTGCTCGCAACCGTTCTGAGCAGCACCAGTTCTCATCCCGGTCGCGATTGGCTCATCGTTCAAGATGCTTTCACCGGTCCTTACCGCTCGTCCGACGGGAAATTCGAGGGATTTCTCACCAAGACGAGGCAGGCCGACGAAACGGAGTCCTACTTCCTCCATTTCGAAGACAACAAGATCCCAGGTCCGGGTGAGATTCGAGACATCATCGCCATGAACGGCGAGCTAAGAGCCTCGAAGTCCCGCGAGTGCGACGATCCTGGCTGCTACAGCGTGAACTCCGAAACCACGGTTCGCAAAACTAGCACGGCTCCCGAAATGACCATCGAATACGACTGGCACCGCTATCCGGAAGGTAATGAAAGAGCACGCCACGGCGCCGGTAAGCGCATCGCGCGCCGTTTGTATGTGGGCGAGGCGAGGTACGTCACGCCAGACGAACCAGTCGCGAGCGAAGGCTTCAAGCGTATGACGTGGTCAGCGGTGAAAAAGGGAATTCCTTGGATCAGCTCGGACGGCACCATCAAGCTCGCGGGCCGCTACGAGGACGCGAAGATCGCGGTTTACAAGAAAGTCTACGACCGCGGCCAGCTCGAGGCTTTGTACGTCTCGACGAAGACCACGATCAAGTTCGACACGGGTTTGGATTACCCGGCCGAGTGCACGACTCTTCTCGTGAAGCGCACGAAATGGGTGAACGAAATCACTCGCTGTACGACGGACGAATTCGGTGACGTTCGTTTCTGAACGGTTCTGGATACCATGAGGCGAAAAAAGAGCGGCCGAAGGGCCGCTCTTTTCGTTTCTGATGTCGCGCGTTCGGCGATCCGCTGGTGCGCGAAGAAAGCTTAGCGATTCGCGTTCACCGCTTCGACGAGCTTCGCGATGTCGTTCGAGCCGACGGCCGCACCGAGAGTGCATTCGACGACGCGTTTCGACGAGCGCTTCGGCCAAACACCGGCGTCGTCATACTGGGTCATCCGCACGAGGCGAACGAGCGATTTGTTCACGCGCGCACTCGTGAAAACCTCGTATTTCGTGACCCGGTCACGAAGGCGAACGGTCTCGAGATCGGTTCCCATGGCTTGTGCTCCTGCGGCTGAACGCTGGAGCTCGACGTTTCTAACGTCGGCGACCATCTTCGCCCCCCGGTAAGCCGACTCGGGTCCCATGACTTTCACGGTCAACGTTCCGTCGCCGCGAGTTTCGAGCTCGATCGTTGCCGAGTAAGATGACGACGTCGTTTTTCCAGCTTGGGTGTCGAGTTGTGCGCACGTCGCCGGCAATTGCATGAGGGGAGTCGCTTGGACCGCGAGCGGGGCGATCGTCGCGATCGCGAGCAAAGTCATCTTCATCGAAGCCTCCAAAAGTGAGAGAGAGGAATATCACGGATCGTTCGGATCCCTCGAGCGTGAACTCGTGTCCTCGCAAAACATGCAGGGGCACGGGAAATTGTTCACTCGAATCGCGATCGTTGGCGATTCCACATCCTTCGTTTATGTCTTCGGCCAACCGCACAGGGGGATTCGTGAAATCGTCTTTCGTAGTCGTTTTGGTCTTTCTTCTCTCATCATTCGCTTTCGCCTCTACCACGCGCGAGAACGCGAAGCCCGAGCTGCTCGTCCAGCTCCCGGCCGCCATCAAATGCACCTCGGCTGGATTCTCGCCTACCGTAAAAGCCTTCGAAATCGTCGGCCTCGATACGGTGAAACCCGATGCGACGTTCGATGACCAGGGCTTGGTCGACCCGCCGGCGATCGTGAGCGGCCCTTATGCGAAAGATCGCTTCAGGGTTTCATTCTCGAATGAATGCGACAATGGATACGATCTCGAATTTTTCGTCGAGCAGCTGATCGCGCTGAAGAACGGGACTGCCAAGACGATCCACGGGATTCTCGAATATAATGACGTCGAAGTTTTCTATGAGACGGAAGAGCTCACGCCCGACGAAAAAGTCGTCGTCACCTGCACGCTCTAAAGCGCGGAACGAAAAAAGGGCGGCCTCTAAGCCGCCCTTCGAAAGAACCAAAGATCTTCGGAAGCCTTACTGTTTTTCCGGCATCAACATGACGACGGCGCGCGACGCTTTGCCGGTGATGGCTTTGCCATCCGCCGACGTGACGCCTGCGTTTTCGAACGCCTGTTTCAACTTCTGATCATCGGTCTTGAACAAATTCGCGAACGTCCCCGGGCGTGACGTCATGTTGTGCGTGTCGACGTCGCTGATCGCGAGCTCCGCTTTCATGAAGTCACGGATCGCCGTCGCGCGCTTGTCGGCGAGGGTCGTTTCGGCCTTCGAGGCTTTCGCTTTCGAATCCGAGGGATAGTCCTTGTCGGCCCAAGCGAGGACCTTCACTTCGTCGATCGCGTTCGTCGTCTTAGCTTTAGCGACGAGATCGCGGAGAGCAGCGCGCGAGCCTTCGGTCAGCACGAACGAGCCTTTGTCGAAGTTCACTTCCGTCACGCTGACGGCGCCCGATTCACGAGCTGCGGTTTCCGTCGTAGCCGACGGAGTCGCCAACGCTTGATCCGTCGCTTTTTCGGCATGCGAGCATCCGCTCATCGCCGCTGCGCCTGCGGTCAGGGCGAGAACGATTCCGGGGATTCCGCTCTTGCGACCCGTGAGCAAGCTCGCGATGAAGCTGATGACGGCCAAAACGATGAACACGAACAGGAGAGTACGACCCACTTCCATCGAAACACCGGCGATTCCAGACGCTCCGAAGACCATGGCGATAAGGGCGAGCACGAAGAATGCGATTGCTGCACGCAACATTTTGTTTCCTCCTCAGGAAAGTAAGTGTTGAGAGGAATAAAGGCTCGATCGCCTGATGTCAGGGATTGAGACGGATGCGCTCGAATCGACAAGGGCAACGCATTAGGCGTCGCTGAGCATTCACAAACATTAACGTCGTGTGTGGATTTGATCGACTTCTAGTTGGTAGCGACGGACGGACTCGAACCGACAAGCCTCTCGGCACCAGATTTTGAGTCTAGCGAGTTTACCAATTTCTCCACGTCGCCCCAGAAGTCGATCACGTGAGAGACCTAGAGTTGTACTGACACCGGGCACGCCCATTCAAGAATAAATTTCAGGCGAAGCGTGAGACTTCTACAGAGCGAGGCCCCTCGCGAGCGCTCTCCGCACTCTCCTCACCTCGTAAATGGCTCGCCCGCAGGCGAATGGTGAGCTTCTGACCAATCTGTCGACGAAGTGCCGCTGAGCGGCACAGCGCTTGCTTAAGAGTCCCTTGAATTTTTCCGTTGCGACGTCGTTCTCGAGAAAGAGAGCGAACGCTGCCTAAAGGGAGTGAGAGTATGAAAAACGTGATCGCGATCTTGGCTTTCATCATGGCGAGCCAAGCCAATGCGCAAACTTACGTATCGGCACAACCGGTACAAACGCTGCCGGCGGCACAAGCTCAAGCTCGGCCAACGGTCCTTTATGATGAGCGCACGAATCAGCTCGTCGAAGTCGCACCGCAAGTGGAACAGGCTCCGCAGCCGATTTCACAACCGGTCTACGTCATCAATAGCAATAGCCAGCGAAACCAAGGCTATCAGTCGGCTCAAATCCAAGAGCAACCGACGACGATCGTTCAAGAAGCTCCGCTGAAGAACTCGGCCGCCGATCAAATGCGCAGACAGCGCCAAGACTCGGAAGCTGGAACGGAAGACGGCATCGTGCAAGCGCTCGAGAAAGCGCGCATGGACGACGAGTTGAAACGTCGCGAACGTTTCACCGGCGCCCTCACGGCGACGCCGACGCCTGCTCCGGCGCCGATCGTTCAGCAACAAGTCGCGCCGGTCATCGTCGCGGCACCGGTTCAAGAAGAAGAGCAGCCGGTTCGCGCTCGCAAGATCAAAGATCTCGACGAAGAGCCGACTGAAAAAGTCGACATCAAGTCGGAGATCCGCGCGGCTCTCGCAGAGAAAGAAGCTGCACCGGCTCCCGCGAAGCAAGTGAACTACGTTTCGGGTTTGATCGGAATGGGCGCTTATCCGGACGTCGTGAACGTTCGCGGTAACGGAGCCGTCGGTGTCGCCGTCGGTCTCGTGACTCCCGACCGTGTCGTCGCAGAAGGCTCGTTCCTCTACGGCAACTACGATCTCGAAGACGTGTTCAACTACGGTTACTACCCGCGCATCGTCGCGATGAAGCAGTACAACATGTCGGCCGCGGTGAAGTATCAGCTGTTGCCGGGCAAGATCCGCCCGAACGTCGGTGGCGCCGCTTCGTACACGCGCCGTAGCTTCAGCGAGTACAAGAACGACTTCCTGACGTCGGACGCTCTCGACGTGGCTTTGTCGACCGGACTCGACATCGCGATCTCGGACGCTTTCTCGGTGGGTATGGACCTGCGCTACTACTGGAACGTGGCGTACAAGTCGAACTCGAACCAGCCCCAGTCGTTCGTGTACAACCGCGGTCGCAACCCGATCGAAGAGCTCCAGTACTACACGGCGACCGTCGCGGCCAAATTCACGTTCTAATTCGATAATCCTTCGCCATGTTGATGGTCGAAGGTCCAAAGGCTCCGTCCCAAAAGGATGGGGCCTTTTCCTTTTCCGGGCTTTTTGAGACCATCAAGTCACATGACCTTCCTCCGGATCACAGCATTCTCGGTCCTCCTCGCGCTTTCGGCTCCCGCTCACGCGGAAAGTCCGATCGTCTCGGTCACTCGGGTGGTCGGCGAAGTGCACGAGCATTTCGTCACGAGCCGGGAAGTCCGCATCAGCGATGCGATCGAGCAAGCTCTCGACGGGAAGCCTGCCACACCCGAGGGTTTTCGAATCTTGAGCGGAACTGAGAAGACGTTTCCCTCCGAGGTCGGCCGCGTTCTCGATCAGTGGATCGTCTACCTCGAAGCGAAGTCGCTCTCGAACGAGCCGGTCGGTAAGGCCGAGGTCGCACGGGGAGTGGGACTCGTCCAAGAGAAGTGGGGCGGTGCCAAGGCATGGACCGAGCTCGAGGTCGGAAGCGACGAGCTCAAGCAAATGGTGGAGCTCCAACTCACGGCGCGAAACTTCGAGAAGTTGAAAAGCGATCCGCAGATGACTCCGGTCAGCGACGACGACGCGCTCACGTACTACAAGAAGAACCGCCTTCGTTTCGGCAGCCTTCCGTTCTCGTCGTTCAAAGAGAACATCAAGTCGTTTCTCGTGAAGCAGCAGACCGAACGCCGGCTGGCCGAGTGGCACGAGATCCTTCGCCGCAAATACAAAGTCCGCAACTTCATCTCGGGTTGATTTAAGTGGCGACCATTCGTCCGCTTACCACCGACGACGCTCCTCGCATCTTCGAAGTCATCGAGAAGGCCACCGTTCAGGCTCGGGTCCCGATCGGCCCGATTTGGACCCAAGCTCAAGTTGAAAACGAATGTGTCCACGGAGGTTGGGTCCTCGAGCTCGAAGACGCGGCTCAACCGATCATGGCCTTCATTTTCGTTTGGGATATCGGCTCGGCCTGGGAGATCAGCTTCCTCGCGACCGACCCCGCCGCACGGGGTCAGGGACTGATGAGGCGGCTGATCGAGTACGTCAAATCGATCAGGCCCGCCGACAAGCCGCTTTGGCTCGAAGTTCACGAGAAAAATGAGCCCGCCCGGAAGCTTTACGAGAAAGCCGGGTTCAATGAAGTCGGTCGACGGGCAGAGTATTATTCCGACGGCGGGACCGCCGTTCTCTACAACTTCGATTCATGAATCATAGAGGCTAAATAGCGGGGCAGCCTTGCGTTTCAGGACTCCGTTTGCTAACTAGAGGTCTCGTTTCGAAATGGCCCTCAAAGGGCCTTTTTTGTTGGTGCTCCCTTCGGGGACCGAAAAAGGCTGAATGAACGGAAGCTTTCTGACCGAAATCCGAAAGTTGGCGGAAGAAGTGTCCGCACGCGAAGGTTGCGTTCTCTGGGACCTCGAGCTCACCGGCTCGGGGAGCGGCCGTATTTTGCGAGTCACGATCGACAAAGACATCGAAGGCGGAGTGACGATCACGGACTGCACGAACGTTTCGCGCGGCCTCAACGAAGTCCTCGACACCTCCGACGACGCGGTTCCCGGCGGACAATACTACCTCGAAGTTTCTAGTCCGGGTCTCGAGCGAGTCTTGAAAGAGCCGCGCCATTACGAGCGCGCCGTCGGCCAACGCATTCAAGTGAAGACGTTCGCTCCTCTCTTGCAATTCAACGAAGAAGTTCCGGATCTCGGTAAAGCGAAGCAGATCACGGGAAAGCTCCTGTCGTACGACGACAAAGGTTTGAAGATCGCCTACGAGGGTATTCCCGGCCAGAAGCCGGTCGAATTGGCGGAGGGTGAAGAGCCCCGCCCGGTTTTCGTTCCGTTCGAGACCGTGACGAAAGCCCACGTGGTTTTCGAATTCGAAGAGTCCGCCGTCAAGAAGCCGGGCGGCCCGAAGAAGAACGATCACAAGGCAGGACACAAAAAATAGTTTTTAACACGGGCAGGGATTCATCCCTGTCCGCCGTTCGCTCTTAGGGAGCGAACGGGGCGCAGGACTACGCCTTCGCCGCATCGAAAAGTTTATGAGTCAGAATTCGCGAAAGTACGAAGGGAACACGAAATGGGAATTGAAAATCTCTCTGAGCTGAGCCGGATGATCGAACAAGTCGGCAAAGACAAAGGCATCGACAAGCAAGTCGTGATCGACGCCGTCATTCAAGGGATGATCGTCGCCGCTCGCAAGAAGTACGGCACGTACCGCGAGATCGAAGCTCAGTACAACGAAGAGACCGGCGAAGTGGAGCTCTACGAGTTCAAAGAAGTCGTTCGCACGGAAGACTTCATCGACGAAGAAATCGAAATCAAGATCGAAGAAGCTCGCGAGCTCAACCCGGAGATCCAGCTGAACGACTCGATCGGGATCAAGCTCGATTCGACCGAGCTCGGCCGCATCGCCGCTCAAACCGCAAAGCAGATCATCACCCAGCGCGTCCGCGATGCCGAGCGCGAGATCATTTACAACGAATTCGAAGCTCGCAAAGGTGAGATCGCTTCAGGCATCGCTCGCCGGGTCGAGCGCGGAGCGATCGTCGTCGACCTCGGTCGTACCGAAGCATACATCCCGCCGCGTGAACAAATCCCGGGTGAGGTGTACAAACCAGGTGACCGAATTCAAGGTTACCTGAGCGACGTTCGGCAGACGACTCGTGGTCCCCAGATCATCATGTCGAGAGCGAGCGAGCAGTACTTGATCAAATTGTTCGAAATGGAAGTCCCTGAAATCTACGACGGCATCGTGCAAGTCATGGCTGCTGCTCGTGAGCCGGGCGCCCGCGCGAAAATCGCGGTCACCTCGAAAGATCCGTCGGTCGATCCGGTCGGAGCTTGCGTCGGGATGAAAGGTTCGCGAGTCCAGAACATCGTTCAGGAACTTCGCGGCGAGAAGATCGACATCGTTCCCTGGGACGAGGACATCGCGCGTTTCGCAGTGAACGCTCTCGCTCCCGCGGAAATTTCACGAGTGTTCCTCGATGAAGCGAACAAAGAGATGGAGATCGTCGTTCCCGACAACCAGCTCTCGCTCGCGATCGGAAAAAAAGGCCAGAACGTTCGTTTGGCCGCGAAGATCACGACCTGGAAACTCGACATCCTGAGCGAATCGAATGCGGCTCAAAAGACGGCCGAAGCGATCTTCAACCTCATGCTCATCCCGGGCATGAGCGAGACGATGGCGCAGAACATCTTCCAGTCGGGCTTCGGAAGCTTCCAGAGCTTGGCGACGGCGACGGTCGCGGACGTCCAGGCGATCCCGGGTTATCAGGACACGGAAAAAGCGGAGAAGTTGATCGCCGATTCGAAGGCCGTGATCGCGAAGTATGCGGCCGAAGGTATTCCGGTCCCTCAAGCGCCAGTGGCGGTGCCCACGATGAAACCGATGGGCGACGCGAAAATGCAAGCTGACGAACGCCTGCGACAAGAGCTCGCGGCCCTCTCAGCGAAGACCGAGGAGCAATGAACTTGAGTCAACCCAAGGTATTCGAATTCGCAAAAGAGATCGGCATGTCGCCGCTCGCGCTCATGGACAAGATCCGTGAATGGAAACTCCCCGTGCGAAGCCACATGGCCGAGCTCGAGCCCGAGATCATGGAACAGATCAAGGCGAAGCTGAAAGGCGGAGGCGAGCCTGCGCCGGAAGCTCCGGCGAAGAAGAAAGTCGCGAAGAAAGCGGCCGCCAAGAAGCCGGCAGCGAAAGCTTCGTCGGCTCCCGATGCGTCGGTCGGAGCGAAGAAGACGAAACGCACCGCTACCACCGCTGCCCCGAAAACGGCGGAAGCCGAAGTCGTGGATGCGGCTCCTGGTAAAAAAGGTGTCGTCGTCAAAAAGGCGGCTGCGAAAATCGTCGTTCGCAAAAAACAAGAAGAAGAAGAAGCGGCAGCAGCGGCTGCAGCGGCGGCGGAAATCGAAGCTGCGGAAGCGCGTGAAGTCGAAGCGGCCGAAGCAGCGGCGGAAGCCGAAGCGGCTCGCCTCGAAGCGCGAGCGCAGGAAGCCGAAGCCGTGGTTCCTGGTCCGACTCCCGACGTTCCTGGTACCGTTGCGGCAGCGCCGGCCTCGGCTCCCGAAGCAGCGCCAGTGGCTCCGGTAGCGGCCGGTCCCGTCGGCGTTCCCGGCGGACCGACTCTCGGTGGTAGCAGACCTGGACCGGGCGGACCTCCCGGCGGTCGCAAACGCGAAGTCGTCATGACCGCAGGCGGACCCCAGAGCGGAATCAAATCAGAACCTCCTCGTCGCAACATCGTCGGTCGCATGGATCTCTCGCGAGTCACGGCTCCGGGTGGAACTCCTCAGCGCCCCGGCGGCCCGCTTCCCGGTGGACCGGGTAGCCGTCCGACGTTCGGTGGACCGTCGCGCCCGGGCTTACCGGGTTCGGGTCCTCGTCCTTTGAGAACTGGATTCGTGGCTTCGGGCCCGGTCGAGATCGAGGACGAAGCGACACTCGAAGCGCGTCGTCGCTTCGATGAAAAGCGCAGACCTAAAGCGGGAGCAGCAGCAGCTGGTCCGGCAACGAAAGAAAAAGAAGAAGTCGTCGCGACCTTCTCCGCTACGGAATTCCGGAAGCGCGAGATGGTTTTCCAGCCCAAGAAGAAAAAGGGCATGTTGAACCGAGTCGCGATGCGAACCGAGATCACGAAACCGAAAGCTTCCAAGCGCGTCGTGAAAGTGAATCAGACGATGAAGCTCTCCGACCTCGCGGTCGAGATGGGCGTCAAAGCTGGTCAGCTGACGAAAGAGCTGATGAAGCAAGGCGTGATGGCGACGATGAACACCGATCTCGACTTCGATACGATCGCATTGATCGCGCCGACGTTCGATTTCGAAGCTCAAAACATCCATCAAACAGTCGACGAGATGATCGGCGAAACCGCGTTCGGTGAGATGACCGCGGAAACGATCATTCGACCGCCCGTCGTGACCATCATGGGTCACGTCGATCACGGTAAGACGTCGCTCCTCGACGTCATTCGTAAGGCGAACGTGGCGGGCGGCGAAGCGGGCGGGATCACCCAGCACATCGGTGCCTATCAGGTGACCACCGAATCGGGCGCGCTCATCACGTTCATCGATACCCCGGGACACGAAGCGTTCACGGCGATGCGAGCACGCGGTGCGAATGCCACCGACATCGCGATCATCGTGGTCGCAGCTGACGACGGTGTGATGCCGCAAACGATCGAGGCGGTTTCGCACGCGAAAGCGGCGGGCGTTCCGATCATCGTGGCGCTCAACAAAATGGACAAGCCGGGAGCGAATCCCGATCGCGTGAAGCAGCAGCTCACCGAGCAGCAGCTCGTTCCCGAAGAGTGGGGAGGCGACACGATGTACATGCCCGTGTCCGCCCTCACGAAGGAAGGGATCCCGCAGCTCCTCGAACAGATCGCGCTCGTCGCGGAAGTCGAGCAGCTCATGGCGAACCCGAAACGGTCGGCGACAGGGGTCGTGATCGAGAGCCGCATGGACAAGGGACGAGGCGCCGTGGCGACTCTTCTCGTTCAGGACGGAACCATCGAGATCGGTCAG
>JAZKJB010000028.1:24793-28309 GCA_040384505.1 Bdellovibrionota bacterium | reverse complement strand
AGAAAAAGCCGGCTCTCGAGCCGGCTTTTTCTTTTTCACCTCTGGCGCTCTCGGAGTCAGTCGCGTCCCTTTTCGATTTTCTTCGCGACGGCGACGATCTTGCCGATTTTGATCTTACTCTCGAGCCTGACGATGAATTTACGATCGTCGTCGGTCAGCCAAACGAAGATGTCGCCCACCGGCTTGAAGATGCCGTCGAGAGCGATGCTCGGCTTCAAAACGACGGTGTCGAACGTTCCCGCCGGCGTCGAGATCCGTTCACGACGAAGGACCTCGGTGGTCATCACGAGGTTCTCTTTTTCGTGTGCGATGCGGAACTGTATCTTCTTCCCCGGCGTCAGCGTGAAAGCGCGCAGATAGAAGACCGTCGTGAAGACGTTCTGAGCATACGAGGGAAGGTTCCATTCATAGCGCTCTTCCTCGAGCTTCTTTTCTTCGTTGATCTTCTTGTCCCAATAACGCGCTTTCGAAGCCGCGAAATCGAAGAGTGTCCGTGTCTCACGAAGCTGCTTCGTTTCCTTCACGTGAAGAGAATAGCTGGAAGGCGTGAGAGTCTCGTAGTCGACGTAAGTTTCGAACCAATCTTCGACCGCGTAAAACATCGCGAAGATCGAAGTCGACTTCGCCGTGCCGGCGAACATGTAACTCTTCCGACCGTTCACGGTGACGAAGTTACGGGATTCGAGAGTCATGTCGCCTGCCACTGCCGCGAAATAACTCACTTCGAGCGTCACCTTTTCACCGGGACGATACGGATCCTTGATGGGCCGGCGACCCATGAACCCTTCTGAATCCTCGAGGGACGGCGCGCGGGGGCCATTCGAATCGGCAACGGCTTCGACCGCCGCGATCGCCGCTTGATCGAGTGGCTTCGGCAATTTCTTCTCTTTTCCCTTTTTCTTCTTCCCGGTTTCTGGAAATGCACCGGGCACCGACTCGGGACCCGGAAGTGAAACGTAGGTTCCCGATCCTCGTGCGCTGGGCTCCTCGGTGGGAATTTCCTGAACGGCGACCGCTTTGTCGAACTCGTCTTGTTTCAGGATCTCCTCGGAGCGATCGGCTTTCAGGATCTTCGACGAGCAGCCGAACGAAAACACGGCGATCGCCAGCACCAGAGCGACGACGCGTGTTTTCGATGTCGATGAGAGGTCGAGGAGATTGTCAGTCACGGAACTCTTTCCACCTTCGATGGATCCACATCCACTGCTCGGGATGCCTGCGAACGATCGTCTCGATTTTATCAGTATAGACTTGAGTCAGGGCAGCGATGTTTTCTTCCCTTAGTCTATCGTCTAGCCCCGTCGGCGTGGGGATCGGCGGCTCGATCACGATCTTGTGTGTCCCGTCGTCACATCTCAGGTCGTAGCACGGAACGACGGGGACTCCAGTGCGAAGAGCCATGAGAGCACAACCCATCGCGGTCCCGGTTTCAGTGCCGAAGAAGCGCGTTTTCGTTCCGACCGGTGGCCCCATGAATTGATCGAGCACGAAGATGACCGCCTCGTTCCTCTTCAGCGCTCGCAAAATCTCGAACGAGCTCTTCTCAGGTGAGATGAACTTGGTGCCGAGCTTGCGTCGCATTCCGAACCAGAGATCGTTGAGCCACCGGGATTTGAACTCCTTCGAGATCAAATTCATCTTGTAACCGCGGATCGACAATCCCGCTGCCCCCATGTCCCCGTTCCCCATGTGGAGCGTCAGCATGATCACTCCTTTTTTCTCCGTGAACGCGCGATCGAGGTGCTCGAGGCCCTCGAATGCGAACATTTTCCGGCCGGTCCACCCCTTCAGATAAGGGAACAAAGCGAATTCGACGAGCGTGCGCCCCATCGATCTGAGCGAGTTTCGGCAGTTGTGCGCGTGATCGGAAGAGGATTTTTCAGGAAACGCGAGTCGAACGTTCGCGAGCGCGACACTCCGGCGAATGCGGAGGACGTCGAACCAAAGGATCCCGATCGTGTCGCCTATCGAAAGACGTACACGCATCGGAAGGATCGCGAGTGCGATCCCGAAAATCCTAGCGAGCCAACCGATCGATCTCTTCATAAACGAGCCTCAAATCGCCCGTCGGTCGCGCCTCGAGGCGACTGACGAGACACGGTATCTTCGGATGCCAGAATCCCTCGAGCTTCACGGCGTCCTTCTCGGTGACGACGATCGCGTCCACGCCGAGCGTCTCCGCCTTCTCCATGATGCGGCCGAGATCGGCATGAGTGTAGCGATGATGGTCCGCGAATTCGAGGTGTCCCGCAATCTGCAGGGTGCCGATCACTTGCCGAACGGAGTCCGCGAAGGCCGAGCCTTTGGCGATGCCCGACACCAACAGCACGCGGGTGCCTTTCAGAGTCGACGGCGGATCTTCACTCCCGAGCGGAACGAAGCCCGAGATGACCCATTCGAATTCGAATACGTCGAAGCGCGAGAGTCCCGTCATTTTCGAGCGCTCTTGCGCGACTCGTTGTCTCAACCATTGGAGATCGTCGCCCGTGGCGAGGTTGGTCTTCGTCAAGAAAACGTATCGCGCACGCGCCAGAGAGCCGAATCCTTCACGCAAACGGCCCAGCGGCAAGGATCGATAGTGCCAACGCGGCTGGGAGGCATCGAGCAGCACGATGTCGACGTCTCGCCGCAGGTAGCGGTGCTGGAACGCATCGTCGGCGACGATCACGTCCACCTTCATTTCACTCGCGAGCTTCTTTGCGACGGCAGCTCGATCGGCGCCGACGTAGACGGGAACGTCGCGGTGCCTGTGCGCGAGCCAGGTCGGCTCGTCACCGAATTTTTTCGCGGTCGCCGACTGACCGTCGGGCCAAACCGGCGCGGCTTCCGTCGTCTCGCCGCCATAACCCCGGCTCACGATCCCGCACGAGAGTCCGCGCTTGGAAAGCTCCCCCACCATCATCGAAACGATCGGCGTCTTTCCAGTTCCGCCAGCGCTCAAGTTTCCGATGCTGACGATCAATTCTTCGGGACCGTCGACGGGAAGGAGCTTCGAATCGAAAGCGAAATTGCGCGCACGCATGACGCCAGCATAGACGGATGCGAATGGAGCCGTGAACACATCGGTCGAACGAAAACCGCTCCCGCTCATGGCTTCATCCGAAATAGGGTTCGAGAATCTCTCGCACCCTTCCGGTCGCGCCCTTGGAACCGAGTTTGTCCTTCACTTGCTTGAGATCGGCGATCATCTGGTTCCGCGCCGGCGTCGGTCCGACGAGCTTTTCGATCTCTCTCGCCATCCCGTCCGCGCTCGCTTCTTCCTGGAAGAGCTCCGGAACGATCTTGCGGTTCATGACTAAATTCACCATTCCGAAGTACTTCGTCTTCGTCACCAAGCGCTTCGCGAGCCACGCCGTAACGGCATTCATCCGGTACATGATGACCATCGGTTTTTCCATCAGGCCGACCATCAACGTCGCCGTTCCGCTCGCGACCAAAATCACGTCGGCCAAGGCGATCATGTCGAGTGGACTTTCCTTGATGAGCTGGATGGGAAACGAGACGTCACCGATCGCC
>JAZKJB010000028.1:0-24783 GCA_040384505.1 Bdellovibrionota bacterium | reverse complement strand
CACGCTCCAGAGTCGGAGCGACCATCAGCAAAGGCCGGATCTTCGGATTTCGTCGAACGAGGAGTGCTGCAGCCTCGAGTTGCGAACGCAAATGATGCTCGATCTCGCTGTTTCGGCTCCCCGGCATGAGCCCGAGTACGACGTCGTCGTCACCAAGCCCAAAGCGATGACGCTGAATCTTCAGATCGTTCGAAGTCGAATACTGCGGAAGCTCGTCGAGCGCAGGATGCCCGACGAAGTCCACCTTCACGCCGTGTTCGCGATAAAACGGCTCTTCGAAAGGAAAAAGGACGAGCATGTGATCGACGTTCTTGCGGATCTGCTTCACCCGACCGGTGCGCCAAGCCCAGACTTGAGGAGAAATGTAGTAGATGACCGTCACTCCCCGCTTCTTCAACTCCTTCGCCAAGCGAAGATTGAAATCGGGATAATCGAGAAGGAGCGCGAACTTCGGTTTTCGCTTCTCGGTTTGCTCGAGCAGAGAATAAAAAACTTTCTTGATGTGCGGAAGGTGCTTCAGGACTTCTTGAACCCCGACGACCGCCATCTCTTCCGAGCGGCCGAGACACTCGAAGCCTTCCGCCTCCATGGAGCGACTTCCGATTCCGAAAGCTTCGACCTCACGGCCGTTCGCTTTCCATGCCTGCAGAAGCCGTTGAGCATACAGGCTCGACGATGCTTCAGCCGCGATGATGAGAACGGAGTCCATTACTTGAATTTCTCGAGGCGCGAGTAGCTGTCGTTTTGAATCTGAATCGCGAGGCGCATCGCGACCAGTCCGTCTTCGCCGGAAACCACGACGGGTCCACCGGTCTTGACCGCGTTCACGAACGCTTTCGTTTCAGCGAGAAGCGCATCGGCTTTCTCGAGGCTCCAGGCATCGAACTCGAGGGGAATCGCGTCGTCTTTCCATTCTCCCGTTTTCGTCGTCAGGTTCACTTCGCCCGTACCGAAATCGATCGAGAGATACTGTTGCTGCTGAAACACGCGGAACTTTCGAGTCGCCGACTGCGAAACCCGCGACGCCGTGATGTTCGCGATCGTTCCGCTCTCGAACTCGACCCGCGCGTTGGCGATGTCGACGATCTTCGTGAGGACCGGCGTGCCTACGGCCGAGACCGACTTCACCGGCGACTTCACGAGGGACAAGATCACGTCGAGATCGTGGATCATCAAGTCCAAGACGACGTCGACGTCGACCCCCCGGGGCTTGAACGGAGCCAGGCGGTGACACTCGATGAAGAGCGGCGTGTTCAATTTTTCTTTCGCGGCCTGGAGCGCGACATTGAACCGCTCGACGTGTCCGACCTGGAGCTTCAAATTCTTTTTCTTCGAGAGCTGGACGAGCTCCTCGGCTTCCTCGATCGTGACGGTCATCGGCTTCTCCACGTTCACGTGGATGCCGTTCTCGAGGAAGAACTTCGTCACTTCGTAATGAGTCCGAGTCGTCGAGGCCACCGTGACCGCATCGACTTTTCCGACGAGCTGTTTGTAATCGGAGAACGCTTCGACCTTCAACTCGTCGGCGACCGTCTTCGCGCGCTCGGCGGAAGCATCGCAGACACCGATCAGCTTCACGCCTTCGATTTGCTGGTATTTCTGGGCATGGAAGCGACCGAGATAGCCGACTCCGACGACCGCACAGCGAAGATCGCTCATATCGCGACGCCTCGAGTGGATCCCTTCAGGAAGTCGACGAGATATTTCAAGTTGGGTGACATCGTGCACTCGGCTTCGATACGCGCGATCGATTCGTCGATCGTGCCGCTGCCCTTCGTGATGATGCGAATCGCGCGCCAGATCGAATCGACGTCTTCTTTCGAGAAGCCCGCTCGCTCGAGACCGACGGCATTGGACGCGCGCATGACCGCGTATTTCCCTTGAGACATGGTGAACGGAAGGATGTCCTTGTTCACGGCGGAATCGCCCGCGATGAACGCATACTTCCCGATGCGGACGAACTGGTTGACCCCGCACATGCCGCCGATTTTCACGTGGTCTTCGAGAACCACATGACCTGCGAGCTGAGAGACGTTCGCGATCACGACGTGGCTTCCGACGTTGCAGTCGTGCGCGAGGTGCGCGTAAGCCATGATCAAACAGTCGTTTCCGACTTTCGTGACTCCGCCACCTTTGACGGTGCCGCAGTTCAACGTCGCGAACTCACGGATCACGTTTCGGTCGCCCATCACGAATTTCGTGGGATCACCTTTGTAGCTCAAGTCTTGCGGAGGCCCGCCGACGGCGGCGCCCGCATGCAAGACGTTGTCGCGCCCGATCTCGACGATTCCGTGTTCGTTCCCGAGCATGACGTGCGACTCGAGACGACAGCCGTCGCCGATCTTCACGCGACCGCGAACGATACAGAACGGTCCGATCTCGACGTCTTTGCCGATCTCGGCTTGTTTCGAAATCACACTCGTCGGATGGATGTTGGCCACTTCAGTGGGTCTCCATGGGGAACATTTTCGCGATGATCTCGGCGTTGCAGACGAGCTGGCCGTCGACGAGCGCCTCGCATTTGATGATGAGGAGGCCGGAGCGATCCTTCACGACTTCCGCGGTCAGAGTGAGAACGTCACCGGGAACGACGGGGCGGCGAAAACGAGCTTCGTTGATACCCGCGATCGCGACGTCCATCGCGGGTCCCGTGGGATCCGCGCAAGCGAGCGCCGCGACTTGGGCGAGTGCTTCGATTTGCAAAACGCCCGGCATGACCGGGCGATGCGGGAAGTGACCCGCGAAGAACGGCTCGTTGATCGTCACGCACTTCGTCGCGCGGATCTTGCGACCGACGCGCGCGTTCCCGGCCGGCACCACGAGCTCGTCGACGCGGTCGACGAGCAAGAAGGGGAACCGGTGGGGCAGATGCTTCAAGATCTGCTGAGCGGTAAAGACCGGAGCCTTTCGTTCCTGCATGAAATCCTCACTTCGTGGTCTTCTCGAATTCCTTCACGACGGTGTCCGTGAGATCGAGATCTTTTTTAGCCCAAACGACCGACTGCTGGCCCTTTTCGAGGATCATCGTGTAACCGCCGTCTTTGGCGACTTTGTCGATCGCCTTTTCGAGCTTCTCGACGATGGGCTTCAACGCCTCGGCTTCTTTTTTCTGCATGCCGAGCTGAGATTCGCCCATGTCCTTCTGCAGTTTCATGAATTCGCCTTGAAGCTCTTGCGCTTTTTTCGCGCGTGCTTCGTCGGAGAGAGCGAGCTTTTTCTTCTCGAGATCCTCGCCCATCTTCTTGAAGTCCGCTTGGCGCTTTTGGAACTCGGAGTTCTTCGCGTTGAACTCTTTCTCGAGGTCGCTCTTGGCTTTCTTGCCTGCCGAGGTCCCTTGGATCGCTTTCTGGATGTCGATGTAGCCGATCTTCATTTCTTCCGCTTGGGCGACCGGGGCCGCGAGCATCAGGGCCGCTGCGAACATCAGGAACGTGGTCTTCGAAGTCATGCTGTACTCCTCTTTCCTTCTTCGATTGAAAATCAAAATGGTGAACCTATCGCAAACTGGAAATTCACCGCTGGGTCACCCGAGCGGCGCTGGATCGGGAAACCCCACTCGAAGCGGAGCGGACCGATCGGAGAGAACCATCGGAAGCCGAAGCCCATGTCTTGGCGAAGCTGCTCGAGCAGGAGCTCGTCGTCCGCGTTACCGATGTCGTAGAAAACCACGCCCTTGATGCCCGCTTCGCTGATGAGCGGGAACTCGAACTCGGCGTTGTAGAAGATCTGCTGAGTACCGCCGTACGGGACGAACGATCGCTCGTAGGCGTCGGGATACGGCCCGGTCTTGTTCGGGCAACCCGCGGCCGGCGTCGCGCTGTTGTAACAGTTGAAGAGCTTTGACGACTGACGGCGGCGACCGACGTCGAACCAATTGTAGCCGCGCAAGCTGTTCGCGCCACCGAGGAGGAACAATTCGTTGAACGGCGGATCTTGGCTCGGGTCGTTCGAGCGAATGAAGCCGTACGTGAGGTTGTTCCGCAAGACGATGTCCCACAGAACTTTCTTGTAATAGCGACCGGTCAAGAAGCCCTTCGTGAATCTCTTGTCGCCCCCGAGACCCGCGTATTCGATTTGCGCGCTCGTGTACACACCCGACGTCGGTGCGAAACGATCGTTTCGACGATCGTACTCGAGAGTGAACGTCGCCGAAGACGTGAGACCGTTTCCGTTTCCTTTCGGATTCGGGTCGGTCGGTGTCGGCACCGGCGTGAGCGAAGGATCACCGAAGACGGGATCGAGATCGATTTGCGTGTCGTCGAGTTTGTATCTCAAGAAGCCGAACAAGTACGGCGCGAGCGGATGACCGACACGAACCGCGCCACCGCGCTTCGTCTCCGTGTACTGCTGAAGGATCCGCTTCGACTGGTACGCATCGAAACCGAGCGACCATTCGGTATCGAGGAAGTACGGCTCCGTGAAGTTGAAGTTGAACAGCGACTGATTCGACGAAAGATCGATCGAGACGCCGAGCTTCTGACCTTTACCGAGCAAGTTCGTCTGGTTCACTTGGCCGTTGAAGATGAAGTTCGAATACGTCGAGTAACCCGCACCGATCTGGATCGAGCCGGTGTTACGCTCCTTTACGACGATGTCGATGTTCATCACGTCGGCATTGTCGGTCGGAGTCGACGAGTTGAAGTTCACTTCGTCGAAGTAACCGAGACGCTGCACGCCCGCGATCGATTCGCGCTTGCGAGTTTCGTTGTAAAGCTCGCCTTCGCGAACCTTCAATTCACGACGAACGACTTTATCGCGCGTCTTCGAGTTCCCGACGACGTTGATACGGCCGAAGTAGACCTTGTTGCCCTTGTCGATCTCGAAGGTGATGTCGACTTCTTTGTCTTTGTCGCGAATCCGCGTGCGCGGAATGATGTTCGCGTACGCGTAACCCAAGTCACCGTACTTCGCTTGCAGCGTGCGCAAATCCTTGAGCAACGTCTCGTGCGCGTACCAACCGGAACCGTCGATGTCGACGGAGCCGAAGAGATCGTCGCGATCGAAGAGAAGATCGCCTGCGAAGTCGACGGTGCCGACCTTGAAGCGATCGCCTTCTTCCACGCGGATCGTGACGTAGATGCCCTTCTTGTCGGGCGTGACGTAGACCTGCGGGCGATCCACGCGGATCTGCACGTAGCCTTCGTTGAAGTACATGTACTGGATCAGCTGCACGTCGCGATCGAAGGCGTCTTGCTTGTACGCGCCCGAGCCCGAGACGAAGCTGAAGAAGCCACCCTCTTGCGTTTGCATCGCGGCCTTCAAACGACCGTCGGAGATGCTCTTGTTTCCGAGGAAGGTGACTCGCTTCACCTTCACTTTGTCGTTCTCTTGGATGTCGAAGGTGAGCTTCACGCTCTCGCCTTCCGTCACGTTTTCGATTCGCGGAGAGATGCGAGCGAGGAAGTAGCCTTTGTCTTCGTAGAGCTTTTGAATCTTCTCGGTCGCTTCGCGAATCTTGTTCATGTTCAAGATCTCGAACGCTTTGAGGCCCGCGGCTTCGCGGAGATCGTCGGTCTCGACTTCGCTGTTGCCGGCGAAGTTGATCTCGACGACCGAAGGCTTCTCGACGACCGTGTAAACGAGATCCGCGGTTTGTCCGTTCACGGTGCGGTCGACTCTCACGTCGTAGAAATATCCCGACTTGAAAAGGGCATCGACGTCTTGGCGGATACGGTCGGAAACGTAGGCTTCGCCCGTCTTCGAAACGAGGCGCGCGAGGACGGCGTCACTCTCGATCTTCTTGTTCCCTTTGATTTCGATCTTCCCGACCTTGAGACCCGAGATCTCTTTCGCCGCTGCAGTCGACGTCTTCGGAGCCGTCGCACGACGTGCCGCCGGCTGCGCCGCTGCACGTTTCGCGGCACTAGCTTTCGCGCGCTCAGCACGCTGTTCGGCAGTTCGCGCGGGAGCGGGACGCGTCGTTGTGGAGCGAGCGGGCTTCGCAGGAGTTGTCGCCTGCGCCGGGTCGCGATCGATGGAATTGGATGATTGCGCAAACGATGGGGTCGCGACGAGTGAGCTGAAGACGAGACCGAACAATTGGAGCCGAGCAGATGTTGAAAATCTCAATGTCGCTTCCCGGTTCTTTCGCCAAGCACGCGAAAGTGTTGTCCAGAGGCCAAACAAAATGCCAATCAAAAGGACCGACCAGATATCAAAAAACCAAGTCGTTTTAATAGCTTAAGATATCTCGGCAGGAGCGTAGCCCGAAAAGACTCGCTTGTCAAAAACTGAACCCCTGTGGGCCTTTACGCCCTCACTGTTGAAGTACGGCGACCGCATGCGTCGCCTTAGCTGGGAGAAATTCCGAATGCGGAACGGTTCGTGAGGGTTTGCGAGGGTTCTATTTCAGCGTGGCCTACTCGATGAGTCCGGAGCCGCAACGGACGCGACCGTCGTCGATCGACTTGGCCCGGGCCAAGTTGAAGATCGAATTGAAAATATCCGCTCGGTCTCCAACGAAGCGTCCGAGCCCCTAACAGCCACTCAACTTCGCCCGGGCCAAGCCTTCGCCCTCACGAGCCTCCGCCTATGTCGACTTTCAAGATCTTGCCGGTTCGGTTGATCAATACGTTCATGTACATCGCGCCGAGGTTGCCGCGATCGGCCTCGAAGGACGTCAGCTTCACCAGCCAGTTGCCGTTCTTGAGATGCGTGACTTTGTCGATGAACGGCGTCTTGAAGTTGCCGTGCTCGTCGCTTCTCGCGCGGTTCATCGCGATGTCGACCGCCTGCTCACGATTGATTTTTCGATTCACTTTTTTCGACGGTGCTCTCGGCGCGGCCCTCGCTGTGATCGCGCCCCCTGCGCGCCTACCCGATTTCGAATCGGATTTCCCGTCGACCTCGCTCACCGACACAAGAATCACCAAGGAGGTGAAAACCGCGAACAACACTTTCACTTCGCCCTCACCGCATCCGCTTCGATTTCGACGAGCATCTCGGGGTCGATCAGCGCCGCGACTTCGACCATCGACGTCGCGGGCTCGCAGCCGCGGAAGAATTCACCATGCGCACGTCCGAAGTCTTCCCAGCGCGCGATGTCCGTGACGAACAAACGAGTTCGGATGACGTCGGTTCGACTCAAGCCTAACTCGCGCAGTGCGCCTTCGATGATTTCAAGACAGCGCGAAGTCTGAGCCGCAGGGTCCCCGACTCCGAACACCCGTCCGTCCTTCATCGATGTCGTTCCGGAGACAGCGACGACTCCGCCGCGCTCGATCGCGCGGCAATAGCCCACGACCTTTTCCCAAGGACTTCCCGAGAATATCCGCCGGACGTCCGTCATGCTGCGAACCCTCGCCCGCTCACCGCGCGGTGCCTTCCCAAACGCCGTCCTTCATACGGAGCAAGCGTGGGAATTTCGAGGCGAAACTCATGTCGTGCGTGACGACGACGAGAGTGAGATTCAAGGTTCTCTTCAGCTCGAAAAACAAATCTTGGATCAGTGTCGCGTTCGCCGTATCCAAATTCCCGGTCGGCTCGTCAGCGAACAAAACTTCCGGCTCGCGCACCAACGCACGCGCGATCGCGACACGTTGTTGTTCGCCACCGCTCAACTCCGAGGGAAAATGCTTCATCCGAAGCTCGAGACCGAGCATTTTCAATAGCTTCTCTGCCCGCTCGCGGCTCTCGTTCACCGAGAGTCCGGCGATCCGGCAAGGCATCATCACGTTTTCGATCGCCGAGAACTCGGCCATCAGATGGTGGAATTGGAAGACGAAACCCATCGACTTGTTGCGGAATTCGGCGAGCTTCTCGTCATCTTCGCGGCTGAGATCGGTGCCTTTGAAGAACACTTTCCCGAGCGTCGGCTTGTCGAGAGTGCCCATCACGTGCAGCAGAGTGCTCTTGCCCGCGCCAGACGATCCGACGATGCAAAGAGCCTCACCGGCCGCGACGTCGAGGTCGATACCGCGCAAAACTTCGAGTCGAGTCGAACCCATCGGGTACGACTTCGTCACTCCGCGAGTGGCGATGAGACTACTCATAGCGAAGACCCTCCACCGGATCGAGCTGCGCGCCCTTGCGAGCGGGCCAGTAAGTCGACATGAAACAGATCAACAGAGAAGCGACGACGATACCGACGATTTCCAGCGGTCGAATGTCGACGCCGACGTGATCGACCTTGTAGGTCTCCGCCGGCATGATCACCCAATGCTTCTGGATCTCGATGAACGCCGCACACAAGAGCAAACCTAGCGTCACGCCGCCGATCGCACCGAGCGTACCGATCAGCATCCCGTGCATCATGAAGATCTTCTTGATGTCTTTTTGCGTGAACCCGAGCGTTCGCAAGAGCGAGATGTCGGCCGTCCGCTTCAGTACGCTCACGAACAGATTCGAAGAGATGTTGAAACTCGCGACGACGACCATCGTGAGGATCACGATGAAGATCGCGATCCGCTCGAAAGAGACGGCGCGAAACAAGTTACTCTCAACTTCGGGCCACGCCTTCGTCCAGAACGCGGGGCCGAGCTGCATTTGCAAACGCTTCGCGACTTCGAGTGCTTTGTTCGAGTCGTCGAGCTTGATCCGGATCCCGCTGAAGTTCTCGCCGAAGCCGGCGAAATCTTGCGCCGACTTGATGTCGGTCACCACGTATCGTTCGTCGTACTCGACTTTTCCTAGATCCAGAATGCCGCTCAACACGAAGGACATCACCTTCGGGGTGAACTCGGCCGAGTTGCTTCGCGATGGGGTGGGAAGCACGACCTTGAAAGTCTCCCCGACCTTCAGTCCGTATCGCTTCGCGAGGGCTTTTCCGACCAACGCGCGGGGGACGCCCTCGTCCGAGCCGAGCGAGAACTTCCCGCTCACGACGCGGCTCCCGATGTTCAAGACTTTCTCGACCGTTTTCGGGTCGAAACCTTGGATGATGACTCCCGAAAGTTTTCCGTTGGCGACGACGATGCCCTCGAGAGTGACGAAAGGCGTGTAGGTCTTCGTCTCGGGAGCGATCGCTTTCACTTTTTGCACGATCGGCTCGAGGTATTGCTCTCGGCTTCCCTTGGAGACGACCATCACGTCACCGAAAACGTCGATGATCGCGGTCTTCAACGTCAGCTCGAAACCTGAGACGACACCCATCGCCACACTCAAGCTCGCCACACCGAGCGCCATGCCGATCACGGACATCATCGTCGGCGGCGTCAACAACCGACGATCCGTGAGCACGAAACGTTTTACGAGCCACCAGTGAAACATCAGACGTCGTCGTTCGCAGCGCCGGAGGAGTTCCTCGGTTTCACGCCACCCTTGAGCATCGCATAGATGAAATCGTCGAGATCGCCGTCCATCACGGACTGCACTTGGCTCGTCTCGTGTTGCGTGCGGTGATCTTTCACCATCTGATACGGATGCATCACGTACGAGCGGATCTGCGAGCCCCACTCGTTCGCCTTCTTGGTCGCGTTGGCCGCGTCCTTCAAAGCGTTGCGTTTCTCGACTTCTTTTTCATAAAGAGCCGCTTTCAACATCTTCAGCGCGGTCGCGCGGTTCTCGTGCTGTGAGCGCTGGATCTGACAGCTCACCACGATGCCCGAAGGCGCGTGGCGCATGCGAACCGCGGAGTCGGTTTTGTTGACGTGCTGTCCGCCCGCGCCCGACGAACGATACGTCTCGACGGTGATGTCGGCCGGATTCACTTCGATGTTGATGTCGTCGTCGACTTCCGCCCACGTGAACACCGACGAGAAACTCGTGTGTCGACGCGCGTTCGAATCGTACGGCGAGATACGGACCAAACGATGAACGCCCGATTCCGCCTTCAAGTGCCCGTAGGCGTACGGACCTTGGATGAGCAGAGTCGCGGACTTCAGCCCCGCGCCTTCGCCTTCGTTGTATTCCAACGTTTCGATCTTGTAGCCGTGTTTGTCTGCGTAGCGGAGATACATCCGGTAGAGCATCTCGGCCCAATCTTGAGCCTCGGTGCCACCCGCGCCGGCATTGACCGACAAGTAGCACCCGTTGGCGTCGAGCTCGCCGCTCAACATCTTCGCGATCTCGAGTTCGTTCACGAGATTCTCGAGCGCGAGGACTTCGACTTTCAATTCGTCGAAAGTCGCCTCGTCGTTTCCTTCGACGGCCATCTCGAGGAGCACTTGCCCGTCGTCGACTCTGGCACTCAACTCACGCCAGGAATCCACCGCTTTTCCCACGATGGCTTTTTCCTTGTTGAGCTTTTGCATTTCGGCGGGACGGTTCCAGATCTCGGGGTTCTCGGACTGCATGGTGAGTTCCAGCAGCCGTTTCTCCTTCATCGGGACGTCAAAGATACCCCCGAAGTTCGGAGGATTTTTTCGCGAGATCCGCGAGACGATTCTTGTAATCGGAAAGTTCGGTGATCAGGCTCATGCAGACTCCAGCTGAAGCTAAGTCCTAGACTTAACAGGCGGAGCCCCGCGACACAAGCGGCCGGGCCGGAAGGCACCATCTTCCTTTTTGTCGCGCGCCGCACAACAAAACGGGGGTCGGCGGACCTCAGAGGGACTTGAGTTTCGCGATGGACAGCTCGCGCGTCCTCAGAGCCTCGCGCAGCTCGGTGATGACGAGTTCGGGGCGGCTCATGTCGAGGACGATCGTCATGTTCACTTCGCCGTAAATCGCGAAGCGATCACCGGCGACGACGCGGACGACGGACTTCACTTCGTCGGTCCAAACGCCTTCGGATTTCAAGGCGTCGACCGCCGCGCGAACACTCGTTAGCGCGCGCTCTGCCGCCTCCCACTTTCGGGCAACCTGGGCTTCCATCACGAGGCCGGTCGAGCCGAGATCGCCGGAGTCTTTCATCGCTTTGGCCCGGGTCGCGATGCGAGCCAAGGCCTCACTCTGTTTCGCTGCTTTGATCGAGTTCTTCGGCGATGCGTTCTTCCGCAAGAATTCGAGGGCTTCTTCCGGCTTGATGGTGTCCGGCAAGAAGACGGTGCGAGTGACCGAGTCGAAGTCGACGTCGACCGGCATCGAAACGAGCGGAGTGATCACGATCCGGCGATACGCTTTATCGCGAAGGTCCTTCGCCCAATCGTTCTTCGAGATGAGTTGGGCGATCGCATCGAGAGATTTCGAAACCTGAAGCGTCTGGGCCGCCGAAACGAACAGGCCACCCTCGAACGAAATCGCGGACTGAATCCCCATCGAACCGTCACCCAAAACCTTGAACCCGATCGGGCCTGAGTCGGCCGCAGAACGGAGCGCGTCTTCCAAACGCTCGCGACGCGAATCGATCGAAGCCGAGAGGTCGCGGTAATCTTCCAAAGTCACTTTCAAAACGGGTGCGTGACCGGCGAAAAGAATCGCCAGCGCTTCTTCGGCGCGCTTCAACGCCGTGATCTGCTGAGTGGCCTGCACGAGGTCGACCGCCTCTTCGCAAGCGAGTCGAGCCTCGACGACTTCACAGCCGGTCGAACCGATCGAAGACAACGCGAGCTGCACCGTCGCTTCGTCATCGTAGACTTGGCGGAGCATCTCCTTCAGGTCGGCTTTGGAATCCGCGAGCAGGAGCAAACGATGCTCGAGCTGCTGACGCTTGTCTTCCCGAACCGAAGCTCCGGCGATCTCGAAATACTGACGGATGTTTTCCGACATCGCATCGAGTCTGCCGACCTGCTCGAGTGTATCGGCGACGGCCGACTCGCCTTGGGCCCGCGGATCGAAAGTGCACGTGAGTTTTTCTTCGTGGAGATGGTTCGCTCCGGGCAGGAGCTCGAAGACGCAGCCGGAAGCACGAAGCTTCCGTTCGGTTTGCACCAGCTGGATCTCGGCCCCGCCCTTGTCGAGCTTGGGTTGCGGAGCAGGCTCGAAAGACTTGGAACACGAAAGCGAGAGGACTTGCGCCGTCATCGCGATCGCGATCGAAATCCCGAACCTTCCCGTTGCTCCACCCATCGTTCATCCCTCCGCACTCGGCGGTCTGCTTTGATGACGTCCAGAGACTCCAATGAATGTGCCAGCCCGAGAGCGAAAGGCGACGAAAAGGGGCACCGAACCCTGAAGGAGATTCAGGGTTCCGTGCTCCAAAATTCAATCGTTCACTTTGGGCAGGTCGACGCGCGAGCCACGACCTGCTCGGCACGTGCGACGTCGTCGGCGGTCTTCAGCCCGACGGCGGCTTCTTCCTTCACGCTTCTCAGCATGTCGGTCAACGCACCGACGTGCGTGTTACACAAATTCTGAGTCATCTTATTCTGCTCGAGATTGCAGACGATGACTTCGGCGACTTCCGAAGACGTGAGAGTGCCGACTTGAAAGTCGGCGATCGTTTCATCGACCGACGGGCAAGTCGCGGCGGAAGCCGACGCACTCGTGAACAATAGTAATGCGGAGAGAAGGACTTTCATGAGAGTTCCTCTGTGACGGTTTTGAAGATCCGCCGCAGTATTTTGCAATTTCAGAACCTCGGCGCCCTGGAGCTCGTCCTACGGAACTCAAGAAGTCCGCATTCCCTCACCACAAGCGAGCCGCGTTTCGAGTTCGAAGTCCTTGAACGCGCCGAAAATGATGAAACGTCGGTGGGATCGGAATCTCTCGAACTCGAAGCCGAGCAGCTTGCCGTCGGCTCCGATCCGCACCGTCGCACGCCGACGGACGAAGTAGCCACCGGTATCGAAATGTTCTCGGTAGGTGTCGAAAAACAGAGTGGTCGACCCATCTGGATTTTTCGAAGTTTCGACATGCTGATCGAACGTTTTGCCCTCTTTGATCACCGGCTTCTCCAGGTGAGGAGCAGCAAACTCGATCGTCCCGACCTCTTTTCCGTAAAGCTTTTCGGGATGCACCTCTCCGGGAGCGAAGAAATCTACGACGAGATAGAGCGTTCCGTTTTCGTAATCGTGGAGGAAGGCGCGGCAACCCTTCGTCGTCATCCACGGCTCTTTCTCAAGCGGTGGAATGAGTTTCTTGACCGCCTCGACGTCTATTTTCCCCATCGCATGACTCCAGGAAAGGACGATCGCCAGCGCGATCATCACCTGTTTAGAGGCTTTCATCGCAACTCCTCGAATAGCTCGTCTTGCAACGCGAACATCTTCTTCTCGTCCCGCACGCTGGTTTCGTGATCGAAACCGAGCAAATGAAGGAAACCGTGCAAAACCATGTAGCCGAGCTCCTCACGGACGAGAAGTCCGTGTTCTTTCGCTTGCCGGGAGATGACCTGCGGACAAATCGCGAGTTCTCCGAGAACGTCGGACTCTTCACTTTCGAAGCTCAAGACGTCAGTCGTCTTGTTCTTTCCACGGAACTCGCGATTCAAGCGTCGGATTTCATTCTCATCGACGAAGGCGATCACGAGCGTCCGTCCGCGCCACCGCTTCGAAGAAATTTTGCGAGCCGCAGCGCGATCGAGTGACCGCACCCACGCGCGCAGAAACGCACTCGGAACGGCACGGCCCGAGCGGTTCACCAGCTCGAGCTTCATGTCTTGTTGGATTTCTGGGCGCCAGGACCCGGGATGACGTTCCCTGAAACTTTTTTCGCGGGCGCTTCGCTCGCTCCACCGCCCATGCGCTTCGGATAATCGATACGCTGGTGATATATTCCGAGCAGGATCTTCGTGAACGATTCCTCGATGTGAGTGAGGTCTTTCAGTGTGAGATTGCACTCGTCGAGTTGCCCGTCCATGAACTTGCGCTGGATGATGTTCTTCACGATGTTCTGCAGACGAACCGGCGTCGGCTCGTCGAGCGAACGTGAAGCGGCCTCGATCGAATCCGCGAGCATGATCAGCGCGGCCTCGCGGAACTGCGGCTTCGGGCCGGGATAGCGGAAGGTGTCTTCACTCACTTCGTCATGCTCTTCGTTTTGAAGTTCGAGCGCGCGATTGTAAAAGAACGCGATCAGAGTCGTGCCGTGATGCTGGACGATGCCGTCGATGATCGACTTGCCGAGCTTGTACTCGAGCCCGAGCTCGACGCCGTCTTTCACGTGCGCGATCAAGATCGTCTTCGACATGTGCGGCGAGAGATGATCGTGCGGATTCATCCCCGGCTTCTGATTCTCGATGAAATACTGCGAGTGCTCGGTCTTCCCGATGTCGTGGTAGTAGCTCATCACCTTCGCGAGAAGCGGATTCGCGCCGATCTCTTCGGCCGCCGCCTCCACCATCGAACCGACCACGAGCGAATGATGGTAGGTGCCGGGCGCTTTGACGATCATCTCTTTCATGAGCGGATGGTTCAGGTTCGAAAGCTCGAGAAGTTTCACGTCGGTGGTGACGTTGAACACGGTTTCGAGAAGCGGGACCAACATCATCGCGACGAGCGACGACAAAATCCCCGAGAGCAAGCCCGCGGGCACCGTCCAGAGCAGCTGACGCATGTACGACTCGTCACCGAAATGCTGAACGGTGATGACGAGCATGATCATGAGCGCGTTCACGAGACCCGTGCGCAGACCCGCGACATAAAGGTCGTTTCGAGCTTTGCAACCGAAGACCCCTCGCGCGGCCGCGAGCGATCCGACCACCGTCACGAGCATGAAAGAGAACTTCGCGTCGACCATGAGACCGAGGACGACCGAGATGAAGAGCGAGAAGATCCACACGACCTCGCCGGCCGTGATCAACAAGCCGACGAGCATCGCGGCCGCAGCGACAGGCGCCGCGAACACGAAGGCGAGCTCGGGGATCATCGATCCGAACACGCTCGAGAGCGCCGTGCTCGTCAGGAAAATGAAGAACTTCGTCATCGCGACGACGATCAAGACCACGACTCCCATGATCACGATCTCGACGCCTTCGACCCGAACGCGATTGAAAGTGAATCGGCGTAAGTAAGAGGAGAAGACGAGCATCATGACGACGAACATGACCGACGCGACGAGTGCGACGAAATTGCGATTGCGGCCCGAACGCTGGTTTTCGATCTCGGCGAGAACGGTCGCGTGAATCGGCTGCACGACGGAACCTTCTTGCACGATGGTCTGACCTTTCTTCACGACGATGACGACGGGAAGAATGGACTCGCGCGCCCGTTGACGGCGAGTTTCCGTCTCCTGGCGGTTCAAGGTCACGTTCGGGAACAAGAGGCTTCGTGTGAAATCTTCTAGCAGTCGCGCGTCGGTCGAGGTGAATTGCTTCGAGATCGGTGGTTTCACCACGGGGAATTCTTCGTCGTGCCCCATGTCCTTGATATCTCGAATCGCGACCGTCAGCTCGCGACCACGACCGGTGCGCTCGACTTCGCGAAGGAGGACCTCACGGCGCCCTTCGTTGATGAGCTTGTCCATTCCCTCGCCGATCTTCGCGCTCGACCATCGATCGAGCGATTGCATCGCCAGGCTTTCGATGCGCGGGCTGAAGCGATTTTCGATCAGCCATTCGAAAACTTGCTCGGAAACCGACCGGCCGAGAGCGTTTTCGAATTGGCTCCTGAGCGGCATCAGCTTTTTCAACTGATCGAATTTGACGAACTCGTCTTTCGAAAGCGTCACTTGGCGCATCTCTTCGCGCATCCGGCGGAACGCGGTGTACACGCGACCGTAGAGCTCTTCGAAAGTCGCCGGATCGAAATCGTAAACCGTGGGGACGATTCTCTCGGCGTTCTTGCGCTTCTCCTCGGTCGCGACTTCGTCGACGACGTCGAGAGCCACCGGGGATTTCACGTCATGAAGGGCCGTGTCGCCGATTCGCGCGGTATACGAAAAATCGAAATCGTAGAAGAGGAGCATGGAGAGAATGATCGAGAAGAGGAACGCGAGCGAGAGGCGGCGAATCTTGAACGTGTCGTCGAGAAATTGCATGGTTCGGCCGACGGGGGTTTTCTCGAACCCGAGTTCATTCACCCAATCGAGGAATCGCATACTGTGATCGATGTACTTCGATCGCGTCTTCAGCGACTCTCTACTGCCTTTTTGCTGGCCCATGCTGCACCACACGAAGCGGGAATTTCGCGGAAATCTCCACTGCTTAACATATCGGCTCTTCCCACGAAAAGCCCAAAGAACTATGCTACGTCTAGCCTGCCGACTAGGTAGCCCCCTCAAGACCAAGATCGAGGATTCTAAACCGATGGTTAAGCCGCCAGCCGATCTCGAGAAATTCGATTCCTTCGTCGAGATCGTCGCGGCTCTTCGCGGTCCTGACGGTTGCCCCTGGGACAAAGAGCAGACCCACCGGACCCTCACGCCTTACGCGATCGAAGAGGCTCACGAGCTCGCGGAAGCGATCGAAGCCGGAACGACTCCCGACGTCGTGGGCGAGCTGGGTGACCTGCTCCTCCAGGTCATCCTTCACGCGGAGATCGGCCGCCAAGAGAAAGATCCCGCCAAGAACTTCGACATCCACGATGTCGTCCGCGCGATTTCGGAGAAAATGGTTCGACGCCACCCTCACGTTTTCGGTGATACGAAAGTCAGCGACTCCAACGAGGTCCTCGACAACTGGTCGAAGCTCAAAGCCGAGGAAAAAATTCGAGCGGGAAAAGAAAAGACGGAAGACCCGGTCCGCTTCGACGTCCCGGTCTCACTCCCCGCTTTGCAACGCGCGCACAAGATCGGCGACAAAACCCAGCGATTGCGCTTCGACTGGAGCTCGCCGGGCGAAGTGATGAAGAAGGTCGACGAGGAAGTCGCCGAGCTTCACGAAGAAATGAAAGACGAAACCGATAAAGCCGCTCTCGAGCACGAGATCGGCGACGTTTTGTTCTCGGTCGCACAGCTCGCGCGCCATCTCGGTCTCGAAGCCGAACAGTGCCTCCGCACCGCGAACTCGCGTTTCGAAACGCGCTTCTTCGCGATGAAAAAAGCGATCGCCGCCAGCGGTCGAAACTACGACTCCTTGAAACCCGAAGAGCTCGAAGCCGAGTGGCAAAAAGTGAAACTCACTTTCGCCAAAGGCACGAAGTGAAACGCGTCACGCCATTGAAGATCGCGCTCATCGCTCTCTTCGTCGTCGTGATCGCCGCTTTCTTCTATTTCGATCTCGGGCGCTTCTTCACTCTCGATTACATCCGGCACGAACAGCAAACCGCTCTCGCCCTTTATGCGAAGCACCCGCTCCTCTTCCCACTCGCCTTCATCGTCGCGTTTTCCGTCTACATCAGCTTCGGTCTCTTCGGCACGTGGATGATCATCATCGGAGCAGGAGCGATCTTCGGAACCTTGCTCGGCGGCGTCATCGGCGGACTTTGCTATGCGCTCGGCGGGACGATTCAATTCTGGGTCGCGCGATACCTCTTCAAGGATTTCGTTGCCAGGCGCTGGGGAAAGAAACTCGAACAGCTCAACCGCGAGATCGAACGCGATGGAAACCTCGTCCTCTTCAGCTTGAGATTGATGTCGATCATCCCTTACCCGACGATCAACGTGATGATGGCACTGACGCCGATCCGCACGCTCCCCTTCTTCTTCGTGACCTTGGCCGCGAACACGATCCTCAGTACGGTCTACGCGAACACAGGATCCCAGATCGCCACGATCACCACGTGGAGCGACGTCATCAACCCGTCTCTTTTTCTCTCGTTGTGCTTGATCGCGCTCTTCCCTTGGCTCGTGAAGTTCGGGCTCGCTCGCGCGCGCAAAGCCCGCGAAGCGAAAGCACCGAACGAGCTATGACCGCTTTTTCTTGAGGCGCTCTCGTACCGTTTGAAGGGTCTCGTGATACTCCGGGACGCGCAAAAGATGGGCGACGCCCATGTAGACCCCGATCCCCGCGGTCACCGCGAGCCCGAGAAAGAGACTTTTCGCTAGCGTCGAATTCGCTCCGACGAGGCGGCGAACGGGGTCGTACCACATGATCACCGCGACCATCGCGCCACCGCAGACCGCGAACACCGCGAAGCTCTTCGCGAGACGACGAACGTCGATCGGTGCGACGAACTTCACGTGTCCTCGCGCGAGCATCAGCATGTTGACGGTTCCGGATCCGACCGACGCCGCAGCCAAGCCGTTCAAGCCCCACTCTTTCGTCAGCACGAAAGCGAAGATCACGTGAGACACCAATGAAACCGCACCCGCCAGCGCCGGATACCACATGTTCCCGACAGCGTAGAATCCCTGCGCGAGAATCCTCGTCCCCGCAGCAGCCAACACGGTCACGGAATAAATGCGAATCAGCTGCGCGGTCTGGAGAGCATCGAGGAATTTGAACTCCCGCCCGAGGAAGAGAGTTTCGACGATCGGCCACGCGAGAACCAACATTCCCAGCGCCGCGGGAATCGCGACGAAGAGCGCGAGCCGGATCGCATGGTTCATCGCTTCGGTCATCCGCGCGGTTTCGCGTCGCGCGCCGATCGCCGCGAGCGTCGGCAGGAGCGCTTGGCTGAACGAGATCACGAAGAGCGAGATCGGAAGTTCGAGAATCCGCTCGGCGAGATAGAGATGCGATTGAGAGCCCGCCGGGAGCTCGCTCGCGAAGCGAAGATTCACGAGGATCGACAGTTGAAAGATGCTCGCCGCAAAAAGCGTCGGGCCTAGCGTCGCGAGAAAGCGGCCGACGTCCTTCGTATTCCAGCGAAAACTCACCCGCGGGAAGAAGCCGAGACGCACGAGGCTGGGAACCAAGAGCGCCATCTGCAGGAATCCACCGACGACGACAGCGAGCGAGAGCAGGAGCACCTGCTTTTCCGTCGTCCACAAAAAGCTTCTCGCCGCGACGATCATCACGACGTTGAAGATCGCCGGTGCGATGGCGGCGACGAGGAAGCGACGAAACGAGTGCAGGATCGCCATGAACAGCGCGTACAGACACGCCAGAACGGGAAACGCGATCATGTAGCGAGCGAACTGAACGGTGAGCTCGAGCTTTCCAGGCACCGAATCGAATCCGTCCCCCGAAAGCAGAAAGCCGATGATTCGGTCCATGAAGAGAAACGCGAGCAGGGACAAAACCAGAAGTACGGTGACGAGCATGGAGAAAACCGCGGACACGAACTCTTTCGCGCGCTTGTCGGATTCCTCTAGATTCGCGCTCGTTCGACCCGCCAGGATTTCGGTGAGGATCGGGATGAACCCGACTCCGAGACCGCCTTCTCCGAAGAGCCGCCGGAACACGTTCGCCAGGCGAAAAGCGCTCAAGAAAGCATCCCGGGAGTTGGTATCGACGAATTTCGCGATGGCCATGTCGCGAACCATTCCGAGGATACGTGAAACGAGGATCCCGAATGCCGCCACCCCTGCGGAAAGCACGACGGACCCTTTTTCTTCGTTACTTTGGATGGCCAAAAACCCGGCTCCTCTTGATGACTTAAACGCGCGAGACCGGCGAAGGCGAAAGGCTTTGGCCGAGGGGCCCGAACGCTCGGGAATCCCGTCTTGCCATCGATGAGGGGCTATGTTAACCCTTCGTCTTTACTTAGATTCCCGAGCTTATTTTGGAGGTCTTCTCTTGGCAACTCATAAGTCCGCAGAAAAGCGCGCTCGTCAGACGGTGAAGCGCAACGCCCGTAACACGCAAGCGATCGGCACGGTTCGTACCGCCGAGAAAAAACTCCGCTCGGCTCTCGCGGGTGGCGACAAGAAAAACGCAGCGACCTTGCTCAATGATTACATGAGCAAGATCACGAAAGCGGCGACCAAAGGCGTTCTCACCACGAAGACCGCTGCACGCAAAGTCAGCCGTCTCTCGGAACGCGTCAGCGCGATGAAGTAAGAACGCGAAAGCGTTCCGACTTTGAAAATGAAAAAGCCGAGCTTCGCAGCTCGGCTTTTTTTATTTTCCGCAATCGATCGACTCGAACTTCAAGGGACGAGCTCGACACAATCCATGTTGAAGTACTCTGGGAACTCTTCGCTGGTCCGGAAGGTCGCAAACGCCTTCGAAGTCTTCGGATCGAGCTCGAACTCGAGCTGCACGTCGTCGCTATAGCCGCGAAACGTGATCGAACCGTCGACCTCTTCCCGTGGAACGTAGTTCGACGAAAATTCGATCTCCTCGATTTTGCCGCCATCCGGAAGCGCGACATACGAGGTCAACTCGTCCGACGCGAGATTTCCGCTCTCGGGTTCGATCCCATAAGTGATGTCGATCGCGACACCGCGCCCGACGTTGGCGTCTTTGCAGGTGAAAGTGCGTGGGTCGTCGACTGCGAGCGCGCCGGTCGAAAAACCGAAGATCAAGATCGTGGCCAAAATCGATTTCATTTGAACCTCTCTCGTTCGAGGGAGGTCATCGCACGAGGTCGCCGACAGCGACAAGCCGAGCTTGGACTTCGGCAAGAATTCCAAGCTCTCGGTCAGGATTTCGTCAGTGAGCGCTGTCGTGAGCGCCTTCTGCTTCGGCTTCTCTTTGCGTCTTCGCGGAAACGTAGTTCCGGATCATGCGCTTGTGATGGATCGCGACGGTCTTGAACTTCACGCCGTATTGGAAGGTCCCATTCGGGCCGGGTCGCCCGTAGATGATCTCGCCCTGGAAAAGGATCCCGACTCCGCCGGGTAGAAGCACGGTCGCGACGATGCTCTCGCCATTCGAGAAACGCGAATCCGAGAGGAACAAGAGTCCCCCTTCGCTCAACTGCATCGCTTGCTGGATCGAATACTTCCCTTGGTGGAGCACGCCGATCGCGCGATTGAAAACGCGCCGAGGAGTCCGCCGGGCTTCGATACTCTTGAAATCCGCCATCGACGTCTTATCGGCGAAAGCCGCACGGGATTTGAGTCCCACGCCTTTGGTCCAGGGATCAGGAGCAGGTCTGGATGATGAAGTTCTCGAGCCAGATGTGGGAGGCGACGGGCGACGATTTGAGCGCGCGATCGGTGTCGAGAAGCGCTTCGAAAGTGCGGTCGATCTTGGTCGCGTTCCATTCGCGAGCTTGATCGACGTAAGACTTCAGGAAGTAGGGCGACACGCCCGCGCGAGACGAGAGACGCTGACCCGAGAGGCCCTCTTTCAAGCCGTCGCTCACGAGACGCAAGATGCGGACGTGGCGCGAGATCAAGGCGAGGACACCGACTTCGTTTTGTCCGTTGTCGAGGAGATTCGCCAGACACGTCAGCGCTCGCGCGCGATCGTTTCGCCCGATCGCGTCCGTGAGATCGAAGACGGAATCGAGCCGCACGTGCGAGACGACCTTCATCACGTCGTCGGCCGTCGCCTTCTTCTTTTCGCCGAGATAGCCCGCGAGCTTGGACATCTCGCCATTGATGTCCTGAAGATTCGAACCGACGAGCTGATGCACGAGATCGACGGCGTCACTGGTAAGTTGCAGCCCGTGCTTCTTCGAGATCGTGCGGATCCAATCCGGAATCTGATTGTCGAAGGGTCGCTTGAACTCGACGACCACTCCCCGATCGATGAACCGCTTGATGTGCTTCTTTCGCTTGTCGATCTTCGAGCCGACGCAAATGAACGCGGTCGTGGTGACGGGCACGTCGACGAGCGGCCAAAGCATCTCCCAGTCCTTGTCGTTCAGGTCGTGCGCATCCTTCACGACGACGACCCGGGCCTGTGCCATCATCGGAAGCGTTTCGACGGCATCGCGAATTTGCGCGGCGTCGGCTTCGTTGGCGTAGAACGTGTTCAAATTGAAATCGCGAAGCCCTTCGCCGAGCGCCGTCACTTCGAGAAGTGCAAGCGCCTCGTCGATCAAGAACGTCTCGTCACCATAAAGGAAATAGAGCGGGTAGATCTCGCCCTTCGCGACGGCGTTGTTGAGACTCTGGGGCGACCACGGCGTGGATTCGGCCATCAGAAATTCTCCGTGAGGCGATTATGCGCTTCGGTCATCATGTCCGCCGCCATCCCTTGGATGTTCTGGTATCGAGCACTCTGGTTGTAAGTGGCGTTGGCCGAGTTCAAGCTCTCGATGCCGATGATCGGCGCGAGATACGAGCGCTCGTTCGAGAAGTTCCCCTGCCAGAGAAGCTTTCGATCGGAGTTACGATAAAGAGAGAGCGTGGTGGTGACGACGATCCGATACTGCGTATTCAAAACGGTGTTCGAAGGAAGAAAAGTTCCCTCGACCGGGCTTCCGCCGGCGAACTGAACCGAGTCGACGACTCCTTCGAGAGTCGTCTGTGCTTCCGAGCGCGAAGTGACGCGGCCGATCCGCGAGCGCTCGATTTCGCGAACGATCGCGTTCGTGAAGTAGACTTCGATTCCGGCTTCTTGTGTCTTGTTCGCGAACGTGGGGACCGAAACCGTGCGGTACCCGCCCGGAATTTCGCGGTCCGTTTCTCCGAAGCGGTACGCACAACCCGTCACTGCAGCGAGGACGCAGACGACGAAAACCATAAGGATCTGGCTTTGGATCTGGTTATGGTTTTGGCGAATGTCTTCGGCTTTCGAAAATGGGGTCACGTTAGCCCTGAAGCTATAGAGAAAACCCTTTGTTATCAAGGCTTCCGACGGATACTTTCTCCCCATGACCACCTACCGACTCATGACGCCTGGACCGGTTCCAATCCCCGAGGAAGTGCTGGAAGTTTTGGCACGCCCGATGGAGCACCACCGCACCCCGGAATTCATCGCGCTCTTCGGTCGCGTCCTCGCGAACTTGAAGAAAGTGTTCCAGACGAGCGAAGCCTGCTTCCTCCAGACGTCGACCGGCTCAGGCGGAATGGAGTCGGCGCTCGTCAACACGCTCTCGCCGGGCGATCACGTGCTGTCGATCGTCTCTGGAAAGTTCGGCGAACGATGGGCCGAGATGGCCGAAGCGTTCGGGCTTCGCGTGACACGGCTCGAAGTCGAATGGGGCCGGGCCGTCCGCGTGAACGATGTCGAAGACGCGTTGAAGAAAAACCCCGAGATCCGCGCCGTCATGACTCAAGCGTGCGAAACGAGCACCGGAGTTCTGCATCCTGTCCGCGAACTCGCACAAATCACACGCGACTCGAAGGCGATCTTGATCGTCGATGCGATCACAGCACTTGGCGCAGTGCCGCTCCCGATGGACGAATGGGGCGTCGACGTGATCATCGGCGGCAGCCAAAAAGCTTTCATGTTGCCGACGGGCCTCTCGTTCATCTCGTTCTCGAAGAAAGCGTGGGCGCTCGTCGAGAAATCGAAGATGCCGAAGTTTTACTTCGACATTCGCGCCGAAAAAGCCGCGAACGAAAACGGCGAATCGCTTTTCAGCTCGGCCGTCACTCATGTTCGCGCGCTCGATCTCGTCCTCGACATCTTCTTGATGCGAGGGATGCACAAGGTGCACGAGCGAATCGATGCGCTCTCGCGTGCGTCGATCGAAGCCGCACGCGAAATGGGTCTGAAGATTTTCTCGGAGATCGCCTCGCCGTCCGTCACCGCACTCGCGATGCCAGAAGGCCTCGACGGACAAAAAGTTCGTGCCGACATGGAGAAGACCTCCCACGTGATCGTCATGGGCGGGCAAGACCGGCTCAAAGGGAAGATCATTCGCATCGGCAACATGGGCGCGATCCGCGACGAAGATCTCCTCGTGACTCTCGAGGCACTCGCCACGAGTTTGAATCGCGCGAAGCCCGGCACTGTCCCTGATGAAAGAATGCAAGCGGGCCTCGCACGCGCGAAAGAAATCCTGAATGCGACTCCTGCCGTCGTGTTGAAAGGTTGAAATGCCGTTCAACGTGATGATCACCGATCGATTCGACGTCGAAGCCGAAGCGAAACTCCGCTCGAGCGCAGGACTCGTCGTCACACGCTCGGCTCAACCCCTCCCGACATCGGAGGAGCTCGCGAACGTTGAGGCCCTCGTCATCCGGAGCCGCACGAAGATTGACTCTGCACTTTTGTCGAAGGCACCGAATCTCAAAGCGATCGTGACGGCGACGAGCGGCTTCGATCATCTCGATCTCAATGAGACCTCGAAGCGGGGCTTGAAAGTCATGTACACCCCCGAGGCGAACGCGGCTTCAGCTGCCGAATTCACGTGGGCTCTCGTCCTCGCGACGGTTCGCAAGATTCCGCAGGCTCACCGCGCGGTGAAGACGGGTGACTGGAAACGCGAAGCCCTCATGGGGCGCCAGCTCTCTGGCCTCACGTATGGAGTGATCGGGCTCGGTCGCATCGGCACTCGGGTCGCGAGAATCGCGCACGCGTTCGGCATGAGCGTCGTCGCTTTCGATCCCTACAAGGAAGAATCGTATTTCGCTCGCGAGAACTGCACACGCATGAGTCTGGACGAAGTCTTCAAGAACGCCGACGTCGTCAGCTGCCACGTTCCCGGCACCGAAGAAACGCATCACATGATTCGCCGCCTCGCTCTCGCCGAAGCCGGGCACGACATCGTCTTCGTCAATACGTCGCGGGGGTCGGTCATCGAAGAGCACATCCTCGTCGAGGCCCTCGAAAAAGGTTGGTTCGTCGCGGCCGGGCTCGACGTCTTCGAACGTGAGCCCCTCGCGCGCACTTCACATCTCGTCGGTCGCGACAACGTCGTGATGAGCCCGCACGTCGGCGCGACGACGCACGAAGCCTTCAGGGCCGCATCGCTCGAGGCGGCCACCAAGATCGTCGAGTTCGCCCGAACGGGCGCGGTCACCGACCCTCTTCCGCCCGACGAACCCTGGATGGCCGCTTCTTTCGCGAAGTCGTCCGACTGAGGTCGACCCGATCGAGACTTTGTCGCTTTGCTTCCCACCGCCGCCGTCAACTCAGTGCGATCCTACGATTCTGACGGCCTCCTGACCGAACCGAAGCTTGCAAGTCCGGGTGTCTTCGGCGAATTTCTATCTTTCCGAAAAAGCATCGAAGGAGTTCGCCAGTGCCAGGAATCATCGTCGTCGGCTCGCAGTGGGGTGATGAGGGCAAAGGCAAAGTCGTGGACGTTTTCTCCGCGCAGGCCGACCTCGTCGTTCGTTATCAAGGTGGCGCCAACGCAGGCCACACTCTCGTCGTCAATGGCGTGAAGACGGTTCTTCACTTGGTACCCTCGG
>JAZKJB010000027.1:5999-9806 GCA_040384505.1 Bdellovibrionota bacterium | reverse complement strand
GGGCGCGGGAGGTTCGCCGCCTCGTAGAGGCCGTTCACGGCGACACGCATGGCGAGCGCCTTCCAAAAAGTGAAAGAGAACACCGGCGGCGGTGACCCGATGGTCACGCTCATGGGTTATTTCGTCTTCCAACCCTCGGTCACGAACAACACGGCCGACGATGCGGTCACGAACTGCACGCGCTCGGGCGTTCGCTCGATGTTGCGACTCGCGAGCGCCGCACAACTCGCGACGACTTTCGCGACTCTGTCGGGCGTGTCACTCACGACTTTCGATCCCACGAACCCGGCATTCGACTCCACTCAAATGTTGACCGCGATCAACAACGCCTCTGGTAACGCCGCTTCCGAAGCCGCCGTCGGAGCCGTCGCAGTGACGGCCGCCGCCGCTTACTGCAACGAAGGCAGCTCGTACAAAGGCACCGAAGTCTGCACGAACCTCGAAGCCGCAATCGCAGGCGCCGCCGGCAACAACACGCTGATCGGCCAACAGTTCATCGCGGCGCTGAACGCGAACTCGGGGAATTGATTTTTCGGCGAGTTGAAGTCGGCTGAATTTTTGAATTTAAAAATTAATCTAATCGAACGGCGGGTGAAAACTCGCCGTTTTCGTTTGCGGGTAATTTCCCGAACTTCCGAATTCTTCTTGCGAGTTTGAACTCGCTTTCGAATCCCGCGTGCGCAAAATCTGCAGTACGAAGTCGAGCGCTTCGCGGTCGTCACTTAGATCTTGAAAATCCAGCGCTGGAGTCATGGCGTGTCAGGCGTGCGCGTCTTCGAAACGAATCGCGAAGGCGCGTAGATCATCCATCCGTGAGAGCGAATTTCGCTCCGCCCTCCAGGCGGATCGAGCGGGGCTCGAGAGCGAATGAGTAAGAGAAAAGCGAAAGCGGGGCACCCAACAGTCGGTGCCCGTCGGAATCATTCCTCCAACCGATCAGAAATCCATCGACGCTTTGAGTCCGTACATGCGCACGGCTTTGTTCTCGTCGCTGGTGCCGAGCTCGTCGGCCCAAGTCGCGAGATCGAGTTGGAACAACGCGAACACACCGGTGAAGCCCGCGGTGAAGTAGCCTTGGTTCACGCCGACGCGCCAACCGCCCTGCCACCAGCTCTTGATCTTCCACAAGAACTCGGCGCCGGCGTGGAAGCCTTTCTTGTAGGTCCAATTCGTTGCGCCCATGTCGCGCTCGTCGATGGCGAAACGAGTCTTGAAGATCCACCAGTCGGGAAGATCGAATTTCGCGCCGAGATCGAAGCGCCGACCCAGGCGAGGCGGCTCGCCGGAATTTTTGTCGAGCAAGTGCGCGTTCGTGATGAAGCCGTAGTCGCCGACGTTTCGTGCGACGAACCCGACCGAGGGGCGCGTGAACTTCCACCAGGAATCTTGAGAAATTTTAGGTGACCACAACATCCCGATGTCCGCGTCGAGAGTGAATCCCTCTTTCGCGTCTTCCGCTTTCAAGATGTCGCTGTTGAAAGCGAGCTCGCTCGCCAGAAGAGCGCGGTTGTAGTAGCCGCGGTAAATCGCTTTCGCGGTCATGCCGAGGCTCATGCGTGAATTCTTGAACCAATGAACGTCCCAACCGCGACCGAAAGCGATCGTCGTGTCCTGGAACGCGACGACGTTCAGCGCGCCGCCGCCGGAAAGATTTCGAATCGAGAGATCCATGCTGAGATCGACCGGAAGAATCGCGATTCCCCAACCCGGACGAACCCACTGCGCTTGCAACATCGACAAGCGGGTCGAATAGAAGTTCCCGTAGTTGCGCGAAAGGAGACCGGTGATGTCGCTCATGTTCGTCGTGCCCGACGCGTCTTTCACTTCACCGTAGAACGACGGGATCTTCGAATCGCCGGCGGCTCCGAGGCTCAAATTCACTTCGCCTTCTTCGAGACGAGCGAGTCCCGCGGGATTGTAGAAGAGCGTGCCGTAATCGTCGGCGGAGGCGATGAACGCGTCCCCCATTCCGAGCGCGCGCATATGGCGATAATGTTGGTGGAGACGGAAATCTTGAACGCCCGTCGCTTGAGCCGAGGCCGAAGCTAGACCTGCCAAAGACGTGAAAGCAAAAACGGCTGCGATTGACGCGAGGGAATTCGAGCGCACCAAAGCTATCCTCCGGGAGAAAAGACCGAGTCCAAATTCTATGAAAAGAACCGGAGCTTGCGGTACGATTTCCTCATGTCGTTCGCACGTTCCCTCGTTTTTTTGACCTTCGTCGTGGCGTGCTGCGCCCTACCCGCGCCATTGCGTGCGGCGAAGTCTCTCGGATCACCGAACCTGGACGAAACCACCGACGCGGCCGGTCCATCGGAGAACGAAGAAGAGATCAGGAAATCGATCGACATCGCCCCCCAGCCCGCGATCCCGCTTGGACTCGAAAGACGTCAGGAATATTTCCACAAATACCGCCAAGCTCTCACGGCCGAGCTCGGCTTCGTTTACGACACGAAAGCGGCTTCGAGTGGCACCGACCTCCTCAGCCGCCTCGGCGCCCAGTACATGTTCACGACCGAGAAAAGAGAAAACTACGAGGCCGGTGCTCACTTGCTGTCCGACGGATCGGGTGCGATTCATTTCGCGCAAAGAAAAGTCTACGGCCAGAGTCGCTTTCGACCATTCATCAAGGCCGGTGCAGGCGTGCGGATCGTTCCCGCCGATCAGCTCGCGACGTTCTTGAAGCACGAGAACTATCAGATTCGTGTGGCCGGCGGAATGGAGCAGCTCGTGAAAGTTCCCTACGGCGTACGCATCGAAACGGAGCTGATGGTGAGCTCGAGATCGCAGGCGGCCGCGGTTCTCCTGGGAGTCGTCTCTTCTTTTTGATCGAGTGAAAACCGAAAATCAGATTCGCGCGAGGTACGCGTCGACTTCCTTCGCGAGGTCGTCGAGCGATCCCTCGTTGGAGATCACGTCGTCGGCAAGGTCGATTTTTTTCGCGATCGGCAACTGCGCGGCAATTCGTTTTCGCGCCTCGTCCGTCGTGAATCCGTCGCGCGAGATCAACCGAGCGAGCTGAGTAGCCTCGCTGCAACCGATCACCAAGACTCGGTCGAAAAGCTCCGCCATGTTCTTCTCGTAGAGAAGAGGCACGTCGTAGAAGGCGACCTTCCGGCCGCGTGCCGCGAGCTCGCGTTTCTTTTCGAGCGAGAGCGCGCGAACGCGCGGGTGGATGATTCCTTCGAGGAGCGCGAGCTTCGTTCGGTCGCTGAAGACGATCTCTCCGATGCGCTTTCGGTCTAGTTCTCCGGAGGCCGAGAGTGCGCCTGGACCGAAGACCCGTGCGATTTCGAGATTCGCTTCCGTCCCGATTTGAACCACTTCGCGAGCGAGCTGGTCGGCATCGATCACGTCGTGACCGCGCGCTCGAATCAGCTGCGCTACGGTCGACTTGCCGGTCGCGATGCCACCCGTGAGCCCGATCCACAACATCGTTCGATTTACCTCTGGGAAGCGCTGGACTTCGGTCGAGCGCAAGTCGTTATAGCCTCAAGGAAAATCGAGCTGACGCCGAAAACTTAGGAGGTTAGTAACGTCACCAGCCGAGGCTTGAACAGAGTGTCCCAAAACTTCGAAACCTTTGGCAAATACATTCTCCTCGAGAAGCTCGCGATGGGCGGCATGGCCGAGATTTATCTCGCGCGCAATTCGGGATCCGCCGGCGTTTCGAAATTCGTCGCGATCAAACGCATCCTCCCGCAGTTCACCGAGCAAACAGAATTCATCGACATGTTCAAAGACGAAGCGAAGATCGCGGTGAATCTCTCGCACGCGAACATCGTCTCGATCTACGAGTTCGGCATC
>JAZKJB010000027.1:0-5989 GCA_040384505.1 Bdellovibrionota bacterium | reverse complement strand
GAGCGCAGCGCCTTCTTCCTCGCGATGGACTACATCGAGGGACGAAACCTCCGCCAGATCCTGAACAAGATGAAAAAGTCGGGCCTCTCGTTCTCGATCGAGCAGGTGCTGTACATCATCAAGGAAGTCGCGAGCGGACTCGATCACGCGCATCGCTGCATCGACACGAACACCGGCAAGCCGCTCAACATCATCCATCGTGACATGAGCCCGCAGAACGTGATGGTCAGCTTCGAAGGTGAAGTGAAGATCGTCGACTTCGGGATCGCGAAAGCGGAAACCCAGCTCGAGACGACTCGCGCGGGAACGCTCAAGGGAAAATTCGGTTACATGAGTCCCGAGCAAGCCGAAGGACAGCCCGTCGATCTTCGGACCGACGTGTTCGCGATCGGCATCGTGCTTTGGGAGCTCCTCGCGAACGACCGCTTGTTCGTCGCGAACAACGAAGTGAACACGCTCCGCAAGATCCGCGAGTGCCAGATCCCCAGCCTGCGCAAGATCAATCCCGCGATTCCGCCCGAGCTCGAGCGCATCGTGAGCAAAGCGCTGGCGAAGGACCGCAACCTCCGTTACCAAACGTCGGCCGCGTTCCATCGCGAGCTCTCGCGCTTCTTGAATCGCCAGTACCCCGACTTCTCACCGCAGGATTTCTCGGTCTACATCAAGAATCTCTTCGCCGGTGAAATTCTCGAGAGCCGCAAGAAGATGATCGAGTACTCGAAACTCGATGCTTCGAAAATCGCGGGCGCACAACCGCCGCCGACGGAGAATACCGTCGTCACGGACACGCAGACCGAAATGGACGGCCCTTCGGATTCCGGCATCGACTTCGGAAATCCCGAACATCGGAAGAAGGTCGGCGCGCAACCGCCCCCGACTCCGCCCACGGATCCGGCGACTCCGAGAAAAGTCGCCGACCCCGAGAGACAGCGCCAGACCTTCGAAGGTGTCGCGGCTCCGGCCAATTTGACGTTCGAGAGAAACAGCGCTTACGGTTCGCCCTCGGTTCGCGAAGGAACGTTCGCGCACACGCGTTCCTACTCGGGAGTGAAGCGCGAAACTCCGCAGTCCTCGACGATGAGTTTCCTGATCGTCTTGGTCTTCCTCGGCATGGCCGCGGGCGGAGGAGCGTACTACTACACGAACCCCGTGAAGGCGCGAAAGATGTTCACCGAAGTCTTGGCCATGACCGGCGTCTACAAGCCGCCGGTTCTCGAGCTTCCACCGTCGGACATGCCGCTCGTGGCGACGACGACGGCCTCGACGGCGACGATTCCCGTCGTGGTCACGAGCTCACCTTCCGGCGCGCCGATCGAAGTGAACGGCGTACTGAACGGCGAGACGACTCCCGCGACTCTTCAGCTCGAAAAGGGAAAAGAAGTGCGCATCGCCGTTCGCTTGGCGGGCTACATCCCGAGTCCCTACGAAGAGACGTTCAAAGTCGAATCCTCACGCACGGTGAACGCCCAGTTCAAGAGCGACAAAAAGGGCTTCTTGAATATCTTCGTGCGTGGCGAAGGCAAGATCTACATCGACAAACAACAGGTCGCCTCTGCATCTCCTGCACGAATGATCGCCGTTCCTTCCGACCAGAACGTGACGGTCACCGTCTACGACGAATCGACGAATAGCGGCGACCAAGTCGTCGTCATGGTCGCAGCCGAGACCACGCGTACGATCACGCTCACGCCTCGTGCACTGCCGCCGCGCCCAGGGCAGCCCGGCACGACGACGGCGACACAACCGCCCCAACAACGCCAGCCGTCGACGAAGCGCTGAGCCTCCAAAACCGATGACAAAATCGGCCTCCGCTGGTCTCATCTAGCTCTATGTCCGACACCGTCTGTCATAAATTCCTCGAGACCACCAAGAAGCACACCTCTCGCATCGCCGTGATGTTCAAACGTGGCGGGCGATGGAACGAGCTCGATTGGACGGGTTACCGCGCGTTCGTCGAATCGATCGCAGCGGGACTTCAAACGCTCGGCGTGCGCAAAGGCGACGCCGTCGCGATCTTCTCCAACACTCGTCTCGAGTGGGCGGCGACGGATCTCGCGGTCCTCGGCCTCGGCGGCGTCACTGTGCCGATCTACCAAAGCAGTTCGCCGGAAGACATTTCGTTCATCCTGCAAGATTCGAAAGCGAAGGTCTTGATCTGCGAAACGCCCGCGATGGCACGTCGTCTTCGCGAAGTCGTCAAAGCGACGCCGTCGATCGAACACGTGCTCTGCTTCGACGCGGGAAAAGAAGGCGCGACTCCCGAATCCGTCCTGACCTTGCAAGAAGTCCAACAAAAGGGCGAAACCGCACTCAAGATGTCGCCGACTCTTTACGAGCTCGCGGTTCGCGAACTGAAGCTCGAAGACACCGCGACGATCATCTACACGTCGGGAACGACGGGGCGCCCGAAAGGGGTCGTGCTCACGCACACCCAAGCACTCAGCGAAGTCGCCGACGCGTTCCCTCTTCTCGGCGTCACGTTCCGCGATCGTTCGCTCTGCTTTCTCCCGTACGCACACGTCCTCGGGCGCATCGAAATCTGGGGTCACGCGCTGATCGGCTACACGATGGCCTTCGCGGAGAGCATCGACAAATTGAAGAACGATCTCGTCGAGATCAAGCCGACCCTCATCGTCTCGGTCCCTCGCGTCTTCGAGAAGATCTACAACGGCATCCTCGCTCAAGCCGAGATCAGCCCGCTTCGAAGCCGAGTGTTTCGTTGGGCCCTTGCGACCGGACGCGAGATCAGCCAGTACAAAGTCGAAAAGCAACCCGTGCCGGTCGACCTCGCGCTTCGCTATCGCCTCGCTCGCAAGCTCGTCTTCGACACGCTCTTCGAAAAGCTCGGCGGAAAACTTCGTTTCGCGGTTTGCGGAGGCGCTCCGCTCTCGCGCCCGATCGCGGAGTTCTTCCATGCCGCGGGAATTTTGATCCTCGAAGGCTACGGACTCACGGAAACGACGGCGGCGATCGCGGTGAACACACCCTTCGACTACCGCTTCGGTACCGTCGGCAAAGCGGTCGGCGACGTTCGTTTCAAGATCGCGGAGGACGGCGAGATCCTCGTTCAGTCGAAGAAAGTGATGAAGGAGTATCACGGCGATCCCGAGTCGACCGCCAAGACGATCGTGAACGGATGGCTGCACACAGGCGACATCGGTGAGCTCTCGCCCGAGGGCTACCTGCGCATCACGGATCGCAAGAAAGACCTGATCAAGACGGCCGGCGGAAAATACGTAGCGCCACAACGTCTCGAAGGATTGCTCAAGGCGAATCGTTTCATCTCGCAGGTCCACGTCCACGGCGACCAAAAGAAGTACATCGTCGCGCTCCTCACGCTGAACATCGACCAGGTCGAATCGTTCGCGAGCGAGAACGACATTTCGTACAAGGACCGCGAGTCGTTGATCGCACACCCTCGAGTGAAAGAGCTGATCCGCCAAGGCGTCGCCGACGCCAACGCTCACCTCGCGAGCTTCGAATCGATCAAGAATTTCGCGATTCTCCCGCGCGAATTCTCGATCGAGTCCGGCGAGCTCACGCCTTCGTTGAAAGTGAAACGTAAAATCGTCGATCACAACTACCGCGAGATGCTCGAGAACCTCTATGGTCCCGACAAAGCGTCGCAAGCCGAAGCGCACGGCTGAAGCGCCGGCTGAAGCGCCGGCTGAAGCGGAAGAAACGACTCAAAGATAAAAACGGAAACCGAGTGCGCCGTACGGGCCACTCAGATTGACTTGTCGATCGGTGCCGTCGTGATTCTTGAGGGGCTGCCCCTCGACCTGCGAGCCGGTGAAGCTCGTCTGTGACTTCGTGCTGTTGATCGTCGTGACGTTGTAATAGCGATAGCCGACGTCGAACGAGATCGAAACCGTGTCGGTGAAATGTGTCTCGTACCCTGCGTAAACTTGACCGCCGACGGTGCTGCCGGTTCCGTTCTCCGTGAAATTTCCGAGCGCCGAGTACGAGCTTCCCGCCGATTGCGTGAATTGGTTTTCGAGCGTGAGCGTCGCCATACCGACTCCGCCACCGACGAAGTATCGTGAAACGTTGGTCGTCTTCATGTTGAAGTCGAAGTTCACCTGCGGGATCAAAACACCCATCTTCGATTCCATCGAAAACTGAGTCGCCCCGGCTTGGTCTTTCCCTTCGGCACTCGTGAGCTGCTTCGGGATCAGGTACTCCACGCTGATGCGCATCCCGAGTGACGGCCCTTCGACCACGACACCGAACTCGCCGCCGGTCGCGAAGTTCGCGCTCTTGTCGAACGTGATGTCGGCTCCGCTCGAACCACCGAAGGCGGTCGTACCCGCGAGGCAGTAACCGAAAGTTCCGCGAATGAACGGCGCGACGCGCTCGTTCTTCAAGTCGAAGGCTCGCGCGTGCGAAACGCTAGGGAGAACGAAGGCGAGGAGAACCAACCATGGACGAAGTTTCATTTGAGCGCTCCGCCGACGGGTTTGAGAGTGAACGAGACCTGACTCGGACTCTTGTCGTCGGAGGCTTCGACTGCGAGCTCGACGGGTTCCTTCAAGATCAAGGTGATGTTCGTCGAGAGGTCGGTCGGATCCATGGTCATGTCGATCGTCGATACGAGTTTCCATCCCGCGAGTTTTTTGCGGAGCGATTCGGGATCGATCGCCGTTCGCGAGACCTGCGAGAGATCGACGACCACTCGCCGGCCGTCTCGATCGAGCGAGGCCTGGAAGAATCCGGGCTTTCCGCGCAGCGGTTGTCCGTTGAGATCGCCGTAATGGAGCACCAACGTCTCGGAATCTCCCGATCGTTTCGCCGTCGCTTCGATCAAGCTGAACTCGCTCGCCGCTTCACCGCCGGCGAAGAAACCGCTCTTGACCGCTTTCGCGATCGAACCGGGTTTCACTTTTACGGGCTGAGGCGCCGCATGCGCCGCGAGGCCAAAAGCCAAGCCAAAAGCCAAGACGGTCGCGAACGCGAGCGATCGAAAGGACGAATTCATAGGATTCAGGTTAGCGCTCCCGTTCTCGAAAGCAAAGGCCCTGCGCTCGACCCGAATCGCGCCTCGCCGAAGGGCTAGTGTCGCTCGGGTTCCTTTCGCACCGCTTTCGAAGTTTTTGCTCCGCGCCCTGCAGGAAGTTCAGGGTCAGGTGCGCAAATCGTCACCGAACGCAAACACACGAGGTGTGCGCACGTGGCACGGAGATTGGAACCGACGGGGACGTACTCGAAAACCTCGAGAGGGTGGGATGATGAATTCGTTGAAGCTGGCGCTCGTCGCGCTCGCCTCGGTCGCGACACTCGCGGCGTGTGGCAACAAGAATGAAGATGATAACGGCCGAGATGGTGGTGGTGGGCAGACGCGAGTCGCCGACGTCCCCGCGCAAGAGTGCGTACAACCGTACATGCGCGGCACTTACCAACAGAGCTACAACCCGTACACCTCGCAAAATTGGTATCAGTACCAACGCGCGGGTTTCTACCAGTACGATCCGCGCATCAACGGCGGATGCCAGCCGGGTACGTTCGCGGTTTGCACGGGAGGCATCGGACTTTCCTGCGTGCCGACTTCGAACTACGCGCGATCGACGGTCGCTTGGTACTCGCCGTATCAAAACAATGGGATTCGCGTCTGCGGTTACGCGGGTTACGGCGGATCGACGGCGGGTTGCACGGGCTCTTACCAGAGCTCGTTCATGGGACCGAGCCAGTTCGGTCGCTCGTGCCTCGTGAACGTTCCGGGCTCTTGCGGTTACGACTACTGCCAACCGCTCGGCTACGGCGGAAACGTCGGAGTTTGCGTTCAATAATCGACACGCACGCGGGTGAGGCCGAATGACACGGCCACCCTCACGGAGCCCGCTCGCAAGAGTGGGTTTTGTGCGTTTTGGCGAACACTGACCACTCGCAGCAAGCATCGATCAGCACTGGGCATTGTGTTAAACAAACCCGCATGTCTGACACCTCCAAATCGACTTCCAAGATCGTCCAGATCCTCGTCCTGACCAACAGC
>JAZKJB010000026.1:0-3634 GCA_040384505.1 Bdellovibrionota bacterium | reverse complement strand
ATCGTTCGCCGATTGGCTTATCGAGTGAAAGCGCCACTCGAAGCGCTTCTTTATCCGCGCTCGACGCTTGTTCACCCAGCATCACGTCGACGGGATCGCCGGGCACGAGTGCGAGAAGGAAGAATGAAATCGTCACGACGCCGAGAAGAACCGGAAGACTCGCGATGAGGCGTCGGAAGATGAGAATGATCACTTGGCTTTTGGAGTCGCGCTCTTCGCCGGTGCAGGCGTGGCTTCTTTTGCCGGCGTCGTCGCTTTTTCCTGCGGCGCCTTCTCTGCGTCAGGCTTTAGCGTAATGCCTTTGCCGCCGGGAACACCTTCAGTTTTAGGCGAAGCCGATTCTTTCGTTTCATCCGGGCCCTCGAGAGTTTTCTGCTTGTCGGGTGCTGCACCCAACGGAGCGCCGCCGCTTTTGCGAGCGATTGGATTTTCGAGACCGCTCGGCATCGAACCGAAGAGTTGCTTGAGGTGATTGTTATTCACTGAAAGTCCTGCGGTCGCCTCTTGAATGCTCGAGACGACTTCCGTCGAGAGATCTTGCGCGGGCGAGCGCGATCCCACGACTTCGCCTTTCGCGGTGACGAAACTCACGTACTCCGCCTTCGCGGGTGTGCCGATCATGAACGAGTTCAACACACGGTAGACTTGGACACCGTTGTAGGTTTCTTCGCCTTTGATGAAGGCCTGGCCGGTATACAAGCCGCCGTCTTCTTCCGCGATCGCTTGGTAACCGTAGTTCGCTCCGACTTTGATGCCTTCTTTTCCTTGCAACATCACGTACGCGAGGTAGTTCGAGAGAAAGACGCCTTTCGGAAGTTTCTTCGCCGGGAGAGCCTTGCGCTGACCATTCTCGACGATGACGAGAGTCATCGTTTCGCCTTTAAAGGTCGCATCGATCATCTTCACTTTGTCGCCGGTCGCGTTCGTGTACTTGTAGCCGATCGGTTTCAGAGAAGCCGAGGCTCGAGACTGCGTGCTCTCGGTGATGTTGCCGCCATCGGGGCTGGTCTTCAGAAAGCTCGTCGCGAGAAATTCTTTTTTCTTCGCGTCGTACTCGTAGCGCTGGATCGTGAAGCCGACGTGCTTCGCTCCGAGCATGACTTTCGAATAACCCTCGAAGAGAATTTGAGCGTGGGCCAGCGGCGCGAAGGCCAGTATCAAAATGAGACAAAGCAAGCGAGGCGCGAACACGACCATGGTCCATCTCCCGATATCTGCTCGTTGGTTTCCTGGAAGGATAACAGCAAGGTCTCGCGGGCGTCCAGATATGGTACGATCGTGAGACCACCATGGGCACGATGAAACACAAGCGCCGCCTGCTAGACGAAACCGGTCAGATGTCGATTTTCGTCGCGCTGATCTTCCAGGTCCTCTTCATCTTCTTCGCGATGGTCGTAAACATCGGCCTGATCGTCCATGACAAAATCAATTTACAGAACGCCGTCGACTTCGGCGCTTACTACGCCGCCGAACGCCAGTCGGAGATCTTGAACGAGATCGCTCATATCAACTACCAAATCCGACAGGACTATAAACTGCTCGCGTGGCGGTATCGCGTGTTGGGAACGCTGGGTCGGCAGATGAGTAACTTGGATACTGATATTGCCGGCATGCCTCCTGCGCGAACACCGCCGACCGTTCAGTTGCAAGATGTCGCTTATCCGATGCGGAACAACGAAGTGCCCGCGGTCTGCGTGATGAATACTGCTTGGGACACGACCGTCCAGGGAGCGCAGCGAGAGAACTACTGTTTCCGTCCCTACAATACGACGACGCAGCTCACGCCCATCACGCCGATCATCGCGCCTTGGGTGCCCGGTATTTTCGGGCAGCGCGCATCCGAGGTATTTTCCCGATCGACGCAGTTGCAGAACTGTAATGAATCAGGTCCTGCGAATTGGCGGTTCACCATGCAAATCATCTATGGCTACAAGCTCGCGATCGCGACTCGTAAGCAGATGATCTTCAAGCTTCGACGGAATCTCGCCGATCCGAATTTTCGCGATCAGGAAGAAAAGCCCGTGCGCGACGGAGTGCTCAATACGATTCGAAAGAATCTCACGAGCACGAACAAAGAAGGCTTCGACGATGGGTATTTCGATGTCTACAACGGTCTGAGCCATCCGGACTGCGTCGGCCCGAATCAAAACGGCGATCGAACCATCGTCGACATTCCGACGAAACCACTTCTCGTTTTCGTGAACGTCGTCGGCGGCAATGCATGTATTGCGACACTCCAGACTCACGACAACTACAACAGTCTCGATCCGAACATGATGAATCTCTGGGATCCGGACCGTAGCATGCGGACTCTCGCCGCTGAGCCGGACATTCAAGGTGAGCAATATCCCGAGCACTCGAGCCTCGGTTTCGAGAAAAATCCTTGGTGCATGTCGTATGTTGGAGTTCACGCACGCTCACGTCCGCGAAAACCCTTCGCCCCATTCGGTCAGCCGGTTTTGCTCGAGGCACGTTCATTCGCACAGCCTTTCGGCGGACGAATTGGGCCGTGGTATCGAAACTCTTGGAACAAGACGTCGCCGCAATCGGACGGACCGAATCGCGTGGATCCGTTGACTTCTCCGAGATTCGTCGGCGGAACGCTCGACGGAAACGACCTCGATCGTCTTCCGAACTTTTCACGCTATCCAGGGGATCAACTTGGTTTGAAATCGATGGTCGCGCTAGGAGCACAGCGCCACATCCTCGCGCAGTTCTATACGAACAACAACGCGTTGAAGCTTCGCACTTCGAACTACATTCACTTCGATCAGCTTCCCTCGACGGGCGATCCACTTGCCTTCAATCTCAATGACCCTCCGACGCAGGTGAATTCCGAGATCGCGCTGACGAGACAAGCGGAAATCGGGGCAGTCACTCCTGACGTTTTCGATGCGACCTACTTCTCGATCGATCCGAACTTCTTTCAAAACTACTTTCAGAAAGCCAATGCATCTGGCCGCTACAGCGGGATGTCGCCAGTCCTCGGTCGCCCCGCACGCACGGTCTCGGATGTCGGTTCACGCGTCGGTCATCCCGTTCTCGGACCGCAGACCGTGGAGTCTCAAATCGGAAGTTCGTTCAACGGTGGCGGCTCGACTCCTTCGGGACTTGATCCGAGTTTGACCAATGGTGACCTCCGCTACGCGATCAAAGATTGGCGCCATCTTCTCACGGGCTGGACGCTACCCAAAGCACAGGTGTTTACATTTCCTGACGCGACATTCGGAAAATGCGATAAGGTCGCTCCGCCCGAAGTCATGATTCCTGGAAAATGTGCGCAATCCGGAGGACGTGTCGGATACAGCGTGCGGCTCCTCTCTCGCGATTATCTTTTGTCGGACAAATGGAACGTCGGCGGCGATGGCGTCGGCCCGAGTTCGATTTTGAATCCGCCAGATCCCGCATTTTGATTCGTCTCATTTCGAGATTTTCCTCTCGCCGGCGAATGCGTCGGGAAGCACATATTCGAGCCCGCTCTTGGCGATTCGACGACTGCATCGAGCCTCGACAGGGAAACCTGAAATCCATCGTCTTTTTCGAGCTTTCTCGACGTTCGTCCTAAAGTGAGCCGAGCCCTACGCCGAAAAGAGAGCGTTGGGGGACACATCGATGTCGAAGCGCACATTGGTCG
>JAZKJB010000025.1:8031-9738 GCA_040384505.1 Bdellovibrionota bacterium | reverse complement strand
TCGATGTCGTGATCACGCCATCAGCCAACGAGACGTCCGCTAAGTAGAACCGTGATTCATGGTCGAATTAAGGAGCGCCGAGTGGCGCTCCTTTTTTTTGACTTCGCGGCGCCCGACTCGGTCAAGGCATCCCCGTCGCGGTCCCGAATGCCGTACGTTCGACGGATTTGAACGAACCGCCTCGAGCGGTGGGCCCCATCCACAAGACGTTCGTGAATGAAGCGTCACTCCTGAACAATCCCTGCTTCCAGTAGTGATCCTCGACGATCGCGGAAACGGCGCCGTTGTACTGCAACGTCGCGATACCGGTCACCTCGGCGACACGGACGAAACTCGCTTGTCCTTCGTTGCGACGCCAGACCGTGACGCTACCGCTGGCTGTCGGCGAGAAGACGACGCCGATGATGAAGTCCGACCATTTTCCCAAGTTCAAGTTCGGATCGCTGAAGGCGAGATCGTGAAACGAGCCTGGTGCCGTGTTCGAGCGTAAATCGCCCGCGTGGATCGTCAGCGAGTAAGCGTCGTCGGCGTTGAGCGCGAGAGCAGGGGAGTAGGCAAGTGAGTCGGGGCCCTGAAGAGCGAACACGATCGACCAGCCGCTCGTGTTCGCACGCCAATCGGTAGGGAGTTTGTAGCTGACGGCGAAGTACACCGTTCCGCTCGCGGCGTTCTCGAAAGACGGTTTTCCTCTGTTTTTCATCACCGCGACTTCCGCTCGCTCACCCGTCGTACCAAGCGGGTCGTCTCCTGGGCGTACTTCCACGCGAGCGCTCGTGAGCCCATGCCACGTCGTCGAATTCGCCGCGATCGAAGAGCCGCGCACGGCTTGAAGAGTCGACCAGCCGCCTTTCATCGCGTCGACCGACCAATCGGCGGAAAAGGTGACCGTGTCTTTCGAGGGCAGGGAGTCCGTGGAATTCGAGTCGCTAGCAGGAATCATGAATGGCAGGACCGAGCCGCAGGCACAAATGCCTAGGGTCAAACCGATTTCACCTACCAAATAGAGCGCTCGGACGCCTCGTGAAGCCATGACTTCATATCGGTTCAAATGGAGGCGTCTGGGGAGCTGAGGTCCTGTAACTCGCACTTCGAATTGTTAGCATCGACGTCGTTGCTTCCCGTCACCGGAAAGCGCCGAACTAATGAGCGCCTGGAGAGGCGCTCCTGTGGCGGCGGAGCTGTTACTTGAGGAGAGCCTTTTTCATGTCTTCGACGAAGTCCGATGCGACGTCGAGAAGCCGGCCGCCGTGTTTGCGGCAGATCGCCTGACTCTCGAGGCGCTTTCGATTGAAGTCTGCGGTCGTGGCCTCGCGAACGCTTCGCAGGGTCCCGACGAAGCGATGCAGCTTTCCCAAGAGCTGTTGGTCGCGACCGGAATCTTTGAGTGCGGAGTCGTCGGTGAGCTCACCCAACTTCGTTTTGATGTAGCCGGCATATTGGTGGTAGCTGCCGCTCATCTTCGCCGCCGACGCTGTTTCGGCGAAGGTACCGATCTTGGTTTCGGCAACGGGTGGAGGGGTTGGTTCGGTAAGGGGAGCGTCAGGAGAAGTTTCTGTAATCGTAGATTTCATTCCTTCACCTTAACTTCATCGGCCGCGAAGAAGGGCTCAAATTGAAGGAACCTGGACTTCGGATGCAGTTTTTCCTCGGTCGTGAAAGGGCTTCCAACCGAATTTCCCTCTCGTTCTCGGTGATGTGGGTGACGGT
>JAZKJB010000025.1:6660-8021 GCA_040384505.1 Bdellovibrionota bacterium | reverse complement strand
TAGATGACCCAACCGGACGGCCTTGCCTTCGAATGGGTGACGGTGCAAGCGTGTTAACTTGCCCACTTCACGAACGTGAGGACCCACCATGTTTTCATCTCTAAAACTGATTTCAACTCTCGGTCTCGCGCTCTTGACGGCTTTACCGGCCTTGGCGGCGGAGAAATCGCCTTCGCAACATCTCGCGGAAGCGTGGAATCATCATCTCTATTTCCCGTTTCTCTCCCAGCTTTCGCGCGTCCCGCGCGTCGAGGCGCGAAGCGAACAGGAGCGCGCGAGTTGCGACCGTTTCTACTCGAGCGTGAATACTCGCGGGCAGATGAAGATCGTCATGGGGATCGGCTACTACGATTTCTCCGAAGGTGAGCCCTTCAGTTTCGATTACCGAGATGGCTTGGGGCTCAAGCGTCACGACTTCGGCATGAACGCGACGATGGATGTGACCTACGACATTCTCTATCGTCAGCTCCTAACGCGAGGATGCAGCGGAGAGCTTCGGCTCTGCGGATTCAAAGAAACTTCGGCGGGTGTATATTCGAAGAAAGTGAAGACTCCCGAAGGGCGAAAGATCGCAGCGACGATCGAAATCAAGAACTCGTCGATGACACCCGAGCATCAGCTCAATGTCGGTTCGCTGAAAGCTCAGCAAGACGCGAAGTCGGCGGCCACCACACAGTGGTTCTTCGACAGCGTCTCGACGGCGGATCTGGTCGTTTACAACGGTCACTCTCGCAAAGGCGGCGGACCCGATTTCCATGCGCCAAAGCTTCGCTCGGATCTGCACGTCGATTACGACTGGTACACACGTAAAACCCCGGGTTTGAATCGTCTTCTGACGGCGCTGCAGGGTCCGAAGCGGCCCGCTGCCGTTTTGATGATGTCGTGCAATAGCGTGAAACTTTTCGAAGACAAGATGGCGCGCACGGCGCCCGATGTGGCGTTCGCTGGAACTAATGCGATCATTCCCGGCGACATTCCGAACAAGGGAGCGATGGCGGGGATGGATGCGTTCTTGAAGTTCCAGTGCGAAGAAGGTTTCGCGCGTCAGATGCAGCTGCAAAGCGACATGCGCGAGCAACTCAAAACTCCACGGTTCCGGTAAGGGAGGCGGGGAATGAGTTGCGGCGCGATCACCACATTGGCTCTTTCTGCGGTTTTACTGGGTCAGCAGAACTTGAAGGTCGAAACTCGTCGGCAGGACGAGACGATCACGGTTTGCGATTCCGCGGACGCGATCAACGCAAATGCGGTCGTGAAGCTCAAGGATTCGGCGGGACGAATCGTGCTTTCGCGTCGGATTCACGTCGCGCATTTGGAGTTCTATGACTCACCTAAAAAGCGTGGTGCGTTTCCCGCGAAGA
>JAZKJB010000025.1:0-6650 GCA_040384505.1 Bdellovibrionota bacterium | reverse complement strand
CCGCAAACGGAGCGAACGGAAAGTGCAACCCGAGTCGAGCTCGCCGCGCTCGATGGCGCGTTCACTAGGAGTGCGAAAATCCCTGGCGTGAAGTCGGATCCGGTCATGAGGTTCAAGTGAGATCGAAGATCGCGATGGCAGCACTCGCAGGCGTACTCGCCTGGAGCTTCGCCGCTCATGCCAGTAAGCTCGTCATCTTGACCGATCAGGTTTCGGGCGCGAGAGCTCGTCAGATCAAAGCGCACATCGAGGGAACGCTCCCGTTCAAAGCACTGACGTCGACCGAGTTCTCGATCGAAGTTCAAGTTCTCGATCCACGCGCGAAGCCGATCAAGTGTCAGGCTCTCACGGTCAAATACACGAAAGCAGAAATTCGATCGCTCGAATACTGGGCGAAGCAAAAGGGCATCGTCCTCACGAAAGCGGAGCTGAAGAAGTATCGCGATGGTTATACGATCGATCGAGTGGTCCAGTGCGACGCCGCCGAACTCGTGCGCCTCGCAGCTCAGTTCCAGGCCGACCATGCTCTTTTCGTTCGCAATAGTCCCTACGAAGGCGGATCGGGCGGAAGCATTCCCGTGATTCTCTCGGGCTCGCGCGAAGGCATCGGCCTCCACGAGTGGCTTCACACGTTCGGGCTCGCCGACGAGTATGCTTACGAGCGAAACGAGGCAGCTCTCTTTTGTCAGAAGAAGGAGTTCGCGAACGTCGCCGTCTTCAACGATCAGCCGCCATATTTCGGGAGCGAAGACGTGCGTGCGCGCCACCGCGATCAGATCAAGTGGCTTCCCTTCCTCGGCAAGGAAGCCGCGCTCACGCACGGAGACCAGCTCGGATCACCCACGCTCGGGAACCTCGGCATCTTCCGTTCGAAAACTTGTGACAACGTGACGCCGGAACTTCGTTCGTGGAAACCTACGGGGCATCCGACGATCATGGAAGACCCGTACTCGAAGTACATTCCAAAACCGTATTGGACCGTGATTCTGTCAGGTCTCGGACTCTCGTCGGCGCGTATCGACGAGTTGTTGAAGAAGACGGTCGCGCCGACTTGGACTGCGTCACGTGAAGAGAGCCCCGGCTCTCCTCCGCGTGTGAAGTGAGCTACATAACTTCAGTTTAATCGCCCACATCGACCACGAACCATCTCTAGTCGGCCTGCGTCGATCTCGAAGCACGCGCCAGTGGTAAGATGTGCCCATATGAAAAACAGCAATTCGATCTTCAAGACGAGTCGTGACAATACGGATGAGAGCTTGGACGCCGAACGGGAAAAGGCGAGCGCTTCGATCGAGAGTGCGCGAATGAAGGTCGAAGAAAAGTCGGATTCCGACGTCGCAAGCAGGAGAAGCGAAACGGACGAAGCCGTTTCCGCGGCGCGCGGAATCGCCGACTCGGCGGCTCACGACGGCTCGATCGAGGAAATGCAGACGGAACGGGATCTCTCCGATCAATCGATCCGCACGGAGCGATTGCACATCGACGCCGTGCTGGTGAGAGAACGCAAACAGAAGAGCTCGATCGTCGACGATATGCTCGAAGGTGAGCGCACGGCCACGGATCAGAATCTCTCGAGCGAGCGCCTGGAAACCGACTCCGAAGTCGACCGGGCGACCCTTCGCTTGACGACCGAAAGGGCCGAACACACGCGAACCAAAGGGACGCTGACGTCACGCGAGGAAATTCTAGGGATCGTCAGTCACGATCTGAGAAACCCGATCGGTGCGGCTTCATCTTGCGCGGAAATGCTTCTCGAAGATCCCGACTACACGACCCAGTATTCCGAGCCCGTCCGGACATGGCTCGAACTGATCAAACGAAACGTCGATCTCTCGCTTCGGCTAATTGCCGATTTGCTCGACGTCGAGCGTTTCAGCCAGGGCAATCTCGAATTGAAAGTCGGGACTCACGGGCTCGACGAAATCCTTCGCGAGGCGATCGAAACTTGCTCTTATGCCGGTGCGGCGAAGTCGATTCTTCTTCGCTCGTCGCCGACGAAGTTCAGCGGGGATGTCGTTTGCGATCGCGATCGGATCCTCCAGGTCCTGGGAAACCTGATCGGTAATGCGATCAAGTTCACGGCCGAAGGGGGCTCGGTCACCGTCGATGCGAAGAGAACCGCCACGGGAATCGAGTTGAGCGTCAAAGATTCGGGAATCGGGATTTCGGAAGAGAAGCAAAAGAACATCTACGATCGCTATGCGCAGATCGAGGCGAAAGATCGTCGCGGGCTCGGCCTCGGTCTCTACATCACGAAGATGCTAGTCGAAGCTCACGGCGGCAAAATCTGGGTCGACTCGAAAGTCGGTCACGGAAGCACGTTCTACGTGTCACTGCCTCAAGCGCCGATCGCGGCTCGACCGTTGGTTTCGAACGCGCTAGGTGTACCGAAAGCCGCCAAGTCCAAGCTCCACTGACGAAGGTCCAGACGATTTCGAAAGGAATCGCAAAGACCATCTCCATTCGAAACACTCCTGGACCGACCGCTCGTCACGGGCTCTGGTTGAAAGTCCAGTTCGAGAGAGTAATCACGAGAAACTCCAAATAGTTGGGCCGGAAATGCCGATGGGAAAACGTGGATCCACGAGCGAGGAGCTTGGGCTGCTATGGCATTTCATTACGACAAGAAACAGAAGTCAGACGGGAACGATAGTTTTTGGACGTCGTACTCCGATTTGTTTCTGGGTTTGAGCAGTATCTTCCTGCTGCTTTACGTGACCGCGAGTCTCCGTACGGGGACCGGCGCGATGGCGAGTCAGCAAGAAAACCAGAAACTCAGCATGAAGGTCGAAGAGCTGCAGAACCAGCTCAAGGTGTACGAGTCGGTCAAGAACGACTACATGCAAAACGCCGAGAAGGGCGAACAGCAAGAATATCAAGAGCTCATGGACAAGCTGGTTCTGTTGCAGGAAGAAGCGAAGTCCGAGCGCGACAAGCTGAACATGCAGGCGAAAGACAACGCTCAAAAGGCAACTGCGCTGAACAAGTATCAGCAGATGATTCGCAACATCATGAACGCGAACAAAGTCGCGAAGACGAAGATCGCTTCACGTGACGACATCATCGTCGACAAGAACACCGAGATCATCAAGCTCGAGAGCGACGTCGAAACGAAGAAGCAGCAGATCGAAGAGAGCGAAGCGAAGATCGAGGCGACCGAAGCCGCGCTCAAGACGAAGATGCAGGATCTCAAGAAAGCGCTTCAGAGCAACAAGATCACGAAGGCCGTTTTCGAGAAGCAGTCGAAGGCCGCTCGCGATGCGAACGAACGCAGACTCTCGCAACTGCGCGCCGCTGCCGCTCAACAACAAGAACAACTCGTCGCGACCAATGCGAAGCTGAACGAGCTCAATCAATCGCTAAACGAAACGCAAGGTCAGCTCGCGACGACGCAAGGGGAGCTCCAGAAAACCGGCCAGGAACTCGCGCGTAAAGGCGAAGAAGTTCGTGGCCTCTCCGACAAGCTCGCGGCGACCGCGGGTGAAGCGAGCAGCTTGAAAAAAGCGATCGGGGATTTGAAGGGAAGCTTCGCCGCCGAGAAAGCTCGTGAGCGCGGAGAATTCGAAGCTCAGCTCGCGAAAGAAAAACTCACCGGCGCACAACGCGCGGGACGTGAAGCGGCCTTCCGTGATGCTGCCGAAAGAAAAGCGGCGGCGATGGGCAACAAGCTCGCCGGCCTCGAGGGACAGCTCAAGAGCACCGAGGGTGAGCTCGCGAAAGCAAAAGAAGAAATCGACGCACGCAAGGCAATCGCAGGCGAAATCAAGAAGAGCTTCGCGGCCGCCGGCGTCGATGCCGACATCGACATGGGCACTGGCGAAGTCGTCCTCGACTTCGGTAATACGTACTTCGATAGCGGTTCCGCGCGTCTGAAACCTCAGATGACGGCGGTCCTCGAGAAAGCGATGCCCGCTTACTCGAAGTCGCTCTTCGGGAACCCGAAGCTCGCCGGAAAGATCTCGACCGTCGAGATCGTCGGCTTCGCTTCTCCTACGTTCCAAGGTCGCTTCATCGATCCGAACAGTACGAAGCCCGAGGATCGCAAAGCTCTGAAGTACAACATGGACCTCTCGTATCAGCGCGCGAACTCGATCTTCCAGCACATGATCGACGGCAAAGGAAAAGGCGAGCACGAGAAGGATCTTCTTCCTTTGATGAAAGTCTCCGGCCGGAGCTTCCTCGAAGTCATGGAGATTCAAGACCGCAACGTCGCGAACGCGGCGGAATTCTGCAAAGTTAACGATTGTAAGAAAGCTCAACGAGTCATCATCCGGTTCAGCATGGACGGAAAAAAGAAGTGAGGATTTGACGATGACCACGTCAACATTGGCACAGTATTTCATCACCGTACTCCCATACTTCATGGGCGTCGTCTTCTTCGTGGCCCTCTGGCTGCGACTCATGACCTGGTACACGGTCAAGAGACACGAGTGGTTCGCACGCGAATTCGAAAAGCGCGTCGCTCGCTTCATGGAGACGGAAGTCCCCGGGAAGGTGAAGGACGTTTCGTTTTACGTGATCGTGAAGCGCTTGCTCGAGCGCACGTATTACGAATCCTTCGCGGTTCGCGATCGGATGAAGCGCCGGAAGAACGACAGAGTGATGTCGCTCACCGACCGTGTCTTCCTCGTGAAGCAGGGCTGCGCTTGGCTCGTCAAAGACGTGTTGAACCAACTCAAGTTCCTCAAGTGGAACGAAGAGAACCCGAAACTCTTGAACATCGCGAAGTCGACGTTTCAGCACAACCCGTGCTTCAACCGCGTGTTCGGAATCATCCCGATCGCGGGTTTGAACGATCTCGTGTCGCTCCTTCCGGGCCTGTTCGTCGTGACCGGGATCTTGGGCACGTTCGTCGGGATCGCCGGCGGCTTGAGCGAGCTCGGCGGAATGAACCTTCAAGACGTCGAAGGCACGAAAAACATCATGGATCGCTTCCTCTTCGAGATCGCGTTCGCCATGAAGACCTCGATCGCGGGGATCGTCTTCTCGCTCGCGTCGCATATCTGGAACACGATCTTCTCGCCCGAGCGTTGCTACTACTCGATGATCGAGCGCTTCGAGAGTTCACTCGATCTCTTGTGGTATCGCAGCGACAACAACTTGTATCCGACGGCTGAAACTGGATTCGATGAACATCGCGATCCGCTCGAGGCACTCGCCGAACAATCGGTGGATACGGAAATCGGAGCGCATCGACGCACGCGCGAAATCGATGCGGTCCGCACAGGAAAGGCGTCCTAAGAGGTCGTTTAGGGGTCGATGGGCAACAGACACGCCGTTTTCCATGTCACGCTTCTCTCCGGGGTAACTCCGGGGAAGAAGACAGTGCAGGCCGAGGAGATTCTCCTCGGTCGGGTGGACGGGTGCGACCTCGTACTGGACCACAAGGACATCAGCCGCAAGCATCTGTCCGTGAAGACGATGTACGGGCAAGTGGTCATCGAAGACTTGGGTTCGTCGAACGGGACGTTCCTCAACGGTGCCGAAATCAAAGCCAAAACTCCGACTGTAGTAGGGCCGAACGACATCGTGTCGCTGGGTCGGACCGTTCAATTGAGCATTCTCTGCGAGTGGTCCGATGTGGCTCCTCCGCCGTTGATGGAGACGAAGTCGGAGATGAAACCGACGCCAGCTCGAATCGCCGAGCCGGCACCTTCTCCGACGCCGGTTCCAGCGCCGGTCGTCAAAGCGACACCGCCCCCTCCGGTTTCGGTCTCGGTCTCCGTGGCGCCCGCGCGAATCTCGGCCCCTCGCGAAGAAACAATGCCGAAGCTCGAGATCGAAAAGCCCGCGATCGATTTCGATAGCCCGCTTCCGCGAGCGATCAAACAAAACGAACGACTTCATCAAGAAATCATCGCGGCTCGCGCAGAAGCCAAGAGACTTCTCTCGGGTGCGCAAAAGCAAGCGGCGACGATGGTTCAAGAGGCCGAGCGTCTCGCAGAAATCAAAACGCAAGGCTTCTACGAGCGTGCTCGTCAAACCGAAGCCGAAGCGGAAGAGCTTTACCGCATGCGGACGGAAGAAGCCCATCAAGACGCACAAAAGTTTTTCGACGAGGCTCGCGCGGAAGCGCAACAGCTGATCGTCGAAGCTCGAGAGAGATCGCAAGGTCTTCGCGAGCAAGCGGAGAAATTCGCCTCCGAGCATCAGAAAGAAGCCCATCGTAAAATGGGCGAGCTGGTTCGGGCTGGCGAAACGCAAGCGCGCGAGCTGGTCGCGAAGAAAACGCGAGAAATGGACGAGTATCTCGCTCGTCGCGAGTCCGAGATCGTCACGGAAGTTTTGACCGACTTGAAAGACGAGATCGAGCAGAAGCGTTTGCAAGTCGGGCGCGAGCTCGAGAAGCTCGAACGTGAAGCTGCAGAGCGTGTCGCGCAAACCGAAGCCCGTAACCGTGAGCTCGTTCAATCGAGCTTGGACAATAAGTTGAGAGCCGAAGAAGTTCGTCGTGAACTCGATCAGTTCACGGGCGATCTCGATCAGCGACGCCGTGAGCTCACGCGCGTCTTGAGCGAGCTCGAGAAGAGCCGGTCGGAGTTGCGTGATCTCGTCAGTGAGCTCGAAAAGAGCCGCAGCGAAACCGTCGAGCTTCGTACTGAAGTCGCAAGCCTGCGTGAAGCGCGCGACAAAGCCATCGTCGACAACAA
>JAZKJB010000024.1:3282-3667 GCA_040384505.1 Bdellovibrionota bacterium | reverse complement strand
GCCCGCGGGAGCGAAGCGAGAAATGCAATTCGATGCGACGAAGCTCGGGCTGAAGAACACCGGCCACGACGAAGGCATCTTCGCGACCGGCGGAAAATCACGGTTCTCCGCAGAAGACCGCAAGGACTTGATCCGCTTCCTCCAGACGCTTTGAGGAGACGATAAAGCGCTCGATGACCAGGTGATCGACACCGAGGCGTCTCGGGTGGCGCGCCTGGAGTGGCTGGTCGGGCACCGCGCTTGCTAAAACGTCGACCATGACCCAACGCACTCGAAATCTCGTCATGATCGTTCTCCTCGCAATCTGCACGCTCGCGAGCACGAGCGCTCGTGCCCAATGGGGCGGCTACGTGCCGGGAGATCGCATCTACGTTTTCGCACCTTG
>JAZKJB010000024.1:0-3272 GCA_040384505.1 Bdellovibrionota bacterium | reverse complement strand
AGGTGAATCGAATCGTCGACGGGATCTCGAGCGTGATCTATGCGGCGCCCGTGACGAATTTGCTGGTTCTCTCTTATTTCAAGATCGTGGGCCGAGACCGCGACCGAGTCGCTAACGGCTTCACGGCGAAATGTAAGGCAGAGAAAACGGTCGAACTAAAAATTTTCTGCCTCACCAAATCCATCCACGCTTACGTCAACGCTTTACCGAAGTATGAGAACGGCGTGACCTTCGATGCGAGAACGTTTTGTGCGGTCGCTGCGAACCTTTTCGAAGGTTCGTTCAATGGTTTGAAGATTCCGCGTGCGAGGGCGGGCTACCTTCCGGCCTCGATCAGTCTGCCCACGCTTCACGTCGTCAACACCGTCAGTCTCACGGCCATCGACGGACGCGTTTTCGGGTATGCGGTCGATGCCGGACTCTTGCCCGAAATCTTCTTTCCGACCTCGGCTCATGCGCTCGAGCACCACGATCCGAATCAAGACGGGGAAATCGACTTGATCGTTTTCCCCGACGTGGACTTCACTCGTCCGCCGACGCGGATGATTTTCAGACCGGTAACGAACTAATCATTGGTTGGCGACGAGCTTTCGGAACTTCTCTTCGAAGATCTTCCGGTCGGCATCCGCGCGCAGATCGCCGAGCGGGAGGTCGAGAAGTTTCTGGGCATCGACTTCGATGCCGGCATTCTCGAGAAGCCAGATGGTCGCGAGGACCGCGGTTCTGCGATTCGCGTCGTTGAAGAGATGCGCGAGCACGAGCTCGATATAGAGATTGAGTGCCGCTTCCGTCGCCTCGCCGTTACCGGCTTGCTGCGATGCTTGTCCGCACAGGTCGCGCGCCTTGTTGATCGGATTCGAAACCAAGTTGAACAAATGGATGGAGCCACCCGGAATCGCGACTTCGACTTGCTCGAACCGCCAAGGTTCGTCGTTGGTCTCGGTCATCATGTTGTTGAGATGCGCGAGCTCCTGCGAATTGACCTTCTTGATGCCGCGCGCCTGATGCCGGACGTACTCGAGACCTCGAATGAAGAGCTGGTCTTCGCGGATTTTCCACAACGTGCTTTTGCTATTCGGCATAGGCGCCCAATTAATCACGACGGGGACTTCGAAGCAAACCGGCTAGATTCACCCGCGCCGAAGCCGGAATGGAATGGCGCGTGAGGCCACCGTTCTCGACGCTAGACGTTGGTCGAGACCTGATCCGCCTATGTGCTTGAAATCAGGACGTGACAATCCGAACGCTTCATTTACACTTTTTGGCTGAACCATAAATTCGGCATCAGGAGAGGTAAATGAAACTTACTTTGAAACACGTCATGAGCGGCGCCGCTCTCGTCTCAGCGATCGCGCTCGTTGGTTGCAACAAAGCGAAACTGAACACCGACCAAGAAAAAGCGAGCTACGCGATCGGACAACAGATCGGCCGCAGCCTGAAGATGCAGAACGCGGACGTCACCGTGAACTCGCTCGAAGCGGGTTTGAAAGACGCAATGGACGGCAAAGAGCCGAAGCTGAAGCCGGAAGAGATGCAAGCCGCTCTTCAGAAGATGCAAGAAGCGTCGATGAAGAAAGCGCAAGAAGCCGCGGAAGCGAACCTGAAGAAGGGCGACGAGTGGCTGGCTGGCAACGCTAAACAAGCGGGATGGACCACGACTCCGTCGGGCCTCCAGATCAAGATGGAAAAAGAAGGTGCGGGCGCGACTCCGAAAGACACCGACATCGTGAAAGTGCACTACACGGGCACGCTCACCGATGGCACGAAGTTCGATTCGTCGAAGGATCGCAACGAGCCGGCCGAGTTCCCGGTCAACGGCGTAATCCCCGGTTGGACGGAAGCTCTCAAGATGATGAAGGCAGGCTCGGTCGCGAAACTCGCGATTCCCTCGAAACTCGCTTACGGCCCCCAAGGTCGCCCGGGCATCCCGGCGAACTCGGTTCTGCTGTTCGACGTCGAGCTTCTCGAAGTGAAAGCTCCGCCGGCACCCGCGGCGAAGCCGAAGAAGTAATTTCGTTTACTCCCAGGAGTAAAACGACGAAAAGCCCGGGCTGGTCCCGGGCTTTTTCTTTTTGGGCGACAATTGTCGGCTTCGCCCAATCATTCGTCGGCTCGCGAGTGCATAGGTTCCGGCTGCCATCGGTATGGGCTCTGCAATGTCTAGGAACGGACTTCTTAGACCCCGTTTCGATCGGAGAGCTCATGAAACTCGTCGTCGCTGCACTTCTCGGTCTCACCTTCGCTCACTCGACCGCGTTCGCGCAGTTCACCTGCTCGGAGGATCCGGAATGCCAGCAGGGCAAGATCGAAGCGATGAGCCTCTCGACGCTCAAGACGGTCAAAGAAGAAGCCCGCTCGCTTCGACTCGTGTTCCTCAAAGGGGCCACCGAGTCCTCGGAAGACGGCGAGTACCGTGGCTACGCCCGCGGCTTGAACGCGATGGACGAATATCTGGCTCGTCTTTCCGCGATCGAGAAAGCTCCAACGGCTGCGAATCTCGACGAAGTTTTCAAGATCCGTGACGAGGTCGCAAGCGTCCGTCGCGCCTACACGGAATCGCTGCGATAAGCCCTGCCTTGAGGTGTCCAACGTTTGGACACCTGGTTTCCCCGGGTGTCACTCGGGGCCCGAGCCCTGTCTTAAAACCTCTCAAATGCCAGCTCGCATGGTCCCGCCCTTGCCCTCTGTGAGGGTAGGGAAGCAGGAGGGTTCATGAGATCGAAATTCGCACTCGCAGTTCTGTTGTTCGCAGGATTCCTCTCGCAAGGCTGTTCGACGCCCAACACGGGTTCCGATTTCAGCGACTACGAAATGATGCGCCAAGAGGCCTGGAGCGCCTACGGCTCTTGTGTCGATGCGCTCGGGCCCCACGGTCGTACGAACGAATGCGACAACGTGAACGGCGACAATCCTTACGCCTACCAGTCGCAACAGCAGACCGGCTACTACCAGCCCGTGCGTGTTCAGCAGCCGAGCGACTATTATGGTTATTACCAAGCGCCGCCGTACTACCTCTACTCCGCTGAACCGAGCGACGTTCGCGCGATGACCGAGAAGTGGTTGTCCCTCGCCGAAGAACCGGAACAGGCGCTCTGACAAGTTCGAACTCCAGGACAGCTGTCGCTCGAAGTGGTAGTTTGAAAGGCAATGAGCTTTTTTAGCGAGAGCCGGCTCCGGCTCGTCGAGTTCAACGTCGAGAACCTGTTCGTCTTTCTCGATCATTACAAAGGGCAAGATCTCACTGCCGTGACCGAAAAGGAATGGCAGAGCTT
>JAZKJB010000023.1:0-2529 GCA_040384505.1 Bdellovibrionota bacterium | reverse complement strand
CAAGCTCTGATCGATCCTTCGTTCCGCCAGCGCTTCACGCTGATCGCGGATGCGAGCCACGATTATTCAAAAGACAGTGGAGCTTTCAGATTCATCTCGTCATTCGCGAAAAAAGAGTTCTCGGTCCTGATGGTCGGGAAATATAAGTCGTCGCAAGAGCTCCCGCCTTCGTTCAATTCGATGGGTGGAAAGTTGACGTGGATGAGGGGTGTCCCCCACGCGACCCTCGCGCGCTCGATCGCCAAATGGGGACCGCGCCTCGACGAGCTCGCCACGGGCTTCATCACTCACTGCTTCGCGGCCGACGAAACGAATGCCGCTTTCGATGTCGCAACCGAGAAGATCAACTCCATGAAAGTCCTCATCGAAATTCCGGGTCCGAGCCATGTTTGAGGTCGGTGAGGAGGAAGTTCGAGCGGTCCGAAAGGTCCTGCTCTCGAAGAAATACTATCGCTACCCCTCTTCCGAAAACGGCGAATGCGATCAGTTCGAACGGGAGTTCGCAGCGAAGATCGGTGTGAAACACGCGATCATTCTCTCGAGCGGTACGAACGCGTTGGCGATCGCGCTGATGGCCCGCGGAATCGGCCCCGGAGACGAAGTCATCGTGCCGGCCTACACCTTCGTCGCGACCGCTGCCGCCGTGAAACTCGCTGGCGCGAAACCGGTGATCGCGAACATCGACGAAAATTTGAGTCTGTCGACCGCCGATACGAAAGCGAAAATCACGCCGCGCACGAAAGCCATCATCCCCGTTCACATGGACGGACTCGTCGCCGACTTGAAAGGCGCTGCCGCTCTAGCGAAAGCGCACGATTTGTTTTTACTCGAAGACTGCGCTCAAGCCTTGGGTGGAAGTTTCGGCAAGAAGCGCTTGGGCGCGTTCGGTCACGCGGGCGCGTTCTCTTTGAACGACAACAAGAACATCTCATGCGGCGAAGGCGGCATCGTCGTCACGAACGATTCCGCTCTTCACGAGACGATGTTCAAGCTCCACGACATGGCATCGCAATACAATCCGGTCCGGAAGAAGCTCTACGGCGAAGCGACTCCGACGATGGGTCTCTCGACTCGCGTATCTGAAATTCAAGGCGCGATCATGCGCGTCCAGCTGAAACGTCTCGACAAAATCCTAGCTCGGCTGCGCGAGCGAAAAGAAATTCTCGCCGAGGCCTTCGGAGGCATGCGGAACGTGAAGGTCATCTCCGGCTATTCGAAGTCCGGCGACTGCGCGAGTGCGTTGCACTTGCGACTCCCCGACCCGTCGTTCGCGGGCCGAGCTTCGAAAGCGCTGATCGAAGCCGGCATCATGGCCGCGTTCCCGAGCCTCCGCCCGGCCCACGTTGCATGGAAGTGGATGGACATGATCGACCCGAGCGAAGCGAAGTTCGTGACGGCGGGCTTGTTGCCGTCGGTCGAGATCATGATGAGCACGATCAAGTACGACGTCCCGTACGACATGACCGCGAAGCAGACGGCGGCGGTCGCGAAGAAGTTTCGGGCGATTCTGGAGCGCGTTTAGTTTCGGGCAACGAGACCATCGTCGGTTCCGGCGCCGGAACTCGTCGCTTCGAAACGAATCTGTTTGGCTCGGAGATGATCCATCCGTGAGAGCTGATTTCGCTCCGCCATCCAGGCGGATCGAGCGGGGTCCGGGGAACGAGTGAAAGCTAAGAGATAAAAAGCGAAAGACAAAGGGAAATAAGTCGCCAACGGCGCAGATCCGCCCAAGGGCGATCGTCGGCCCAACAGCTATCTAAAAATCAGCCGGTTGTTGCAGGTCTTGCAGACGTCGTATTTGTCGCGGCGTTTTGTCTGAAGATCGCGGCGGAACTGGACGTATTTTGGTTTGTGCCAGATTTCGGCGAGGGTGTTTTCGTGGACGTTCCCCATGACGTTGACCTCGTGATAGTCCTCGTAGCACGGAAGGACGTTGCCGTTCACGGTGACGACCAACAACGTGCCGGGGATCAGACACGGGAGTTGGAGCGGCGGCTTTTCCAATTTGTAGCCGACCTTCAGCAGGCCACCGCGATTCGAGAAAATCAGATCGTTGAAGTTTTGATAGAGAATTCTCGCCTGGAGCTCGGGCTCGAGGCCGAGATAGACTTTCTCGAACGGGAAATCCTTGATTCCGTGATGGCGTGTGATCGTGAAACGGTCGACGCCGAGCTCGACCAATTGGCGGAGTCTCGCCTCGGTCAACAACGTTCCGTTCGAGTAAATCGTGCTGCGAACTTCTGGAAGATACTCGCGAGTGAGCGACACGAATTTGTCGAGGTCCGGATTCAACAACGGCTCGCCGTAGAAGTGATACGAGATACGACCTTTGTAGTTGGCCTCTTGGAGCTGCGCGAGAACCTTGCGAAAGAGCTCCTCGCTCATCCGACCTTTGTTTTTCCGTTCGGTCTTCGAGTTCGGACAGTAGGTACAGGCGCGATTGCAGTCGTGGTTGATCTCGATCTCGACGCCCATGAGCGAGAGTCCGAGAGTCATTCGGCTCTCGTCGCCGGGAACAGACCTCTCCGC
>JAZKJB010000022.1:539-3336 GCA_040384505.1 Bdellovibrionota bacterium | reverse complement strand
CGTAAGGGCTGTGGCCCACCGACACGCGGCGGATGCCTTGCTTCTCGAGTGACGTAAGGAATTTTTCCGACGGAACTTTCGGCAATCCCATCTCGTCGGTGTAACGAGCGGAAACCACGGACAGCGGGTTTTGATCCGAATTCGCGGCCGGCCTCTGGAAGTTGATCAACTCGGAAGCGCGGCTCCGGGGAACGAGTCCTTCTCTCGTGGCGGCTTCGATCTCCGCACGCGCCCACGAGTTCAAGGCCTCGACCCATTTGCGAACGTCGGTAATCCGACCGGCGCGACCGGGAACCAAACCGAAATTCGTTTCGGTGATGGCGCCGTGAACGAACAGCGTCCCGGTTTTTTCGTCGATGTGAGCGATCTGTGCGCTGCGAAGGTAACGTCCTTGAAGGCCGTCGAATTTCAGATCGTTCAACATGCTGTCGAGCACGGCCTGATCCGATGACGCGTGACCGGATCTCTGGAGTTCGGTGCGGCGGAACTCGAATGCTTGGCCCGCTCCCATTCTCTTCGCGAGAATGAATTTGAGTTTCGTGATCGCGTCAGTTCGAAGAGAGCTCGGGAGAGAATTCTCGCTCAACCATTTTTCATACGACGGATCCGCAGCCGCGAGCGAAGTCGGCTCGAGCTCGACCAGAAGTCGAAGCTTGTTGATGTCGCGGTTCCCGAGGATCAGAGCCACGTCGGCAGGATGCTTCGTCTTCAAATCGAGGAATGTCTGAAGAATCGCGCGGCCATGGTCGCCGCGATCGATCGCGTCGCCCTGGAACACGAAGCCACTCCCCGGATTCAGTTCGAAACCTTTTGCGGTCGAGGTGAAAACCGGCGACGTCTTCGCAAACTGCTCCCACCGGGCCCATTGTCCTTCGACATCACCGAGGACGCCGATTTCACGCGCCTGTCCTACGGACGAAAAAACGAAAACGCTCAAAGCCAAAGCGATGGATTTCACGAGGCACCCGATCGTAAATGAGTTCGATGGAGTGGTAGTTTTATCAAATTTCGACCGTGGCTTCTGGGGTAACCGACCAGAGTGAAAAGCTTCCGGGTTCGTCAAAAGTTTCGACAGCTAATGCCCTGCGAGCACCGCCCCACGAGGAGATGCAGTTCGCGAACGAAGTTCCGCTTCTTTGGGACTTGAGCACGACGAAAGTCGACGCAGACTGCCCCGAAATAGGTGGATGGCACCTTTCTCAGGGCACTGCGCGTCGTGGCGTGTGAGTACGGGCAATTGGAAGCTGGCGGCTTTTACGCAATACTTGGGTTCTCGCGCGTCCGTGATCGACATCAATTGAAGCGCGAGACAGGCTTGCCCGGAGGCGAGCCCTCTCAGATGAGACCTCTCAAGCCCGATCATTCTCTGCGAGCCGTCCTCGCGGCCGTTCTCGGCAACGCGACCGTGACCGTTCTGAAATTTTTCGGATGGTTGTTCAGCGGGTCGCCGTCGATGCTCGCCGAAAGCGTCCACTCTCTCGCGGATACGTTGAACCAAGTTTTGCTCTTCGTCGGAATCCGTCACGGAGAAGGAAAGCCGACTCCGCTCTATCCATTCGGCAAGGGCCGCGCCCGGTACATCTGGAATCTCGTGAGTGCGATGGGGATCTTCTTCGTCGGCTTCGGCTTCACCACGTATCACGGCATTTCGCGTTTCGTGGAAGCGCATCCGAGCGATCCGGTGAGCAACAACCTCTATCCGCTCGCGATTCTCGCGCTTTCTTTCGTGATCGAAGGATGGACGTTGATCGTCGCATTCCAAGCGGTGAACAAAAGCCGCGGAGACAGACCGTTTTGGGAATACGTCCGCATGGGCGACGATCCCACGGGAGTCGCGGTTCTCCTCGAAGACAGCATCGCGGTTCTCGGCGTCGTCACGGCCTTCTTCGGTTACTGGCTGTCGCGAGAGCTACAGAGTCCGTACCCCGATGCGATCTGCTCGATCATCATCGGGATCCTGCTCGGTGCGATGGCCGTCATGCTCGCGATCGCCAACGGCCGCATCCTCATGGGTGTCTCGGCGAGCGTCGACGAAGAAGTCGCGATCCGCGAATTTCTCGAGAGCTATCCTTCCGTCGAACGCGTCGTGAGTTTGAAGACGGCCGTCATGGCACCCGGGAGCTTGAGGGTCGCGGTCGAAATCGAATTCCACGGCGGGATCTTGATCAGCCGAGAACAAATCGAGAGAGACTCCGAGCGCATCCGCGACGGAGAAGATCCAGCGTACATACTCTTCGAAACCGCGGAGAGAATGGTTCGCGTCGTCGGCCGTGAGATCAACCGTCTCGAATCGGACTTGAACGAACAATTCCCACAGATCCACATGATCGATCTCGAAGTGAATTGAGTAGGCTCCGGTGAGCGACACCCATCTTTCACTTTTCTTGAGCCTCACCGCGACACTCATCTTCGCAACGGCGAGCCTCGTCTACGCGGAATATTCCAGACGTGTCTCCGTCTTGTGGATGAACTGCTTCAAGGCGTGCGTGTGCATGGTCGCACTCACGCTCGTCGTTCCCCTGATCGGCGGCTTCCACGAGATCACGGCGTTCTCACTCGGTGCCCTCGCGCTCAGCGGACTCGTCGGTCTCAACATCGCCGATCTTTTCTTGCTCACCGCTTTCACGAAACTCGGCGCCGCGCGAACGCTGATCCTCTTCGGCTTCCAGCCTCTGATCGTGGGCATCGGCGCGTACTATCTCTTCGATCAACCGCTCGAGGGCGAACGTTTCCTCGCGATCGTCTTCCTGATCGGCTGTCTGTTCACTTTCAGTCTCGAGAGATTCAGAGCGGAGAA
>JAZKJB010000022.1:0-529 GCA_040384505.1 Bdellovibrionota bacterium | reverse complement strand
GCCGGCCTCGTCTTCGCTTTGATCGGCGTCGCACTCGATAGCTTGGGAATTCTTCTCACTCGTTCTGCGTTTCAAGCGAGCCCGGCAGTGAACGCGATCGAAGGCAATTTCTGGCGCTGTCTCGGCGCCGTCATCGGGTTCGCCGTCATGAGCCGCTTCCGCCCGATCCCGCTCGTGAGCGGTCTCATGCAGTGGCCAGCGAAGACGCGCGTGATCCTCGTCATCGCCGCCTTCGCCGGAACGTTCCTCTCACTCTCACTTTATCTCACCGCCGTCCGCATCGGCCACTTGGCTTCACTCGCAGGAATCGCGATCACCGGCCCCATGTTCGCAACATTCCTCGAATCCGTGATCCACAAAAAATGGCCGAGCAGATACCTGATCATCGCACTCGGCTTCTTCCTCGCCGGCTTCTACGTTCTGCTGAGAGCATGAACCGTCTGCAACCCACCTAAAGCCAATGGTTCAAAACAAAATCACTTCACTGCGCTTCGCTCGCGGGCCGACCTCGGCGCAGTCCTTTTCAGAT
>JAZKJB010000021.1:4770-5384 GCA_040384505.1 Bdellovibrionota bacterium | reverse complement strand
CGGAGAACTTGCGACCGTCGTCTGATACGAGATCTGCCCGAAGATATCGCCCTTCTTCTGCATCCGCACACCGTTGCAATAGAGTGTGTCTGCCGCTTCGAGGTCGACGTAACTGCCGGTGGCACCGCCGGCGCGGAGGGTCGATTCGCACGAGACGTTTCCGCCTGAGGCTGAGACCGAGTTCGTGACGTGGATGCCGCCGGATTTGATGTCGCTGGAGTTGATCGATGAACATGCGGTGCAAAGTAGAAGAGAAGTAGCGAGCAGGTAGGATTTCATTTTTGACCCCTTGGTTTGAAATCACCCTAAGGGGTGGATCAGGCCAGAGTCTCGGACTTGCTGATCCTGGACCCGGCTTACTGTTCCAGATTTGAAACTGGTAAAAAGGATCAACCCTTGATCCTGGAGTTAAAACGGCTAGCCTGAGGCCCTCTCGAAAACAGGAGATGGTCTTTATGAAACTCTTCGCTGCACTTTGGTTCGCTGCCCTCGTGTTCTTTACTCTGAACGCCAAGGCCGACGTCTGCGGAATCACGACGGCACTTCGGCTCGACGCCGAGAAGACGCTCAAGAAAGACTGCAAAGCGATCACGGAAGCGGATCTCGCGAAGATC
>JAZKJB010000021.1:127-4760 GCA_040384505.1 Bdellovibrionota bacterium | reverse complement strand
AAACGCTCGTGATTCGCTATAGCTCGGACGCGGAAAAATGCGGGCGGCCCGAGGCGATTTACAAGCAAGACTTGAAGCTCTTTACCGGTGTCGAGGATCTTTCTGTCTGGGCGTACACGATGACGAAAAAAGATGCCCAGCACTACCTCGCGACGAACGACGAGGGAACGCACAACCAAAATCCTTTGAGTAAGTCCGACGGTCGCTACGGCCCTTGCGTCACCTACGGCGGAACGGAAAAAACGTGGCCGCTCATGTGGAAAGTGATCAAAGCGCGAGGGACCTCAGCTGTCGCGGATCTCGCGGAGTCGAAAAACGAGATCGTCGATCTCTTCCCGAACCTCAAAACACTTCGCATGACTCAGTTCCATGATGGTCAGGCGATCGAGCCTGCGATCAAGAAATTGAAGAAGCTCACCGTGCTCGAAGCTTGTCCGACGTCGGGCGATAACGTCGAGACGGTCTTCTCCGAGATCACGGGCGTCACGGAGCTGAAACTCTCGGGTTGCTTTCTCGCGTCTGCGAAGAAACAAGCGCCGAAGCTTGGTGCTTCTGAAGCCTTGAAAACCGTCGTCTTCGAGGAGAATGGATGGACGGCTCTTCCGGCGGATTTCTTCGCTCAGACTCCGAATCTCGAATCGATCAGTCTCATCAAAAACGAAGTCCAAACGCTTCCGCCTGGGCTCTTCAAGGATTTGAAGAATCTGAAGCGCGTCGATCTTCGCTGGATGAAACTCGATAAGGCCGAGAAAGAAAGAGTTCGAAAAGAACTTCTCTCGGCTTCGCCGGCCTTGAGCGCGAAGAAAGCGATCAGACTTTAAGGACTTTTGATAGGGCAGCTCGCGATTGCGAAACCCTAGAAATCTTGCTCGAGGAAACCGAGGATCATGTCTCGTACGTCGACCCCGAAATGAGCAAGAAAGGCCTCGTTGCCGCCATCTTCGCGGGACGAAGCTTTAACAAGTTCAAAGAGTTTAGCTCGGTCTGTTTGCAATATCCCGTGTACAAGAATTTCTGCGAGACCATATGTAAGAGTCGCGTCGAACTCGGCGAACGCCGTTCCATCGAGGAACTTTTTTATGTTCTCTTCGCTCCATAGTGCGCGATGCGCGTTCATGTCTTCTCGAGTGATCATTATCTGACGACCCGAAAGTGTTCTTTCAATTGTGACAGCCATACCCTCATCGAGCCAAAGAGGTGGGTCATGCTGCGCTAAGCAGTAGTGAGCCAACTCGTGAGCGATCGTTGTCTCAATCGCTGGAGCCTCGATGGGCCCCATCACAATATGCTGATATCCCGCCGACGGAAGGAACATTCCCGCTGCGGCTGTCGAAACAGCATACCCGCCAGAATGGTATTCACTGTAATTCAAGTAAGACTCTGCTTCGTGTATCTGAACAAGGACGAGACGCCATTTATCTTGCGTGCGGATCTCAGGAACTAGCTCTTCGATACTCCCTAAGGCAGACTCTGCAAATTTCAAAATCGTGTGTGCAGAGTCGGGGCTGTGCGCACTCAGGAAGAAAAAGTTGTCTGACTTCGATAGCTGATATTTGCCACCCAGATCACGTGCGGCACACCCCAGCCACGTTTCAAGCAGAGCATCCCATTCAGAAGCTCCCGGCTCTAGCGCAATTGAATTTGAGTCAATGAATCCGTAGAACCGCAGCCAGTCCACCTGCGTGATGCCATTTACTTTCGTCATGAACTGATCGAATTCAGCTGAGTTGAGTGCACCCATCCAATTATCGTTCATTGAGAGGAGAAGGATTAGTAGTCCAGTTCCTGGCTTACCTAAACGAAACAACACTATGTGTGCCGGGTCTCACTCGCTTAAAAGTGCGTGCCGTTTTCGTAGTACGACGTCTTCGGCAGTGCCGTGAAGACGACCGCGATGAATTCGGACTTCGTATGCTGCCGAACCAGGAACGTGATTTCGGCAGCACACGCATCTTGAGTTGCTTGTCCCCGATCGAACCACTGAACTTCGATCATCGGGTCGCCCTCGACGATTTTGCCTTGGCTATAGAACGTCGTCCCGATGAGCTCGACCGTGAAGTTGTCTTCTGGCGTCGACATCAGCGGCGCGAGCGTCTTCGGAAGCTCGCGGCTCAAGGTCGCGACGGCGGCTTCACTCAGGGATCGAATGCGGATGTGTGGCATACGTAGCCTCCCGGCCAGATCGAGTTCTGCCTTGGTGGTACCAACGACTATCGCCGAAGTCTAACGAGTCGGCAGGTCGAGCCCTGGCCTCCCCCGTGCACTGACTCAAAGGAGTGGAATCAATCGGACTCTCGGCTCGTTAATGCGTCGCCAGGGTCCCGTCTCTGTCGAACTCATTGGCAGAGTCCGCTATTTTGGGGCCTATCGAGTTATGAACGGCGTTAAGTGCATGATAGCCAACCTGATGAAGCTGACCTTCGCCCTTATCCTGGGTGCTGGGGTGGCATTCGGTCAGTCGGTGACTCCTTCGGAAGTCGAAGGCGCAATCGCAGAGAAGGTCATACTCGTTCCCGAGTTCAAATTCATACGGGCGGAAGCCGAGAAGCTCGGAGTGAAGGTTTACCTCTTCGGCGGAACGGCCGCGGGCTTCGCAAATTACGTTCGAAACGACCTCTTGCGATCGAAAGGCGACGCCAACTTTCAAGGCGAGCGCTTCGATTACGACTTCACGAACATCTTTCGCTCGACTCAAGATCTCGACATCGTTGTCGACGGATCGAGCGAAAAAATCGAGAGACTGAAGAACACGCTCAGAACGAAGTTTCCTCACTTCATCGGAACCCGGGGAAACAAATGGGAAGTTCGCTCACTTCGCGAATCCAAAGGCCGTGCGAACGAGATCGGTTACAAGGAAGCTCTCCTCGGAAGCCCCGACTTCTTGAATCAGAACTCGGATTCGAGTTCGACCGGCCTCGTGCAAGTGACGAAGGCAGCCCCGGAAGAGGTCGTCATCGACCTTCGCGATATGGATCGCCACCCTTCGCGATTCTCGAGTGACGTCGCCAAAGGGGAACTCACGTTCTTGCGGTCGCGATCGCACTTCTCGACTCCTCGTGCGGCCGCAGGAAGAAATCCCGAGATCTTCGCGGTCGTTCGGGCGCTCACGAAAGCCATGCAATACGATTTGCGGATCAAGCCCGAAGACCTTCGAGAGATGAAAGAGATCGTCGACGCTTTCGATCCGAAAGAGATCGCACTTCACCCCGACAACAAGCGCAGGCTCATCGAATCCGGCATCAAGATCTTCATGCATGCGACCGACGTCGAACGCGCCTGGAATACGACCGAAGCCCTCGGGCTTCGAGAGAAGCTTATGCAATTCGATCGGGCAAGCGAGCTGGGCTCTTTGGCCTGGTGGATGAACAAAGAGCCGCTTCGTTCAAAACCGCCCGGAGAAGGCTCAGGCAAGACGGCTTTCGAAATCGCACGCGAGCGCGGTCTCACAGAACTCGTCGTCGCTCATGAAACAGGATCGTTCTTGGCACTCGAATCAATCGAGAGATCGCATAAGGGTGTTCCCAACTTCTTCATTTCACGACGAAACGCTCCCGGCGAGGCGGCCGTCCATGGCCCGGGAACCTATGCGCAGATCGGTCGAACCGGAGCACGTGGTACTGGACTCACGGTTCGCATGATCATCGATCCGCGAGCACGCTTGGGTTCGGACTTCGAGATGGTGGGCGAATACGTGATCTTGAACAACCGAAATGCAGCTCGCACGATTCCCGAATCCTGGCACCTGTCGCCGACCGAATATCTCGAGACGATCGCGAAATCGGCCGACTTCGATTTCGGTGACAAGGGCCTTCGCGAAAAACTGCAGCGACGCTTGAAAAACCAGTCCAACAATCTCAGTACCGACGAGCGAAAGACCATTCGTACGCTATTCGAGAGCTCGAATACGTCCGGGAAGCTGAACATCATCGCCGAAATGTCACGCCTGGGAATGCCGATCGATTTCGATCGCACGGAACTCACGCTCCTCGAGCTCGTGAAGCTTCAACAGATGAAGTTCAATCTCATCAAAAGCAACTCCGACAACAACACGAAGAACGTCGTTTCACTCGCGCGCAAACTCGCGCTTGCTGCCACGACTTGGGAGCATCTCGAAAGTGCGCTCGACCCCTACCTCTACTGGGGTGAAGGAATAAACGGGAAACTCGGAAACTATCTCGACTATTACAAAGAGATGAACGCGCTCACGCTGGAAATGAAGGACAAGGTCATCAAGCTTGCGCTGGAGTCGAGAAAGTTCCATGAAGCGACGACGCTGTTCCAACAGCTGGAAGAATTGAATGAGTTTAGAGAGTTTTTCGCAAAGCAGGTGACGACTTCGGCTGAACTCGTCCAGCTCGGTCGGTGGCCGATTCATGGAAAGGCCACTTTCGATGGCGCAAGTTTCCTCAGAACCCAAGTCGACCGCCACCTCGAGTTGAACCCGACTCCCAATGACAACATCGAGTTCTTGAAACAGCAGAGTTTCTATAATCGGCTCGAAGTCGCGGAGAAGATCCTCCCACGGATCCGAACCGTTCAAGAATATCTCACCGTTCTCGATAGCGGCTGGGAGAAATTCTACGAAGGCTACTACGGCGTTTGGGCCGACTACGACAAGTTGTGGCGCGAGTAC
>JAZKJB010000021.1:0-98 GCA_040384505.1 Bdellovibrionota bacterium | reverse complement strand
GATCGCGGACTATCGTGCAAACGGCGTCGGCACTAAGCCTGCCGCCAAGAAGCCCGCTGCTCCGACATGTAAAGCGCTCTTCAAAGCCGGCTGATTCG
>JAZKJB010000020.1:11420-24235 GCA_040384505.1 Bdellovibrionota bacterium | reverse complement strand
CCGAGCGCGGCCTGGCCCAGCCTCTGCGCGGCCAGGTCTTCTCGCGCGACAAGCGGGCGGATGGGTTGATGCACATCCAGGTTTGCGGATCGCCGACCGGGCAGATCAACGTCTATGAGATTCCGGTTTCGGCGTTGAAAGAGGCCGAAGGCAAAGGCTTCAAGAAGCTCGATCATCGCTGATTAGCCGGCGAGAGCGTACCGGGTGGTGGAAAGCCCCCAAGACAATACCAAAATCGAGTTCGTCACCCGTAGCAGCGTCAGGTCACTCGGCTCGCGACGGAAGATCGAGATCCAGAGCCGCTTGATGAAGCCGCTCTCGGAGACTTCGCGTTCGCCTTTGAGATGGCTTTCGATCTGCGTGAGAACACAACGATTATTGTTTGTTTTCCAGTGGAGGAACATCAACGGCACGAACACCATGTGCACGAGCCAGACTTCCTTCCACGGAAGAAAGCCGCCGAAGATCACGAAGACCAGAACGGCCATGTGCAGAAATTGGAGTGTTCGAATCAAAGAGTTCGTCATCATTTCAGGACCTTCTTCATCTTGTTCCGCTCGCTCGCACATGACAACGTTTCTATATGGACAAAAAACGCGCTTACTCCGAGTTGGACATACTCCTCGACCAATTGACCAGTACTCCGTTGGGTCGACGAACTTTCATGGCGGCCGTTCAGATGTTGATGACCGCCTGTGCGACGTCTCAGCATCGTGATCGTGAAGGCGACAACTCGGGCCAAGCGGCGGCATTGACCGTTGATCAGGAAAAAGCGCTCACGGCGGAAGCGCTTCCCGAACTGAAGAAGGATTATCCCGCCGTCCAAGATCCCCAACTTCAGGCTTACGTGGGCTACATCGGGAACCGGATCGTCAAAGCGAACGGTCTCGACGGGAAGCCGTACAAATATACTTTCACGATGGTCGACGTGCCGATGGTGAATGCGTTCGCGATGCCGGCCGGAACCATCTTCGTGACGGCTCCCTTGGTGTCGCTCGCTGAAACCGAAGCCGAGCTCGCGGGTGTGATCGGTCACGAAATCGGTCACGTGAAAGCGCGACATGCAGCCGAGCGAATGGCGGCCGCGGAGCGAGACAAGTCCAACACGAAGTGGTGGGGGATCGGCGGCGGCGTGCTGGGCGCAGCCGCAGGAATCGGAGTTGGCAAACTCGTTTGCCCGCCCTCCGACGACGATTGCGTGAAGAAAGCGGCCGTCTTGGGAGCTGCGGCCGGCGTGGGCGGTGGACTCTTGATCCAGAAGTACAAGTTCATGGCGAACTCGCGCGAAGACGAAATGGAAGCGGATCGAATCGGCTTCAAGGCTTCCGTCGCTGCGGGCTATTCGCCTCAGCATGTGGGCGACTTCTACAGCAAGCTCCAGAAGATGGACGAGAAAGCGAAAGCAGGCGGTGGCGGTGGAGTGATGAACTCGATCAACGACGCCCTCAGTACCCATCCTCCGAGCAAAGAGCGAGTCGCGCAGATGTCCCAGCTGGTCGGATCGGCGAAAGTTCCGACGAACGCGATTACTTCGACGCGGAATTTCGAAGTTGCGCGCCGGCGCGTCGAAAAATTGACCGCGGCGAAGCCCAAGGCGTGACGAGAGGGCTTCGATCGTAGAATGATCGAAGCCAATGAAATACGTCATCGCTGGCACCAATCGCCCAGGTTCGCGAACGCTTCAAATCGCGAAGATCGTTCAAGCCATCTATCAAGAGCAAGGTGAGTCCGTCGGTCTCATCGACCTGCGCGATCTCGAGCTTCATGGCGTGAGCGGCGAGTACGGGGACAAAGCTCCCGTCGCGATGAAAGAGATGGTCGACAAGCTGAATTCCTGCGAAGGGATTCACATCGTATGCCCCGAGTACAACGGCTCGTTCCCGGGCGCTCTCAAGTACTTCATCGATCACTGGAAGTATCCCGACACTTTCGAATTCCGACCGATCGCCTACGTCGGACTAGGTTCGCGTTTCGGAGGCTTGCGGCCGATCGAACATCTTCAAGGCGTCATGGGCTTTCGGAACGCTTATTCCTATCCCGAGCGAGTTTTCATCTTCGACGTCTCGAAGAATTTGAGAGATGGAACGCTCGATCCGCTCTACGCCGGCTTTTTGAAATCGCAGGTCACGGGATTCAAAGCCTTCTGTCGCGCGCTTTCTCAGGGCGGTATCGATGCGAACTCCCGTCTCGCTTCGCTCGCTGCTGCGAAGGCCGCCACCGCCGCGCCAAAAGCGTAGTGTTCCTTTACCGCCTCACTTGAAGTCGATCGACGTTAGCTCCCGCCGAAGCGAGACTCGCGCGCGCGCTTGAGTGCCAATCTCCTCGACTTCTTAATCATCACGAAACCAAGTGAATTTACCTGCGTTTACCATCGTGCGTGGACGACTTCGTCTTCGTTAGCCAAGGAGGCACGACATGAACTGGGATCGCATCGAAGGTAAATGGAAAGAGATGAAAGGCGAGTTCCGTCAAAAATGGGCGGACATGACCGACTCGGATTTCGACAAGATCGGCGGCAAGAAAGACGAGCTCGCCGGCTGGTTGCAAAACAAATACGGCTACGCAAAAGACCGCGCCGAGCAAGAGATCGATCAGTTCTCGAGTGGCCTCGAAGATCGCGAAGCCAATCGCAAGAACGACACTCCGATTCGCAACTGAGGAGAGTCATGATCCTTCCGAAATCACGTTCCCCCGAAAACCAACTAACAGGAGTACACTCATGAAAAATTCGAATTCCCACGGCCTCACGCGAACGACGCTCGCCATTTTGGCGTGCTCGGGCCTCGCGTTCGGCTGTGTCAACAACGGTGCAGACGACGACGCTCGTCGCGACCAAAGCTCGACGACGACGCCGGATACTTACTCCGGAACGACGACCGGAATGAACGATACGACGTCGGGCACGACCGCAGCACCGGCGACGGGCGCTGCAACGACGCACACCACGACCACGACCACGACGACGGCGCCCGCTGCTGGAACGACGGCGACTGGTACGACGGATGCGCACGCGGGCCACATGGATTCCGCGACGACGCCCGATGCGGGCACGAAGACCGCGAACGCGAAGAAAAAAGCCAAGAAGATGGACAAGAAATCGGATAAGCCCGCGGCCGATGCGACGAAAACCGATTCTTCTTCGAATAGCGACCTGAGCGGGTCGGGCGATCTCGGCATGTACGACGAGAACGAGAACATGAATGACGAAGCCGGCACCGAAGTGACCGACCCGTCGCTCGCTTCGACGTCGAACCCCGAAGAAGACGCAACGGTCTCTGGCATGACTTCGAGTCCCGAATCGAATCCTTCTTCGGTGGGAACCGAGTCGGTTTCGACGAGCTCGGCGAGCGACGAAGACCTCAAGACTTCGGCTCGCATGGCAGGAGGTCTTTCGCCCTGGGCGACGGAGCCGTACAGCCGAATCCCGACTCACACGTACAGCCCCACGGGTAAGGACAAGTCGGTGTCGTCACTCGAGCGTTACAACGTGTTCATCGATCCGCCGGCTCTCGAGCGCGCCATTCGCGGTCGCGATGCGCTTCGCCCGGTGACGGAGATCGACTTCAACTCGTTCGGCTACGACAGACGTTCATCGTTCACGTCGCAGATGAATTCGCGTCTCGCGAACATCGACTCGCGTCTCGACGTCATCGAAGCGAAAGTCTCGGGCGACGACACTGCGGGCCAGCAGATCACGACGATCCAAAACGATCATCTCGCTCTCGAGAATCAACTCGGTGAAGTGAGAAAGGTCGACGAGAGCCAGTGGGATTCGTTCCGCGACAGCTTCCGCGATCGCTTGACGGCGCTCGAGCGTGAAGTCGCACGCCTCAGCGTTTCTCGCTGATCGGTCGGCGACCTCACGCATCGACTTCGATCCATTCTGAGTCGAAAAACGGGGAGGGCGACCTCCCCGTTTTCACGTCAGGTCGGCTGGACGATCGTCCGATAAGGAGAGCATGAGTATGGGACGCATGGTTTACCTGAAAATCCTCGGCGGCATCGCCTTGCTGATGGTTTTATCCCTCGGCGCCGCGGTCCTTTGGATCCACAACACATCGCCCATGGAATCGCGTGAACCCGCGTCTGAAGAGAAGCCGCAGCAACCGTAGCGGTAGCCGTTCGGCGCACCCGTTTCCGTACGGTTTAATCGTCGACGGTTAACGCTGCAGAAACGGAAAACTGAAAAACAGAACGGAAACGGGTGCCTCGAACGGCTACCGCTACGGGTGCGAAAATCATCGTAAATACGACTCACTCGATCGGACGAAGACCGCGATTAGGTCCTATCGAGGCCCATTCCCTTGGTGAGAGCGAATCGATCAGCGAAAATAGGGGTAATTCACGGTGAATTTGGTAGGAACCTCGGGGGTTTCGGGCCGAAAACCAACGAGTTACATCATATCTGCTGATAAGTAATATTATGTTACTTTAAGTCAATGGTGCAGTGAAAGCGCCTCGATGGTCTTCACTAGATCCTGTGTCTGGATCGGTTTCGACAGGAACCCATCGCAGCCCGCTTCCACGCATTGGTCCCGCACTTCTTCGATCACGTGAGCAGTCAATGCGACGATCGGAACCATGAAACCTTCAGCTCGCAATCGTTTCGTGGCTTCGAAGCCGTCGACTCCTGGCATTTGCAAATCCATCAAGATCAGATCGTAGGGAGTTTCTTTCGCGCGCAAGATGGCGGCTTCGCCATCGGAAGCGAAGTCGACGATCGCTCCTCGACGAACCAACATTCGTTGGATCAGGACCTGATTGTCGGGGCTGTCGTCGACCACCAGAATCTTGTGGTTCGCGAGCACGTTTGCGCGCGGATGTTCGATTTCGGGGGTTTTCGGCTCCGAAATTCCAGCGGTCGGCGCTTTCTCGATCGGCAGGCTCAGCGTGAAGCAAGATCCGCTTCCGACATGGCTCGCTTCGATCGTCAGCTCACCGCCCAAGGCTTCGGCGAGGCGACGTGAAAGATGAAGTCCGAGGCCGGTCCCGCCAAACTTACGCGTCATCGAATCGTCGGCCTGCATGAAGGGTTGGAAGAGCCGCGTGATTTGCTCGGGTTTGATGCCGATTCCGGTGTCACAAACGCGAACTCTCCAGGAGGTGTCATTCGCGCTGACGCCGACGTCGACGACTCCGGAGTCCGTGAATTTGATCGCGTTGGAGATCAAGTTGGAGACGATTTGTCGAATCCGAGTCGCATCGGAAATCAAACTCTCCGGCAGCGCCGGACAAGCGTGAAACTTGATCTCGAGGCCTTTGGATTTCGCGCGCTCGCCGAAGAGAGTGACGACTTCTTCGATCAAAGGGCCCGGCGAAAATTTGCATTTTTCGAGCGTCAGCATCCCCGCTTCGACTTTCGAGAGATCGAGGATGTCGTCCACGATCCGCGAAAGGGTGTGTCCATTTCGTGCGACGATACGAAGGAACTCTTCCCGTTCTTCGGGTTCGAGATTCGCATCGCCCAAGAGCTCGGTGAAGCCCAAGATCGCGCCGAGCGGAGTTCGAATTTCATGAGACATGTTCGCTAGGAAGCTCGTCTTCATTTTGTTCGCGCGCTCGGCGGCCTCTTTTGCGGCTTTCAACTCGTCGGCCATCCGTTTTTGTTGATCGATGTCCGTGCACGACCCGATCCAGCGAAGCATCGTACCGTGGCCGTCGAAAATCGGGAGAGCTCGAACCATGAACCATTTGTATTCACCGGAGACCGCGCGCAGCCGATATTGAAGCTCCATCGGCCGACCAGACGTCGTCGACTGGCGCCAACAATCACGCATCGCCTCGAGATCGTCCGGATGAATGGCTTCATTGATCTTTTCTTGAGTCGGATTCGAAGTCTCGGCGAGACCCGTGAAGTCGAAGAATTTGCGGTTCACCCATTCGACCTCGCCCGACGGGTCCGACTCGAAGACGATCTGCGGGATCGCTTCGGCCATGGTTCGAAAGCGATCTTCACTTTCGAAGAGCCGCTGCTCGTACCGTCTCGCGGCCGTGACGTCGGTCATCGTTCCGGTCAGACGCGGAGAGGCTTCTCGCGAGAGTTGAAAACCGCGTCCAGTCGTACAGATGATCTTTTCCCGACCACGAACCTTGATCTTGAATTCCACCGTTTGCGATTCGCCGAACTCACCTTCGAGCGCGACCAGCATGGTGTCACGGAGCCGCTCCATGTCTTCCGGCGAGATGCGACCATCGAACATCTCGAGATTCTCGATCTCGTCGACCGTCACGCCGAGCATTTGCGAACAGCGTTCGTCCCAGATGCACGTCCCGCTTTTCGGATCGTATTCCCAGAGTCCGATCTTCGCGGCTTCGAGCGCGAGATCCGCTTTGTGGCGATTCTCTTCCGCTTCCTCGCGAGCTTCGACGAGCTCACTGAGGTCGTAGATCATCGAGATCCCGTCGTAATCGTCGTCATCGTCGAGACCCGAGATCGAAACGCTGACGGGAATCGTTCGGCCTTTTCGCGTTCGTGTCTCTTTGAAGTAGGAAACCGGTTTCGCATCGAGAATCATTTCGTCGAGAGCTTGCTTCGTTTGTTCTCTCCAGACTTCGGGATCGCACTTGCGCCAGTCGAACCCGGGGATGTCGGTGCGTTCGAGCTCGAAAGTTTCGAGGAACTTGTCGTTCGGCTCGTGAATGGAGCCGTCTCTGTCGAAATAGGTGATCGCGATCATGTCGGACCGGTGAACCGCATCTAAACGCTTTTTGGCGAGAGCAAGCCGACGTTCCGTGGATACGGATGGTGAAAATTCATCATTTTTGGGGTGATCGACGTCACCAGATCCACTTTCGTTCATCGTGCTGCCCCTCGTGGAGCGTGATTCTTAGCACGATCTTAAGAAATGGAAAGGGTCAAATCGCTGTCATCAAAGAATCTACATTGAAGTGAATGGTGAAATTCGGTTGCGACTGGATCTCACAGAAGCTAACAATTTCGACGCAACAAGCGAAGTTTAGTAATCAAAAATATATTTTGAGCCCGGCGCCGAGGCCCTCGCGAACTCGCTTCTCGAGAGTGCCGGCGGTCGACGTGACCTGATCGTCGCGCCTGGTGTAGCGACCGAAGATTCGTAGCCGTTCGAAGTCTATGAACACTTCGCCTTCGGTTTGGGAACCCGACCATTTTTGACCTGTCTCACTCGTCGAATCCAAATGGGCGTCATAACTCCCGCTGAGGCCGAACGTTTGGATGAGGAGAATCGTCAGGCGAGCGCCGGGGCCTTGAAGGCGGACGGCCTCCCCGTTTTCATTTCGATATTTGAGCGAATAATGGGCATCCAGATAAGTCGAACGCACTGACGTGCCGAGCAATCGAACATGGAACGAACCGTCGGCGCTCGAAGATTTTAAGTCCGGGAGGTTTTCGTAGCTGCCTTCGAGGCCAACGATCGACGCGTACGCGCCGAAGCGCGCCCGAACGGCATTATTTACGATTTGTTGATTCGTTCCTGTCACGTCGCTGCCGGCGGCGATGCTGGTTCCGTCGGCACTCAAGTAGAATTCGTAGGGTGATGAGCTTTGAAGCGCGAGCCACTGATCCATCAAGCGGTTGCGGTTCTTCTGCGCGAGCCATTCATCGAGGCTCCACCTCGACGGTACGGGCTTTGCGGCGCTTTCCGCGAAAGCCGGAGGAACGAAGAAGAAAGACGCGAGGAGGAGAATCGAGGTGATGAGTCGCATGTCCTCATTATAAGGCGCGTTCGTGAGTGCTCGGTGAACGAAATGAAACTAGCGCCTCAACGGGAGACGGATGTCGCGATCGTCGTTTCGCGCGAAAAAAACTTGATCAGTTCGTCGGAGTTTTCACGTCCCGAGCCCGAGAGTTTCAAGCCTCCCGTGGACACTTCGATGTCGTCTGTCGGCTCACTCGTGTTGACGAACACGCGGCCCGCTTCGATTTTCAATGCGATCTTCGCCGCCTTTTCCGGGTCCTTTTCGAAAACGAAAGCGGCCTGCCCGAGTGGAGAGTTGTTCGCCTGCTTCACGGCATCGTGTTGGTACTTGAACGACGCGATCGTCATCATCGGCCCGAGAATTTCGTCTTGCTGGAGAGTCGAACAGAGCGTGAAATCGAACGTCGCCGACGGATTCACGAACGCCCCACGATCGGCACCTGAGCCACCGAAGAGCCACTTGCCGCGTTCGTTGGTGGCCTGCGCCGCCACGGATTCGAAGCGTCGAGCGAGGCCGGCATGCGCTAGCGGACCGAGCCTGGATGACTCGTCTAGCGCCGGACCCGTTTTCCATTTTTCGACTTCGCTTTTGAAGGCCGCGAGGAAGTCTTTGTAGATCGGATCTTGCACGAAGAGCCGGGAACCGCGCCAACAGAGTCGGGGATGCGCCCCGAGCGTGACGGCCGCGACCTGCGGGACCACCGTGGCGAGATCGACACTCGCGAAAACCAAGACTGGATTTCTCGCGCCCAGAGAAAGATGCACGCGCTTCAGCGATTCGGCCGCTGAGCGAGCGACGAGTCGCCCAGTCTCGGTCGAGCCGACGAAAGACAGGGTCGAAATCCCGGGATGCTCGACGAGAGACGCGCCCGCCTGCTCTCCCCTCCCCTGCAGGAGATTGAAAACACCGGCCGGAAGACCAGTGTCGCGCAGGATTTCGGCGAAAGCATGAGCGGTTCGCGGCGCATGCTCGGAGGCTTTCAAGATCACGACGTTACCGGCTGCGAGTGCGGCCGACACGCGCGACGCCATGATCGCGATCGCGTCGACCCAAGGAGTGAGAATGCCGACGAGACCGATCGGTAATCGATTCGTCGTGGTTTCGACGTTTCCGCGAACGACAGGTGAGGCGGCTGCTTGCGAGAGAATTTTCGCGTGATGCCGGAACTCTTCTGCCGCTCGAGGAACCGACCACGTCCGTGCCCGACCGAGGAGAGTCCCTTGATCGCGCGAAAGCGCTTCCGCGAGGACCGTCGATCGTTCTTCGATGAGGCGGGCTGCGCTTTCGAGAAATACGGCGCGGTCTTCCGGGCTCGACTTCGACCAGTCCTGATAGGCTTTGTTCGCGGCTTGGACGGCGAAGACCACGTCCAGGAGTCCGGAATCGGCGACGCGAAGATCTTCCGCTCCCGTCGACGGATCGACGTGGGCGAAGGTTCCGCCTTCGCGTGCTCCGATGAATTCGCCGCCGATGAAGTTCATGCCGTTCATATCGATGCCCAGAGTTAAGCGTTGATCGAGGTTCGGGGCAAGCTCTTGTGCCGTCCCTCGCTCCGTGGAAAGATCTCGGGTCCATGTCGAGCGAACAGTTGCCTCTCTTCACCGTCGAAAACCCGCTGAAAACGCGCTTCACCAGCGAGTTCTTCAAGTCGATTCCGACTGGGCCTGGCGTCTACTGGATGCTCGACGAGCGCGGCGAGGTGCTCTACGTCGGGAAGGCGAAAGATTTGCGCGCCCGACTCCGGTCGTACCGCAACACGAGTCTCGAGCGCCATTCGTCGAAAACTCGTCGACTGCTCAAGCGCGTGGAGCAGATCCATTGGGACGAGCTGAACACGGAAGAAGAGGCTCTGCTGAGAGAGAACGAGTTCCTTCGCTGGCTGAAGCCGAAGTTCAACGTCGTCGGCGTCCGCCCGGAAACTTATCTCTATTTCTCGTTGAACGTGTCAGCGGAGGCCGTCGAAATCGCGAGGCTCTTCCATAAGCGAGACGCGAAACCCGGCGATCGGCTCTTCGGTGCTTTCAAAGGAATCGAAAACACGATCGTGACCTTCGGCTCTCTCGTGCGCTGGACCTGGTCGGCTTCTCGAGGGACCTGCGAGTGGCCGATCGCCTTGTTGAAAAAGACCGGCCCCGCGAGATGTCGAATCCCGCTCGGGCCCGACGCGGCTTGGGTGCCCGCGGCCCTCTTCGGTTTCTTCTCCGGCGCAAACCCGCTTCCCGAGTTGATCCTCCCGGAGGAGTCGCCGACTCCGTTCACGAGCGGAATTTGGATGAGGGATCAGCTGAGGCTGGAGCGTTTTTCGAAACGAACACGCCACTTCAGAGAGCTCACCGAAAGCTTCGGTCGAAGCGAGGATGTGATCGACCAACTCGAGATCGACGATCTCCTGGTGCAAAGGCGCTTTCGAGTTGCTCCTGATGAGGCCTCGCCCTAGACTCGGCCCACGATGTCTTCGAAGCACGACGATCACGGCGATCACGATCATTCAGGCCATTCGCATGAACACGGGCATGCCCACGCCCATGGACATCACCACCATCATCATGCCGTCGGGAACATCAAGGTCGCATTCGCGCTGAACTTCGTCTTCGCGATCGTCGAGCTCATCGGCGGTCTGTGGATAGGGAGCGTGGCCATCGTCGCCGACGCGATCCACGATGCCGGCGATTCCGTCAGTCTGGGGGTTGCATGGTTCCTCGAGCGACTCGCGAACAAGAGTGGCGATTCGAAGTTCAACTTCGGCTATCGTCGCTTCTCGCTGCTCTCCGCTTTGATATCGGGAGTCGTGATCACCGTGGGTTCGATTGGGATCTTCATCGAAGCGATCAGGAGGTTCTCCGATCCTCACGTTCCTTCGGGCCTTCCGATGATGGGCCTCGCTTGCCTCGGAGTCGCCGTGAACGGCTTCGCGGCGTTCAGGCTCTCGCGAGGTCAGACCAACAACGAGAAAATGCTCACCTGGCATCTGATCGAGGACATGGCCGGCTGGGGCGTCGTCCTTCTCGGTGGAGCCGTGATTTACGTGACCCAGTGGGCTTGGGTCGATCCCGTGCTCGCATTGGGTCTGGCGATCTTCGTTGCGTTCAACGTCCTTCGTCGACTGCGCGAAACCGCGTTCTTGTTCCTTCAGGGTCGACCGCAGAATTTCGACGAAGCTCTCTTCTTGCGTGAAGCCCTCGCGGTCCCGGGCGTGGAACATGTCGATCATCTCGCCGTCTGGTCCTTGGATGGGGAGACGAGCGTTCTCTCGGCTCGTTTGCACGTGCACTCCGTTCGCGACCCGCTCGCCATCGAGACGATCAAAGAAGGCGTGCGCGCTCTCGCCTTGCGACAACATGCTCGCGCGACGCTCGAAACCTGCCTTCACGAAAAGGCGCCGCACTCCTGAGAAAAAGAGCCGTCGGAGATTTCGACGATTTCCCGTGATTCCGATCCCGACCAACGGCGGGGTTCGCCTCAATTTGCGCTGAAACCCCCGAGTTCCCGGAAAACTGTCGATAGACTCGGCAAGCGAAAATTTTGTTTTCCTCATCGTCTCCAGTGGTCGTGAACGATTCCGATCAGATAGCGCGCCTCACGATGATGCAAAGGCCGAAGTTCTCTTTGGCCAACGCGGACTTGCCTGGCGATTTGGGTGTTTCAACCCATCTAGCTACGATGAGAAGGCGAGCACGACGAAAGGACTGTGGGCGGTCCTGTGTCAGGGTTCGAGAACAAAGGGGTCCTTCATGAAAAGCACGATGAAACGCAATTTGATCGCCGGCCTGGCACTCGTCGCCATGGTGACTTCTGCGTGCGGAAACAAGAACGCCTCTTTCGGTCTTCTCACCGACGAGACTCGCTTCACGCAGAACTCGGATCCGACGAACGGCAAGATCGACGTCCTCTGGGTGATCGACAACTCGGGCTCGATGTCGTCTTCGCAATCACGCATGACTGCGGAAATCTCGCGTTTCATCGATCTCTTCAACGCAAAAGGTTTCGATTACCGCATGGCCGTGATCACGTCGGACGCGTACAGATCGATCTTCGGCGCCGATCCCAACACGCGGACGAAGTTCAAAGACGGAACCGATCAGACGTCGCACACGGGTGTGTTCATGGTCACTCCGACGACTCCGAGCTTGAATCAGACGTTCGTGACGAACGCGATGCAAGGCGTGAGCGGTTCGGGCGACGAGCGTCAGTTCCAGTCGATCGAAGTCGCTCTCACACATGCGGTCAACGCCGGTTTCGGCTTCCCGCGTGCGGATGCGTTCCTCGCGGTCATCATGTTGAGCGACGAGGACGACTTTTCACACGATGGCTCGGCTTATCTCGACGGCCAGTACACGAACGCGGCCGTTCATACGACCGATCGCTACGTCGCATTTCTCGACGGACTCACGGGCGCGACCGCGGCCAATCGCAGTTCGAAATACAACGTCAATTCGATCCACATTCAAGACCAGGCGTGCTTGGATCTGCTGAACGCCGAGTACCCGGGACGCCGCATCGGCCTTCGCTATACCGAGCTCGTCGACAAAGTGAACGGGATCAAAGGCAGCCTCTGTGACGACTTCGGTACGACGCTCTCGAACATCTCGAACAAAATCATCGAGCTCGCGACGCAGTTCTACCTCGACCGCGTGCCGAATCCCGACACGCTCGACGTGAAGATCAACGGCGTCCAAGTTCCGCACTTGCAGTCGACCGACCCGCAGCCGTGGAACGGTTTCATCTATCATGCCGACACGAACAGCCTCACCTTCCATGGCAGCTTCGTGCCGCCCTCGGGTGCCACGATCGCGGTTCGCTTCGACCCGACGGGCCTGAAGTAAGCTGAAGTCGTTTGCCTCGCCTCCTCCAATTCCATATCCTGAGGTCACATGCGTGGCCTCAGGATTTTGTTTTTCATGGTGATCCCTCTTTCTTTCGCATTCGGCCTCGCGTGGGGCTGGAAAGTGCGCCATGACCGCGAGTCGCGCGGAACCCAAGCTGCGACCGTGAAGACCGTACGGCTCTTGTCACTGAAGGGTCTCGTTCCTCCCTCGACTCTTCGTGACCTCGAGTCGATCGCGCCCGTCCTCGTGCAGATGACCGAAGTGGCCACTCCGAAGGACCTCCTCGTGCGATGGACGGAGCTGAAGGCGGCC
>JAZKJB010000020.1:7659-11410 GCA_040384505.1 Bdellovibrionota bacterium | reverse complement strand
GAGCCCGACTTCGTCACGCTCCTCTACTCGCAAATTCCGGAAACCTCGAAAGCCGTACGAATCCAGCCCCTCACCGAAGCGCGGCTGGCGAGCTACAAATGGCAGTCGAAAGATTTTCTGGATTGGCCCGGCTCGGGGGAATGGCCGACGACCGTCCCGCTCGCATGGGGCTTCGACGGTTGGGCATCGGTGTCACCCCCAGCGACGCAAGCACCGAAGAAAGTTCTGTGGGTCGCGACGCTCGCGATGACTTCGGGTTGCACGAACGTGGACGAAGCTCATCTCGTCGCCGAATGGCTGATCGCGCGCAAATCTTCGATCGATCGAGCGATCGGTTCGAAGTTCGCGTCGACGTCGGTCGAAACGGAAACGGCGTCCCTCGACGAAAGCTTGAAGCCTTCGTACCTGCGGCGCGTTCCGCTGACGGATTATGTGCTCGATGTTCCTCCGGCTGCAAAGCCCGAGGTCACAGGACGGGAATCAGAGTGATCAACGTTTGGTTGATCGTGCGCGGGTTGTCGACGAACGTTCCGTTCGTTTCGACTCCGCGGAGCGTGACTCTCAACTGATAGGTCTGGTTGTAATCGTAATTCGCCGGCAACTCCACCCGGAGAGCGAAACGGCCCATGGCATCGCACTTTGCACTCGTCGGATACTCGGCGACCGGCGTCGGACCGTCGAGCTGCAATGAGATCTGCGTGTCCGGATAACCGCCGCTCTCGCAGAAGCCACCGAGATCGAAGCACTTCGAGACATTGTTGTCGCAATTGGCGGGAGCCGTCGCAGGCTTCGGAATGCCGATCACGTTCCCGCTACCGGAGACGAGCTCGATCATCTCGCGATCCATCGCACAGCCGAGGCCGATGCAAACGGAGCCTTGGTCGTTCGTGTAGAGAGGGTTCTCGATGGGCTCATACGTTCCGCAGTTCTGGAAGCCGACGGCAACCACCGAACCGAGGAAGAGGAAGAGGAGGACTTGCGTGACTCGTCTCAGATTATGGCGCACGCTTTCATATCGACAGAATGAGACAGGGACTTCAGTCGAGGAGCCTCAAATTGAAAATTTCTTTCGCCCGACCTATCCTCGTTTTCCTCAGTCTCGTTTCGGGGCTCTTTTCGGAGTCCGCGGTGTCTCAGAACGAGACGCCCGTCTTTCGCTTTCACATGCCCGCGGAGCCGCACTCGCTCGACCCTGCCCGCCTGCAATCCACTGATGCGAGCTTCTTCTTCAACAACGTCATGAGAGGGCTATTTTCGTATTCCAACGAAAAGGGTCTCGTACCCGAGGGTGCGAAGAGCTGTGAGTTCGTGTCGCGTCTCAAATTGGAATGCAAACTCGACAAGTCGGTCAAGTGGAGCGACGGCTCTCGTGTCGTGGCTGCGGATTACGTTCGCGCGTTCAAACATCTCCTCTCGCCCACGACGAAGTCCTCGGTCGTCGAACTCCTGAAGAACGTGAAGAACGCGATGGCAGCGCATGGCGGAACCGTTCCCGTCGAGCAAGTCGGGATTCGTGTCGCGAACGACGGCACGCTCATCTTCGACTTCGAGAAGCACGATCCTGATTTCCTCTACAAGCTGACCGCGAGTCCGCTCGTTCCAGCAAAATCGGATTCGTATCCCGAACGCGACGTCGCGGAGAAACTCGTCGTCAACGGACCATACAAGATCGTGTCGTGGAAAACCGGTCGCCGCGTGCGTCTCGAGTCGAACCCACACTACGCTCGCGGGGAAACGTCGCGCCCACCCGTCGAAATCTTGTTCGTAGACGAGGACGAGACGGCATACAATTTATATCGCAAAGGCGAGCTCACGTTCTTGCGTCGCCTGCCCACGACGAATATCCCGGCGGCAAAAGGTCAAAGCGACTTCTTTCAGAAACCGGTGTCGCGCTTCGATTACCTCGGCTTCGGTCTCGAGTTGAAAGATCAGCCGGATCTTCGTGCGGCACTTTCTCTCTCCCTCGATTTCAAAGAGCTCCAGAAGATTTACGATGCGCTCGGGATTCCCGGCTGCCCGAGCCTTCCCGAAGAGTGGATGGACCGTGCTCGCTGCGTGAAATTCGATCTCGCCAAAGCGAAGGAGCACTTCGCGAAAGTTCCCGCGGCCGTACGTACGAAGCCACTTCGACTCGTTTTCTCGACGGCTGGCGGAGACGACATCAAGAAGGGCGCCGAGTGGCTTCAAGCCCAGTGGAAGAAAAATCTCGGCTTCGAGGTGCGGATCGAAGGAACGGAGAACGGTATTTTTCTCGGCATGCTTCGTAGCGAAGCCCCGCCGATCTTTCGCAAAGGAGTCGGCCTCGAACGCCCGACGTGCCTCGCGGCCCTCGAAACGTTCTCGAGCGAAGGCTCGGAAAATTTCATCCGGTTGCGCGATCCCGCCTACGAGAAGATCGTTTCCCGAATGCAGGCCGTCTCGAATCGGACCGCGAAAGCGAAGCTCTGTGGCGAAGGGGTCCAGTTCCTCCTGGACCGGAACCTGCTCGTCCCCTTGGGACGAATCCATTTCACAATGCTCGCTCGCCCGACCTTCGTCGACTGGAGTTTGAACGAAATGAATCAACTGGATCTTTCCTCGCTCCGTTCCGTTTCAGATCCGGCGGCAAAACGACGATAAGTCTCCAGACGCACTCGGAGATTTCATTGGCGAAGACGAAACGTAAAACTCGAGCCCAAGCCAAAGACGGATACCGTTCCCTCGTGGACATCGGCATCGCGCTTTCGTCCGAGAAGGAAGTCTCGCGCATTCTCGATCTCATTCTCGAGAAGGCCATCGAGACGACGGATTCCGATGCCGCGTCGATCTTCCTCACGGAAAACATCCGCATCGATACGATCGGAAACGCTCAGCAGAAATTTTTCCCCGTGCTTCGCTTCCACCGTTCGACCGATCGAAAAGTCGGCACGATGGTGCGCAACAAGATCCTCGACATGGACAACTCCTCCATCGCCGGTTACGTGGCGATGAACGGTCAGCCGATCCGAGTCGACGACTGTTACCAGATCCAACCCGATACTCCGTTCCAGTTCAATCCGAACGTCGACAAGGAAACCGGCTATCGCACGGTTTCGATGCTGGCGCTCCCGATGAAGAATGCCGACGGCAAGATTCGCGGCGTCTTGCAGCTCTTGAACAAGCTCGAGCCCGAATACCGCCGGACCCACGACAAGAACAAGCCGCTCGCCGAGGACAAGATCATTCCGTTCACCGACGAAGATTCGGAACTGATGACCGCGTTCGCGTCGCAAGCGTGTATGTCGATCGAGAATGCGAAGCTGACCGAAGACATCGAGAATCTATTCGAGAGCTTCATCCGCGCTTCCGTCACCGCGATCGAAGCACGAGATCCCGCGACCAGCGGTCACAGCGACCGTGTCGCCGTCTTGACCGTGGAATTCGCGCGCGCCGTGCACCAATGCCCGGATGGACCGATGAAGACCGTCGAGTTCAACGAGCAGCAAATTCGTGAGCTTCGCTACGCCGCCCTTCTCCATGATTTCGGGAAGATCGGCGTTCGCGAATCCGTACTCTCCAAGAAACACAAACTCTACCCGCACGAGATGGAAACCATCTTGCTTCGTCTCGACTCCGCCCGCGCTCGCCAAGAGATGATGGTGTGGAAGGACATGGCCGAAGAGCTCGTCGATCTCTTCGAGAAGGGCCATCCGCATTCACCACGCGCGAAGCTCAACGACGTGTCGAAGAAGATCGATGCGAAAGAACTCGTCGCAAAAATTGAACGACTCGC
>JAZKJB010000020.1:0-7649 GCA_040384505.1 Bdellovibrionota bacterium | reverse complement strand
AAGGCCAACCAGCCGCAAATCGTCGAGGAAGATTTCGACATCGTCTCTCTCATGAGCTGGATCAACAAGACCTCACGCGAACTCGATCACGCCCTCATCACTCCGGAAGAAATGGTGAAGCTCTCGCTGCCGAAGGGAAGCCTCGGGGAAGAAGAGCGTCGCGAGATCGAATCGCACGTGAGCCACACGTACCACTTCCTGCGCCAGATCGCCTGGACGGAAGATCTCTCGAACGTCGCCGACATCGCGCACGCCCATCATGAAAAGTGCGACGGCTCGGGCTACCCGCGCGGTCTCACGGCCGAACACATTCCGGTGCAAGCGAAGATGATGACGATCTCGGACATCTACGACGCTCTCACGTCGATGGATCGTCCCTACAAGCGGGCCCTCGGGCCCGAACGCGCGCTCGAGATCCTGCATCTCGAAGCACGAAACGGTAAGCTCGACCTCGATCTCCTGAAGATCTTCATCGAAGCCGCGGTCTTCCGCACGGCCGATGGAATGCGCTCGCGCAAGAGCGCTTGAATCCAATGAACCGTTACCGCCGTAAAGCGTCGTAAAACGCGTCGTAGCGCCTGCTTGCCTATTTCCTGAGCCGACTCCCCTTTCCCCTTTGACAAGCCATCGAGCCCTCATTTCAAATCGTGAAACCATCAATTCAAAATTTTAGGAGGCTTCGATGGCTAAAGGTAAAAAAGGCAAAGGCGGCAAGAAAGACATCGTGATCGTCGGATCGAAAATGAAAGACGCGATCCGTTCGTCGGGCTGCAACGTCGCTGGCGACGCCATCGAGTTCCTGAACGAAAAAGTGCACGCGATGCTTCAAGGCGCAGTTTCGCGCGCGAAAGAAAACGGCCGCAAGACCGTCCGCGGCTACGACTTTTGATTTCTGATGGGCCTTGTTCCAGGGCTCTAGCTACGCAAGACAATCCGAAGCCGTAGCCGTAGCCGTTCGAGGCACCCGTTTCCGCCCCGTCGTCCGCTTTCGGAAAACGAAACCGAAAACTGAAAAACCGAACGGAAACCGAAACTCCAAACGGAAACGGAAACCGATTCCGTATTCCTGGTTCAAGGAGCAGCTAATGAATACGGTATTGGTGACGGGTGCTGGAACTGGAATTGGTCGAGCGGTGGCCGAGAAGTTCCTTGCGGAAGGTTTTCAGGTCGTCGCCGTCGGGCGAAGGCCCGAGCCGTTACGTGAGCTCGAGCGCACGAATCCATTGAAAATCCGTGCGATCCCATGCGACATCTCCAAGCCCGACGACGTGAAGAAGCTCGTCTCTTACTTGAAATCCGATGCGACCTTCGGTGCAACCCTTTCGGTCCTCGTCAATAATGCGGGAACTTATGAACGGAAGTCGTTCGCCGACTCGAACGACGTCGATTGGACGTCGACGTTCGAGGTCAACCTCTTCGGCGCAGTCCGCCTCACTCGGGAAGCGATGCCGCTTCTCGAGAAGAATCAGGGCGCGATCGTGAACGTTTCTTCGACGCTGGGTTTGCGTCCCGTTTCTCAAACTTCCGTTTACTCGGCGTCGAAAGCCGCGATGATCAACTGGACGAAAGCACTCGCGATCGAATCCGGTGCCCGAAAGGTGCGAGTCAACTGCGTCTGTCCTGGGATCATCGACACTCCGATCCACCCGTTTCACGCTAAGCCTGAGGCCCAAACAGCCCTCCAAAACCTTCAGCCCCTCGGGCGCATCGGAAAACCCGAGGATGTGGCGCACGCGGTTTGGTCACTGGCTGGCCCAGGTTCGGAATGGATTACCGGCGCGGTCCTGAGCGTTGACGGCGGCATCGAACTCGTTTGATTCTCTAAATCGATGAGTTCACGCGAAGACGATTCGATGACATTCCAAAACACCGTCTCGGTGATCGCACGGCGAACGACGTTTTCGACGGCCCATCTTTATTCCCAGAGAGCTTTCACTCCCGAAGAGAATGCGAAGGTGTTCGGGTCTTGCTATTCGAAGCATGGACACGGCCACGACTATGTCCTCGAGGTCTTCGTCGAGGGACCGATCGATGCCGCCACGGGACTCGTCATCAACGTCACCGATCTCGATATCGTCATGAAAAAGGTCGTTGCACCCTTCGACTTCAAGCATGTCAATTTCGACGTCCCGGAGTTCAAGGATGTCGTTCCGACCACGGAGAATCTCGGAGCCTATTTTCATTCTCGGATCGAAGCCGAACTGAAAAACTTGGGCGGCGAGTTGAAATTGAACCGCGTGAAACTCTTCGAGACCGAAGATCTCTGGACGGAAGTTCGATCGAAGTCACGGTCACCGTCGGCGACGGCTCCTTCTTTCGAAGTCACCCGACGAGTCGAGATCCGAGCGATGCACCACCTCGAGAATCCGAGCTGGTCGAAAAATGAAAATCTTCGCGTCTTCGGCATGTGCTACGGACTTCACGGCCACGACTACAAAGTGCAGGTCACCTGCCGCGGCGAGCTCGATGCTTCGTCGGGTTTCGCGATCGGACGCGACGAGCTCGATGACCTCCTCGAGCGAGTCATCGTGAAGCCCTTCGACGGAGTGGATTTGAATCGGCGATTCGAGAACACCTCTTGTGAGGCCGTGGCGCACGAATTCTTCAAACTCCTCGAGCCCCACCTGAAGTCGCGCCTGGTTCGCGTCGGCATCCAAGAAACTCGAAAGAATTACTTCGAGTTCCCACCCGCCAACTGATCGTAGAGGTGTCTTTGTCCGACGTCGAAAAAGTGCGTCTTTCGAAATTGATGGCGGAACGTGGACTCTGCTCGAGGCGCGAGGCCGACGAGTTGATCGCCAAGGGCTGGGTGAAGGTCGACGGTCAAGTGATCGACCAACTCGGCACTCGCATCGATCCGAAGTCCGAGATCACGCTCGATCCGCGCGCGAAAAAACGTCTCGATCAACTCGTCACCATCTTGTTGAACAAGCCGATCGGTTACGTCTCCGGTCAACCTGAGAACAATTACGAACCCGCCGTTCGATTGATCACGCCCGAAAACCAGTTCCGCGAAACGCCACTGGATTTGAGACTCGACACGAACCATTTCGAAGGACTCGCGCCCGCGGGCCGACTCGACATCGATTCGCAAGGGTTGATTGTTTTCACGCAGAACGGCCAGATGGCAAAGAAGCTGATCGGTGAAAACACGGAAGTGGAAAAGGAATATCTCGTTCGAGTCGAAGGCCCCCTTCCGCGCGAGCAGCTACGGCTTTTGAATCACGGCCTCGAGCTCGACGGAGTGAAGTTGAAGCCCGCGAAGGTCGACTGGGCGAACGAAGATCAGCTCCGGTTCATTCTCCGCGAGGGTCGCAAACGTCAGATCCGCCGAATGTGCGAGATGGTCGGCTTGCGCGTCACCGGTTTGAAGCGCGTCCGCATCGGCAACGTCGTGCTCGGGAAAATCCCCGAGGGAATGTGGCGTTTTTTGCGTGCGGACGAATCGTTCTAGGTCCGCGTTCGAAGCCAGTCACGAGTCGTGATTTCGTGATCGAGTGCTTCGATCTCGGCCTTCGTGAATCCAGCACGTGCGCGAAGCTCGGCTGAAACTTTCTCGCGTCGAGGCATCGCACTCACCAGACTCTGGATTCTCGAGATGAAGTCGCGCTCGGGATCGATCTTTTCCCGTTCGCAAAGGCGCCGATACCAAAGACTACCGAAGGCGACGTGATCGACTTCTTCACGTACGATCGTTTCGACCGCTGGTTTCGTCTCGGGTGCATTGACTCCCGTCAAGCGCCTCAAGATCGCCTCGCCCGCATCGAGGCCCGACCCTTCGAGATAACGGTGGACGATGACGACGCGGTCGATGAGTGAATCTTCGGGACCGACGGCGTCCCACAGGCTCGTATGCACGGGCCACGTTCCCCACTCGAAGCCCAATGCTTCGATCGCGTCGAGGCAGAGAGCGAGATGGCGCCCCTCTCCTTCGGCGATCGCGGCGAGCTCGCTCCGGAAATCCTTCGGAGCATCGGGAAACTCATGAAGGCTCCGCACCGCGAGCTCCATCGCCTGGAGCTCGATGCTCGCGAGGTCATGCATGAGGCGCGCTTGCCCTTCTTTGCTCGAGAGTCCCGGCTTCGGAGGAAAGCGTCTCGAATCCATGATGGCGATGTCGCGACCGAGCTCGAAGGTGCGAGCTTCTTCGGTCGTAGCAAGCGCCGCCCCCAGAGCTAGCGGAAGCTCTGCGACCTTCTCTCGTACGTTTCGAATGCGGAACCACCCTGGGGACATCACCTCCTCTTGTTGCCACTCAGCGCCATCTGCGCGCAATCACAAAAATTCTGGACACTTGCGCGCCAGATCACCTAGCGTGAATGCTCCAATTCGACGGCCCTAGAACACAGGCAGGACATATGGGAAAAAGCTGGAAGAACCCGATGATGGCGGCCAACGCCGCCAAAAAAGGTGCGAAGTTCACGAAGTTCGCGCGCGAGATTCAAGTCGCGGCAAAACTGGGTGGACCTGATCCTGCTGCGAACTCCCGACTCCGCATGGCGATCGACGCCGCAAAAGAAGCGTCGGTCACGAAAGACATGATCGAGCGCTCGATCAAAAAAGGCGCAGGCCTCGACAACGACGCCGCACAAATCGAAGAAGTCACGTACGAGGGCTACGGCCCTCATCAAGTCGCGGTCATCGTCGAGTGCCAAACGGACAACCGCAACCGCACGTCAGGCGCGATCCGGAATGTCTTTACCAAAAACGGCGGCCGTTTCGGCGACTCGGTCATGTGGATGTTCGACCGCGTGTCGTTGATCGAAGGCACGAACCCGAATGTGAAAGATGCGGAAGAAGACGCGATCGAAGCCGGTGCCAACGACGTCGAGAAAATCGGCGACGGCGCGTACCGCTTCACTGGTGCTCCGGAAGAACTGAAGTCGATCGAGACCGCTCTGACCGGCCGCGGCTGGAAGGTCACGACAGCCGAGCTCTCGTACAAGGCGAAGAACCACGCCGAAGTGAACGACGAGCAGAAAAAAGAAGTCTACGAGTTCATCCAACTCTTGGACGACGACGACGATACGTCGCGGATCCACGCGACGATCGATCTCTAACGTTTCAATTTCGCGAGGGCTTGAAAAGCCTGCGCGTAGTACAAGATCTGCTTCAGCATCGCGAAGAGCCCGTTCGCCCGCGAGGGCGATAAATGGCCTTCGAAGCCTAAGTCTTTCAAGAAATCGGTTTTCGCTCCGAGAATTTCTTCCGGTGTCGCAGGCGAATACGCTTCCAACAAAACCGCGACGAGGCCCTTCACGATCAGCGCATCGCTGTCGCCTTTGAATTCGACGCGACCATGGCCATCGAGGCCGGCGTGCAGCCATACTTGCGACTGACAGCCTTTTACTTTGTATTTCTCGTCTTGAATCTCGGGCGGAAGCGTCGGGAGCTTCTTTCCCTTTTCGATGAGGTGCTTGTAGCGATCTTCCCAGGTGGGGAACGCCGCGAATTCCGCGACGAGCTTGGCTTGGCGATCGGTGACGACGTTGCTCTTGAGGCTGCTCATGACAAGACCCCTAACATGAACCCCTCACATCTGCGAGCGGCGCTTTTGGAGGGACACCATCAAGAGCTCTTCGTCGTCACCGAGGATTTCCATGATGGCGTCGGTGTCGAGGCCGTCGGCCACCTGTCGGCATTTCGCGAAGAGCTCCTCTTCTCGCCCGACCCACTCACCGAAAGACGCTGCGGCGCCCGCACGATCCCCGCTTGCCGCGAGTTCGCTCATCGCATCGGTATCAGTGGTCGTGAAGCCGATCTGCCACAAGACCAAGTGCGCGAGAGCCCACTCGAGTCTGTTCCCGAGCTCCTCGCTCTCCGCCCAAAACGCGAGGCCTTCTTCACCGGCTTTCGACATACAAACGTAATTCGCGCAAACCGCCGAGCGATGATCCCAGATCGCACATCCGCCGTTGTCATAGAAAGGGCAAAGCAACTTCGCATCCCGACCGAAGTCGCCGCGGTCCATGTCGTTCGACGGAGGAATCAGCCCCAGCGGAGTCAGGACTCCGCGCGCACGAGCTTCAGCCCACCGAACGGGCCAGCCCGATTTTTCCGTGAGCGATTTCGATCCGAGAGCCACGTTCGTCGTGAACGGAAGGTACGTGCAGCATTTCAGGTCGGCTTTAAATGGACCCTCGTCGCGACGAGGTCCCTTCGGTGGTTTCACCATCAAGCACGCGTTGCAATCGAGACCCGGTTCATCGGGCGCAGAGGGATAAAAAGGGGCGAACCATTTCGCATAGAAGACGGAAATCACGAGCGTAACCTACCCGGTTCGCCGAGGTTTAGCGACGGGCCACCTCCGTTCAGGTGGCTTCTACAAAGGGACCTGTCAGGGAATTCGACAGGTGTTAGACGAAGAAGCGCCGGAACGACGGAGGGGGCGGCACGGCCTGGAGGGGGCTCAGGAGGCCTATTCCCGCCTTTTTCCAATAACTTAGGGCCTGGTATGAAGGTCGATTCGATGGGCCCGGAGCGTGCAAAACCTAAAGGCAGGAAGGTTTGGAGGTCATATGAAAAAGGTGATGTTTCTCTTCGCGATGGTTCTGATGCTCGTCCTCAGCTTCGCCCAGCTCGGCCAGGCTCAGGCGGGAGAAAAGAAAGTCTGCAAGGTTTCGACGAACGACATCGGGACGATCGTGGGTAAAGGATCGAACTCCGACGCCGCATTCGAAGACGCCGCGACTCAGTGTTTCGATCGTCGCAGCAAGCTCTACAGCATGAAGAACGGCGGAAGCGTCGACGAAGATTCGGGTCTCGTCATGATCGACATGTGCGCGAACATTCGTTGCGGCGGTTGAGTTCGGCCACCGCAATCGAACATTCGACGCTAGCTCACTGACATTTCTTCGCGGGATTTTCTACCGTCTCGCGAACGATGTTCGGCAGAATCGACGTCGACCCGACCTGCATCAAGTACGTGTCCCAGATCAACTGATCGCCTGCCGCGATCGCCCACGCACTGCAAGCCGCAGTTTGACTCACCCACGTTTGAACCGATCGGCGCGTCGTCACGGAAGCCAGTGACGGAATCGCCAGCTGATCTTTCGTGTTCACTGCTCCGACCATCGCGCTCGTGAGGACGCCCTGGATATCGGATCCATCCAACATACGACGGAACATCGCTTTGGCGGAGTCTTCACCCCGACCCTTCTCGTTCGGAGTCGCCATGCGAGTGGCGATCGTATCGAGCGCGATCATGCGAGCTCGCAGCGACGTCGCGTTCTCGGCGAGCGCGCCCCAAGTCTTCATCACACCGTCGACCGGCAGGAACGACAAGTACGCGAGCTCCGCATCGCCGATCTTCGACGACGTCGCCTGCTTACCGACCATCGACAATCGAGAGATCAAAGACTCGGGAACGACGTCACGGCAGTTCGCGTTCAAGAGCGGACCCGTCGGCCCGACCATGCCCAAGAGATCCGGCGTGAGCATGACGTCACCGAGGATGTCGGTCCACTCGGCTTTCTCGATCGCGTCCTGCGCCAGTCGCGAACGAGCGCACGCGAGCGAGAGAGAAGCAAACCGCGAGAAGACCGAGCCGATGTTCGAATGGAGGCCGACGAACTCCGCCGGAGAAATCTTCCAGAGTTCCGGAGTCGAGATCGCGGCGACTTGGTTCCCGGGACTCAAAGCCGGAAACA
>JAZKJB010000019.1:1346-10099 GCA_040384505.1 Bdellovibrionota bacterium | reverse complement strand
ACAAAGATCGCCGAGTCGCAAGCGGAGCGAAGCTTCATCAGCTCCTCGTGAAAGAAGGATTCCTTCGAATTTACGTTCCTTCGGGTGCGAAGTTCGAAAAAGCGATCGCCGAGAAAACCACGAAGAAGAAAGCCTCACGTAAAGCCGTCGAGAATCCGGAGCCGAACGCGAACGGCGCGATCCCGTCGGTCGGATATCCGCCCTGCCGTCCCGCCGAGGGCCAACGCCCCATCGGTGCGATAACGGAAATCAAACCCATCGCCGCGGGCGCGAAAGACATTCCATCGGACGACTTCTACATCGTGATCGATCGCATGGCGTTTAGCGCAGACGACGAAGGACGTATCGCCGACTCCATCGGCCAGGCTTACGCGGCAACGGTGAAATTCAACGCGGAAATCGGTGGCGGTCGCTCTACAGTCGTGACGACAGACGGCCGCGAACTTTGTTTCAGCGAAGAAAATTCGTGCGCGGTTTGCGGCTTCACCTTCCCGAACGTGACCTCGCAGCTCTTTAGCTTCAACAATCCGGTCGGCGCGTGCGCCGCCTGCAACGGCTTCGGCAACATTCTCACTCTCGACGAAACGAAAGTGATCCCGAATCCCAATCTCTCGATCGCAGAAGGTGCGCTTCATCCGTTCACGATGCCGAGTGCGTCCGCGGACAAGCGCGCTTTGCTCACTCACTGTAAGAAGATGGGCATCAGCACGAGCACGGCCTGGAACAAACTCTCCAAAGAACACCGAGACATTCTCTGGGGCGGCGACGAGAAGTTCTTCGGAGTCGTCGGCCTCTTCGAGTATCTCGAGACGAAGAAATACAAGATGCACGTACGCGTGTTCTTGTCGCGCTACCGAAGCCCATTCACTTGCCCCACGTGCAAAGGTTCGCGATTAAAGCCCGAGAGCTCCTACGTCCGCATCGGTGGTTACACGATCCACGAGCTTTCCGCGATGACGATCGGCGAGCTCTTCAAAGCCGTCGACGGGTTAAAACTCACGAAATCGCAAGATGAAACCGCAGGGGAAATTCTCTCTCAGATCCGCTCGCGACTTCGTTTCTTGAACGATGTCGGAGTCGAGTACCTCACGATGGATCGTCCGACCAGGACGCTGTCCGGTGGCGAGTTCCAGCGCTTGAACCTCGCGAAACAACTCGGCATGGGCCTCTCGCAAACGCTTTACGTTCTCGATGAGCCGACGGTGGGCTTGCATCCTCGAGACAATGATCGCCTCATCGGTATTTTAAAGCAGTTGAACGAGCTCGGAAACACGCTCGTCGTCGTCGAGCACGATCACGACGTCATCGCCGCTTCCGACAACATCATCGAGATGGGTCCTGGCTCGGGTCACCTCGGCGGAGAAGTGATTTACTCTGGCGATACGGAAAAGTTCTACGCCGTGAAGAACTCGGCGACCGCACCTTTTCTGCGGGGAAACCGCGTGAATCTTCCCGAGAAGATGCACCGGCCGGTCGACATCGACACTTACAAGTATGCAATCGAGATCAAGAACGCCCGCGGACACAATCTCAAAAATCTCGACGTGAAGTTCCCATTGAACCGCGTCGTGACCGTGACCGGAGTCAGCGGGTCCGGCAAGTCGACTCTCGTGAGTCGCACGCTTTATCCCGCGATCGCGCAGGCGCTGAAGGTCGAGTACGTCCCGATCCAACCGCACGACAAGATTACCGGTCTCGATTACGTGAAGAATGTTCTCTTCATCGATCAAAGTCCGATCGGAAAAACGGCGCGCTCGAATCCGGTCACGTATTTGAAAATCTACGATGCGATTCGAACGATCATGGCGTCGACACCAGAGTCGAAGCTTCGCGGTTACAACTCAGGGACCTTCAGCTTGAACGTCGACGGCGGCCGCTGCCCGGTTTGTAAAGGTCTCGGTTACGAAGTGATCGACATGATGTTCATGGACGACGTGATGTTGACTTGCGATGCGTGCGACGGAAAGAAATTCCGGCGTGAAGTGCTCGAGGTCACCTACAAGAACAAGCACATCTACGATATCTTGAACATGACTGTTTCGGAGGCGATGGATTTCTTCGTCGCGTTCCCGAACATCAGAAAGCCCCTCTCGTTCTTGAAGGAAGTCGGTCTCGATTACATCCGTCTCGGGCAGAGCGCCGGCACATTGAGCGGCGGAGAGAGTCAGCGCCTGAAAATCGCCCGCGAGTTCATAGCGACTCAGCAGAAGGCGACTCTTTACATCCTCGACGAACCGACGACGGGCCTTCACTTCCGCGAAGTCGAAATGTTGATGAAGGTTTTGAGTAAGCTCGTCGACGCCGGCGGAAGCGTGATCTTGATCGAGCACAACCTCGACGTGATCCGAGCTTCCGACTACGTGATCGATCTCGGGCCCGAAGCGGGCGCGAAGGGCGGAGAAATCGTCGCCGAAGGCACTCCCGAGGATCTGATGCGCAACCCGCGCAGTTTGACCGGGCGGTACTTGAAAACCTATTCGAAACCAGCGAAAACGGGTGAAAAGGAACTTCGCCTCTGATGCCCAATACGATCGCTGAATCGTTCCGACGACTCTGGCCCTACATCCGCCCGTTCAAGCGCGAGCTCTTCTGGATGTTCGTGCTCGGCCTCGGCGTGACGCTCTTGAGCGGCATCGTCCCCGTCTTGGGTCAAACACTCGTCGCTCTTTACAACAAAACCGAGCTCGACGGCCTCCGGAAAATCATGCCCGCTTGGGCCATCGAGAGATTCCCGCTCGACGATGAAAATCGAAAAGTCATCGGAGCCTGGCTTCCGGTTGCGTTTCCGATCTTGTTCCTCATCTTCGGGATTTGCCGCTACCTCCACTACTCGATTTTGAATTTCACGGCCGAACGTGTGATCGCCTCGATTCGCCGCGAGCTCGTTCGCAAGATCTTGCGCCTGAACCTGACTTATCACGGCTCGCTCGAGCGCGGCAGCGGAGGCCTCATCAGCCGCGTCTTCAATGACACGGCCCTTCTCCAGCAGGGATTGAACTTCTACGCCGACCTGATTCGCGAGCCCATCCAAGCTGCGGTCTATCTCGGGTATATGATCTATCTCGACTGGAAGCTCACGGTCGGAGCCCTCTTGTTCCTTCCGTTTTTCATGTTGATCACGAAGCAAGTCAGTCGAAGCCTTCGCAAGTACGGCAATCAAGGCCGAGACGCGATGGAAGATCTGACGGCCGTCCTGAAGGAATCCGTCGACGGCGTTCGCGTCGTCCAGAGCTTCAATCTCGAGCGCGAGATGGAGAAACGCTTCGAGCGCCACATCGATTCGTATCTCTACACGATGAGGAAGGTGATCACTCGCGAGCAGGCCGTGAGTCCCATCAACGAGTTCGTGATCTCGTTTCTCATCATGGGTTTTGCGATCTACAGCATCCAGGCGGTGTTGTACGGCGGAGTCGAAGGCGACAAATTCGTCGGCTTCTTGATCGCAGCCGGATTCTTGCAGCAACCGATCAAAAAGCTCCAAGACGTCGGCGTGAAGATCCAGCAGTCGATCGTCGTGACCCAGCGGGTGTTCTCGATTCTCGATAGCCCGAGCGAAGTCCCCCAGCCTCAGAATCCACGGCCTTTTCCACGCGACTGGAAGGCGATCACGTTCAGAAACGTGTCCTTCAAGTACGGCGGGGAACTAACGCTGAAGAACATCGATCTCACCGTGAAGCGAGGCGAAGTCGTCGCTCTCGTCGGCGAAAGCGGAAGTGGGAAGTCGACTCTCGTCAACCTGCTCGAGCGTTTCTACGATCCGACGTCAGGTGAAATCCTCCTCGACGACGTTCCGTTGAGTCAGATCGATCTTCGTGAGCTTCGTCACAACGTCGCCCTCGTCACTCAAGACGTTTTTCTGTTCCGTGACTCGATCGAGCGCAACATCCACGCGGGCGACTTCGACAAAACCCAAAATGGTGTCGAAGCGGCGGCGAAGAGTGCAAACGCGCATAGCTTCATTTCCTCGATGCCCGGGTCTTACGGAGCTCCCGTTGGCGAACGAGGCGCTTTCTTATCCGGCGGGGAAAAGCAGCGCGTTTCGATCGCTCGCGCTATTTTCAAAGACGCGCCGATCTTGATCCTCGACGAAGCGACGAGCGCCCTCGATTCCGTGAGTGAAATGGAAGTTCAAAAGGGACTTCAGCATTTAATGGAGGGGCGAACCGCGTTCGTCATCGCCCATCGCCTTTCGACGGTGTTCAACGCTGACCGAATCCTCGTCATGAAAAAGGGCGAAATCGTCGAACAAGGAACTCACGAAACTTTGGTCGCAAGTGGCGGCGAGTACCACCGCTTCTTCCAACTCCAAGTGAATCAAGGCGACCGGATCTAACTCGACGATCAAGATCGCGGCCAAGGGCCGTTTCCTTCGCAACTAGACCTCCAAACGACCTTGCTCCTCGTCGACGTCTCATCGTGAAACGTCCACTTCCCGATCAGTTGGTCCTGACGAAAGTTTGCTCAGTGGACTCAAGCTTGTCGAAAGTTTCGACGATAGGAGCGTAGACACCCGTTCCGGGACGGAACGGAAGTTTTGAGGGAGATTGCTATGATTAATTGGGATGAGTTCGAGCATATACACGTCATCAAGAAGCTGAAGCACATCCTCGGTGCTTGGTGGAACATCGACGTCGTCTTCACTGACGAGCGCGGCCACCTCAAAGGTTTCGATCGCTCGAAGATGCATTTCGCGAACCCCGGTGTCGCGACTTATCTTTCGCGCGACGCTGCGATGGACAACTTGGCCGAGCTCGTGACGAAGACGATCGACGATCTTCGCCTCTCGGAAAATCGTTACTCGATTCGCAAATGGGACATGAGCGGCTTCGACGTCGCGGTCTTCCCGATCATGATCGACAACGACTTCATGGGTTGTGTCGTCGCGATGGGCTTCTTGAAAGAACAAGGCGCACAGCGCCTGCAAGAAATCCGCGAGCGTCTCGCGGCTTTCGGCGGCGGCAACGACGTCATCGAAGCTTCGCTTTCGAAGATCCGTTACCTCGATGGCCCCGATCGCGAACATTTCGTCGAGCTCGTCGAGCTCGTGGCACAAGAAGTGATCACGCTCCACGTGGAAATCACGTCGCGCGAAAATCGCATTCGCGAACTGAACAAAGAGCTCGGCTCACGCTACAAGTACGACAACATGATCGGCAAATCGAAGCCGATGCAGTCGCTGTATGCGCTCTTGGATAAAATCAAAGGCGCTGACTCGACGGTTCTCGTTCAGGGTGAGAACGGTACGGGTAAAGAATTGATCGCGAAAGCGATCCATTACAACTCCGTCCGCAAAGACAAAGCTTTCGTCATCCAGAACTGTTCGGCCTTCAACGACAACTTGTTGGAATCCGAACTCTTCGGTCACGTGAAAGGCTCGTTCACGGGCGCGAATCGCGACAAGAAGGGTCTCTTCGAGATCGCGGACAAAGGAACGTTCTTCCTCGATGAAATCGGCGACACGTCGCCGACCATGCAGGTGAAACTCCTTCGCGTCCTCCAAGAAGGCACGTTCATGTCGGTCGGTGGTGTCGAGACGAAGAAAGTCGACGTCCGAGTGGTCGCTGCGACGAACCGCAACCTCAAGGAAATGGTCGAAGCGGGCTCGTTCCGCGAAGATTTGTACTATCGCCTGAACGTCATCAACATCCGTGTTCCCCCCTTGCGCGAGCGCAAAGAAGACATTCCGATCCTCTCGGAATTCTTCCTCGCGAAAGCCGCAGAGAAAGGCGCTACGAAAAAGATACTCACGAAGCGCGCTCTCGAAAAACTCTACGACTATCCGTGGCCGGGTAACGTTCGCGAACTCCAGAACGAAATGGAGCGCGTGATCGTGTTGTCGGGTGTGGAAACGAAGATCACGGCGGACATGCTCTCGCCGAAGATCCTCGAGATCGCAGAAAAAGGCAAAGTTCAGGGCGCACGTGTCCACGGCAAACTGAAAGATGCCTTGGAAGAGCTCGAGCGCGAGCTGATCAAAGAAGGTCTTCGCCGCACGGGTTGGAACAAGTCGAAGCTCGCAAAAGAGCTCGGCATCTCGCGCGCAGGTCTCATCATGAAGGTCGAGAAATACGGCCTCGACAAGCGTCGCTTGATGAAGCCCTGATTCGCTTACGATCCTAATAGAAACTTTGGATCTGTGAAAGGCCTGCTGAAAAGCGGGCCTTTTGCTTTTTGGAGAATCAACGTTGCTTGAAACCGCAAACGGCAACGCGTTGAATGTCGCCGCTCGCCGTGTGTGAATCCGCTATGGATCCCACGATCGATCCGTGAACGCCGTCGATATTGACGAGAGCTTTTTCCGTCGCGATAAATTTTCCGAGATCCGTTTTGATCGCGACGAGAACTGAAATTCCGTCCGAGCCGGTCGCCGTCACGTTCGGTTCCGTTTCGATGACGACTCCGCCAAAGAGCGTTTTGAAAGCGAACTTCGTGTCGCTCACACGGAATTTCTCGAGATCCGTTTCTTTCGCCTTCGGCTTCCAGTTGTTCCAAGTCGCCTTGGGTTGAACGACGTCGTAGCACTTCAAGACGAGAGCGCCCGGGCGCACCATCTTCGGGAGTCCTTCGGCGTGAGCCGAAGTGTTGCCGGCGAAAGCTGCGAACGACAAGAGCAATGAAAGAGCGATGCGCATATAGAGTCTCCTCGGAAAATGGATGACCGAAGGCTAAACGAGTCCCATTTCTATTTCCAATGTCAGTTTTGTGCGCAGTCTCCTCTACACGATCGTCTAAAACTTGATCGACGAACTGTCGTCGGATCGGTACGATCTCCGACATGAAACGTCTCGTCCTCCTTATATGCTTCGCGTTTTCGACTGCGACTTGGGCTACTGAGACCACACTTGAAGACGTCGCAGCCGTCCAACCGCTCGCGAACAAATGGTCGACGGCGTTGTACTTTCAAGGCGGACGCTCCGACTCAGGGATCGGGATCGGCCTCGAGACTCCGACGTTTCATTCGCTCGGCTTTCGCCTCATCTACAGCTTCGACAATCTCGATGACTCCGCGAGATCGTTCACGTTCAACACTCTCGAAGCGGCAATCAAGTGGCAGCTGGTCCGCGGATCGAGCGAAGGCATCGTTCCTTATGCGTTGGTCGGCGCCAATTTTTTTGCGCCGGTGAAGAGCGCGACGGAAACCGGCGGCAGCAAAAGCGGCTCGGAGTTCGGCATCGGAACCGAGTGGCGATACAATGCGATGGGAATCCTCAACGACAACACGAACCTCGCCTCTGTCTTCTTTGAGCTCATCAAAGCCTCGTCGACTTTCGCGAGTGCGACGACTGCTGCCGGCGGCGTCGTCGTTCATGATGGAGCCCTCTTCAGACTCGGATTTCGGGCCTTTTTCTAAGGCTTTTCGCCGGTCCTCCGAAGCCCTTTAAAACCTGAACGTTTTACCCAAGCGACCAAAAGCTAAGGGTTTTGCCTTTTGGAGCCCCTCCCGTAACCCCTCGATATCAGGGACTATCGCCAGCCCCCCGGTCCGGCACCGCTCTTGCGAATACCCCAAATCAGTCGGACCCAATGACGGGGCCGTTTTATGAATTAGAGGGTTCGCATGGCAATGAATGAAACGATCGTCCGCATGAATCGCATTTTCGAAAACGTCTTGGGCTGCACGCTCGAGTTCCAGGCGGCTGAAGAGCTGAGCTTAGGCCTCTGGTCGTCAGGCGATCTCGCGGATTGCCGCAGTAATCGCCCGGGTCTTCCGCAGTATGTGGAAAGCCTCCAGGCCGACTCGTTCGGATTTCCGGTGAACCACGAGAACCAATTCGCTGGGTTCGTCGTCGTTCATGGAATGAAGGAAGCGCGCCCGAAGAAGCTCATCATCATGGCTGAGCTCGTCTCGATGGTTCTCGAGTACGGGTTGAAACAAGAAGATCGTCGCGAGCGTCTTCGTTTGATCGAAGAGCGTCTCTTCTTGATGGACGAAAGCACCAAGTCGAACTCGAACATCATTCCGCTGCGGCCTGCGCGCTTCGAGAAAGTTCTCGAAGTCACCGAGATGGATTTCGAAACCGAAGTTCCCGCATCACCCTTGATCACGATGCCGCTGCTTCTGCAGGTCGATCCGACGTTCCCGCTTCACCGCGTGGCGCTCGAGATCCACAACATGAGCCGTCGTTGGGCGTTCTTGAGCTTGACCGATCTGCCGTCGGACATTCTTTCGTCGAAAGAAAATCTTCAGCAGCTCGGCGGCATCACGCTCTTCATTCCGGATCTCGCGAAGCTCTCGACGGAACAACAAATCCGTCTCGCGGAATATCTCGCGATGAAGCCGACCGACGATGCTCCCCAGGTCGTTGCTGGCGTCGTCGAACAAGTGGAACAGCTCGAACTTTCGGGTCGATTGATGGCGCACCTCACGGAGCACTTCATGATCTCGAAGCTCGAGTTCACGTCGAAGAGCTCGCAGCAAGTGACGAGCGATCTGATCGAAGCGAGCCTGCAGCACATCTGCGATCAGATGCGCGAGACTCACGCGATCGGCGACCACGTCGTGCCGTTCCACATCCAGTACTTCCAGACCGAAGAGACCGGCGTCGTTCACTAAGGACTCGCCACAGGGCTTCTTGTCAGCGGTGCTCTTCTCTGCGACCCTTAGGGTAACAACAGAGAAGAGTGCCATGCCCCCGATCTCCCAGGAAAACGCAGACAAATTCCTTCCGTTTTTGAAGGCCTCGCTCGGCACGAACGAGATCGAGGTCTTTCAACTCGCACTCCCACAGCACGAGGACGCGATAACCCATCTC
>JAZKJB010000019.1:0-1336 GCA_040384505.1 Bdellovibrionota bacterium | reverse complement strand
TCGTCGCCAACAACGAGTCATGGGTCTTGATGGCCTGGGAGCCGTTCAAGAACGACGGCAACTACCCGTTCTTGAGTGTCCGCGATCATTTCGAAAAGCATGGCGTCGCCGTTCCGCGTGTCGCGGGTTTAGCACCCGACGAAGGTCTGGTCCTGCTCGAAGATTTGGGCGACCTCACTCTCGAACGCAAGTTCTGGGAGAACCAGTCGCAGCAAGGTGCGCTTCCGTTTTACAAGCAGACGATCGATGAGCTGATCAAGATGCATTATCCATCGACGTTCGATCGCACCGATTGCACGGCGTTTAAGATGGAATTCGACGTCGAGAAGCTTCTCTGGGAGATGAACTACGGTCGCGATCACCTGATCGTGGGCTTGTGCGAAGTGAAGCTCTCGGAACTCGAAAAGAAAGAGCTCGAACGAGTATTCACGAAAATCTGTACGACGCTTCACGAAGAACCGAAGTTCATCGCACACCGTGATTACCACTCGCGAAACGTCATGATCAAACACGGCAAGTGCCGCATCATCGATTTCCAAGACGCTCGCCTTGGTTCCATTCAATACGATCTCGTGAGCCTGCTTCGCGATTCATACGTGAACATGGAAGAGCCGATTGCTCGCGAATTGATCGGCTACTACCTCGATCGTCGTCGCGAGTTCGCGAAGTCACTCGATTCTCGTCACACGCTGGAAGATCCTTCGATCGAGCGCTTCAACCGGATTTACGAAATTCAGACGATTCAGCGTTGCTTCAAGGCCTGCGGAAGTTTCTCGAGCTTCAAGATGCTCCGAAACGACAATCGTTACTTGAAGTACATCGCGCCGACTCTCCAGACCGTTCGCAAGAGTCTCGCCGCGTTCGACGAGTACCTCCCGTTTTTGGACATCCTCGAAGACAACGGAATTCTCGAGCGCAAGTTCGAGTGAAGGCGCAATGAAGGCCATGATGTTGACCGCAGGCTTGGGAACTCGTCTCCGTCCGGTGACGAATTTTTACGCCAAGCCGACGGTTCCGTTTCTAGGCGTGCCACTCGCCTACTTCGGTCGCGCGATCTTGGAACAAGCGGGTGCGACTTCGTTCGTGATGAACACACATCACCTGCCTGAACAAATCAATGCACTCGCCGATCGCATGCGTGTGGAAGGCTTGAAGGTCGAAACCTCTCACGAAGCGGCAGCGCCGCTGGGTAGCGGCGGCGGCATCTGGAAAGCACGAAAATTTCTCGAAGGTGACGGTGATTTCCTCGTCGCAAACGGTGACGAGATCATTCTTCCTCACCGCCCCGATGTTTTACGTGAGTTCGTTGCCGCTCACTCGGCGAAAAAAGCTCTCG
>JAZKJB010000018.1:0-2289 GCA_040384505.1 Bdellovibrionota bacterium | reverse complement strand
TTTTAGGGCGCTCTTGCTGTCGATCTTCGTGACAGCCGCCACCCTTTTGGGGCCCGGCTCCGTCAGCGGCGCTGAAATCCCTGGCGCGACGACCGGTGAGAACCAGGCCGTCGAAGAAGCACGCCTCGTTCGCGAGATCGAGGCTCGCCTCGCGCGAGTCCCGCAGTTCGCGTTTCTTCGCGCCGAAGCCGAGAAGCTCGGTGTCCGAGTCTACTTGTTCGGCGGTACGGCCTCTAGCTTCGCTCACTACGTGAGATGGGATCTCCTTCGGGAAGAGGGCCGCGCGAGCTACATGAGACAATTTTTCGACTACGACTTCTTCTCGATTTACAGGTCGACGCAAGATCTCGACATCGTCGTCGACGGTCCGGCCGAAAAAGCCGACGAGATATCGAAACTCCTGAAAGAAAAATTCCCCGCCTTTCAAGGAACCAAGGATTCGTGGGAAGTGAGGCTCCTTCGTGAGCACCGGGGAGAGAAACGCGCCCTTCTTGGCGATGCAGATTTCAGCAACCAACATTCCGACTCGAACTCGACGGGCTTGATCGAGCTGACACGTTCCGGAGAACCGGTCGTGCGCGATCTTCGCGACTGGACGAATCCCCGAAGCCGCTATCTGAGCGACGTCGCGGCGGGGCTGATCACGTTCTACTTTTCTCCGAAACACGAATCCTCCGCTCGTTACAAGCTCGGAAAGAATCCGCCCATCTACGGCGTGATTCGATACCTGACGAAAGCCCTCCAATACGATCTCGATCTTCGTGCCGAAGATGTCGAGCGCATACGGGGAATGATCTCGAGCTTCGACCCCGCAGCCCCTGGTCGCGGGATCAAATTGGAAAAAGCCGATTTCGAGTTTTGGATGCACGGTTCCGATTCGAAAGTTTCGAATGCGAAGAAACTCTTCCAACACGCCGTCGATCTCGAGCGAGCGTGGAATTTGACGGAAGAGCTCGGCCTTAGAACCAAACTAATCGCTCTACGCACGGACGTCGAAAACGTGGATTCCCTCGCGAACCTTCTCGATCGCGAGCCGCTTCGAACTTCTCCCCTCGGTCGCGGCAAGGGCGCGACCGCAGCCGAGCTCGGAATTTCGATCGTCGCACATGAAACGCGTTCGCCGCTCGCTCTCGAAAGCATCACGCGATCGAAGAAGGGGTTGGTGAATTCGTTCATCTCGAGGAAAAAAACGGCCGGCGAAGCAGCGGCCTACGGCCCTGGATTTTATACTCGTAAAGGTTTCGAAGGGGCTGTTGGTACCGGTCTCACGATCCGTTTCCGCTTGGCTCCCGAAGCACGCCTCGGCACCGATTTCAAAGTGGTCGCCGGAGACTACGTCATCATCTTGAATCGTGCCGCCCTCCACGTGCTTCCAGATTCGCTCGATGCGAGAATGGAAGACTGGTTCAAAGTGATCGAGCTCGCGGGCCCGAAAAACGTCGGCCTGCTCTTGCGACTCGGGCTCCGGCTCCGCATGCAGTGGGATGCCGCGACTCATTCCGAGCGCGAACAAGTTCGGCGCACGATCGCGCTGGATCTGAAGGCGGCGCTTGCGAAACCGGGCCCAGCAGAAGGAACGGCTCTGACGATGTTCTTCGAGTCCCCGATCGGACCGCTTTTCGTCGAACAGGCTCGGGAGTTCATGAGAATTCCCAAAATTCACCCGGGCTATTTTTCGTTTCTGAAGCAACCCGCTTGGCAGGCGCTGCCGGAGTTCGCCGATCTCGTCATGACACCGCGAGAGGGGCACCCGTCTGTTCTATTGAACGTGGATTGGGCCGCGTCTTTCTACTCGAATCCTAAAATCGCATCGCACCCGTCATTTCGCGCCGTCACCATGGCGAGCGATACCGCGAACTATTACTCGACTGCGAATCTGAGAATCGGTGAGATGTTGGTGACACCTAACGCGCTGGCGCGAGCGGATTGGATCGAGATCGCCGACTATCACGTTCGGCATCCTTCGAAAGTTCTCTCACTCATCGCGAAGACCGAAAAATTCCAGTCCTCGCCGCAATGGGAGCGTTGGATCACCGCGACGATGACGTCCGATGCCTTCTCCCCTCACGCGGCCTCTCTGATGAGCTCTCCCCGCGCCCTCAGAGATCCTCGTTGGACGCCTTGGTTCCTCCAAGCCGCGAAGAACCACGGCACGACCGCCGCCTTTCGATTTTTCTCCGTGCAGCTCCTTCGCGATATGCCGAGAGACGAGCGTTGGATCGAAACTGCGAAGTACATTTTGTCGATGCCCCCGACCTTCGATCGCAAGTTCGATGAAGTCGCGTCCTT
>JAZKJB010000017.1:4081-4772 GCA_040384505.1 Bdellovibrionota bacterium | reverse complement strand
ACCGTGAAGATCGCAGTCGTCGACACGGGTCTCGATCTCGCGCACACCGGCGTTTTTCAAGACCGTCTGCGCGTGAGCTGGGACATGACGATCGAAGGGCGCATCAAAACGGCGCCGGCGTCTTTCGACACGACGGCAAGCACGGTAACGCAAATCGGCGCGAATGCTTCGGCACCGAAGCTCATCGTTTCGAGCGACATGCTCTCGCCATCGAGCGAATACTTTCTCGGCAAAGTGAAAGAGGGCTCCTACTCCCGCGCCGACCTCAACCAAAACGGAACCGTCACGGACGAATTCGATCTGCTTCTCGCAAAGACGACCCGCGGATGGAAAGTTTCGATCGACGTCGACAGGAACAAAGACTTCTCGAATGATCCGGCGGTCGGCGATTTCGAGTCGACACGTGAAACGATTGCGATGGATCGTTCTCGCTCAGGTCTCGTGAAAGTGAACGTGAATCTTCCGCTCAAAGCCGACGGCACGGTCATCGCGAGCGACAAGGGCGAAGTCGAAGTGAACGTCGCGGGCTACGATGCGAGCCAACACGGGACACACGTCGCAGGGATCGCTTCGAAAGACGTCGACGCTTCGCAAGTTATGGCTTTGAAGACGATTGGTCGTAAGACTGCGCTTCTTTTCCAACTTGCAGCTAAGAAGCAAATGGTCGGAGCTAAGGGCGGCGGAATGACGC
>JAZKJB010000017.1:0-4071 GCA_040384505.1 Bdellovibrionota bacterium | reverse complement strand
TCCTATGGCAGGAACTTCGGGAATTGCTTTTGAACACGGGACACACGTGGCAGGGATCGCCGCAGGTCGTTTCGATGGGGCCCAGTTCGGTGGCCACTTCCGCGGAGGAGCGCCTAAGGCGACACTCTTCGGAATCAAAGTTCTCGGAAAGAGCGGCGGCTCCGATGCCGACATCTTGGCCGGCATCGCACTCGCCGTGGAAAAGGGCGTGGACATCGTCAACATGTCCCTCGGCAGCAGCCGCCGCCCGACCGACGGCCTCGACTCACTCGCACGCGCCATCGATCAAGTCGCTCGTCGCACGAACGTGTTCTTCGTGATCTCGGCTGGTAACGGTGGGCCGGGAATGAACACGATCGGCGCACCGACGACGGCACCTCGCGCACTTTCCATCGGAGCGTCGGTCAGCGGCGAAACCTGGAGAACCGACTACAACATCCCTCAGGCGATCGATGCGCAGTTCCTTTGGTCCTTCTCCGCGCGCGGCCCGATGGCCACCGGTGAAATTCGTCCGACGCTTCTCGCTCCCGGCTCGGCTTACTCGAGTATTCCTCTCGCGAGGCTCGCGGGCCAGCACAGCGGCTACGACGTCATGCAGGGCACGAGTATGGCGGCACCGGCCGCGACTGGCGCACTCGCTTCGCTTCTCGATGCCGTGAGAAAGCTCAAAGGAAAGCTCGAGCTCGCGAGCGCTCCTCTCGATCTTCGCTGGGCCCTCGTCGAAGGAGCCATCGACATCAATACTCTCAATGCAAGCAAAGCTCGCGCGCCGAAGTACGACCGCTTCGATCAAGGTGCGGGACTTTTGAATTTGCCTGGTGCCTTCGCCGCACTCGAAAAACGCGGACTCGCGAAGGCGATCGATTACACTCTCGATGCGGCTTCACTTCGTGCGACGTACACGTCGACCGCGCGTGGAATCTACTCGACGATGCGTCTCCCCGACACCGTGACGTTCAACGTTCGAAAGACGGCATCGGATCCGATCGACCCGACCGAACACAACTTCGATCGCGAATTCGATGTCACGAGCGACACCGCATGGGCGACGCCGCAAAATTCGAAGGTCGTTCTCAACGGCCTCAACGAGTCACCCGTCAACGTGACGATCGACCAAGCCGCGCTCACGAAGCTACCTTACGGCGTTCACATGGCTCGCATCACCGGCCGCAACGCTGGACTTCAAGAGTGGGTCTTCGACATCACGTATGTGAAAGCACGCGAGCTCACCGAAACGTTCAACCGCGGTGAATTCTACGATCCGTCGGTGCAACTCGTGCCCGGCGATCTCACTCGATATCATTTCTTCGTCGGCACCGATCGCACTCGCATCAAGACGACACTTCGGGTTCCCGTCCTCGATCTCGACGGCAAAGTGACCGACGGACGTTATCGTTTGATCGTCAGCGATCCGACGGGCCGCCGAGTGCTGGAGTCGGCTTACGCGACCGGAACGAATCCATTCGTCGAGTTCCAAGTCTTGAATCCGATGAACGGCGTCTGGGAAGTCATCGTCTATCGAAGCTTCGGAGCGAAAGACGATCCGACGGCCGCGATCTTACGTTTCTCCACCGAGGCTCTCGACATCGATCCTTCGGTTTGGCAGGACACGTTGGTCGCGGGACAATCTCTCGTTTCGAAAACTTTCACGCTGATGAGCGGCGGTCGTACGATTTCGCCGATCGGCACGGTCGAGTTGAGTAGCGTCGGAACTTCGATTCCCGACGTCGCGCTCGTGAACAAACAAAAATCGACGGTGCCGTTCAACACGCCGAAAGGCACACGTCACGTCGTGATCCGAACGCGTGAGGTGAAAGGTAACGCGAGTGCCGACGTCGACCTCACTCTCCTCCTCGACGGAAAAGAGATCGCATCGTCGGGCGGACCTTCCGCGGATGAAAAAATGGAAGTCACCGTTCCCGGCGGAAGCGCACTGACCGTCGTGATCGACGCCTTCGATCTTCTCAACCAGCCGCAAGGCGCGATCGACGTCGAACTCGACTTCTCGCTCCCGGCACCCTTGACCGGCAGCACGACTTTGACTGGCCAGCCCCTCGCGCGCGGTGTCGCGAAGAAGATGAGCGCATCGCTCGATCTCGCTGGCCTTGCGACCGGCGTCGTCGACGAAGTCCGCACGCAGTTCAAGACCGTGGTCTTGCATGGCGAAATGGAGCTCTTCGATACGAAGCAACAAAGCGACACGAAAGTCGGTTCGGTCCCACTCGCGCTGACCTTGCCATGACCCCCACCCCGTGATGAGATTGATTCTCCAATCACGCGGGTGGGATTTTGCAAAACGCCATCGGTCAGCAGATGATCATCGGTCTCAAGGGAACGACTCTTCTTAAAGAGGAGGCGGACTTCATCGTCGCGAACAACATCGGCGGCGTGATCCTCTTCGCTCGAAACGTAGAAGCCCCCGAGCAAGTCCGCGAGCTCTGTTCACAAGTTCAAGCGCTACGTCATCGCATGCCCGACAAAGCTCCGCTCTTCATCAGTATCGACATGGAGGGCGGGCGTGTTCACCGCTTGAAACCGCCCTTCACGAAGTGGCCGGCCCTCGCGGACGTGGGCAAACTCGATTCGACTTCGGTCGCGTTCCGTTTTGCACAAGCGATGGGAGACGAGCTTCGCGCGGTCGGGATCAACCTCGATTACGCTCCGTCGGTCGACATTTTCACGAACCCCGCGAACAAGATCATCGGCGACCGCGCACTCTCGACGAACGCTGAAACGGTCGCACGCCTCGGCTCGGCGCTCGTACGCGGATACATCAAGTCGGGCGTGATCCCTTGCGCGAAGCATTTCCCCGGTCACGGCAACACGCTACTCGACAGTCACTTCGATCTCCCGATCGAACAGAAGTCGCTCGCCGAGCTCGAAGAAACCGAGCTCGAGCCATTCAAGAAGGTTTTCAAAGCGCGTCTCGACATGGTGATGGCGGCGCACATCATGTATCCGAAGATCGATCCCGATTGGCCGGCGACGTTGAGCGAAATCTTCCTGAAGAAGATCCTTCGCGAGCATCTCCGGTTCCGGAACCTCGTCATCACCGACGATCTCGGCATGCATGCGCTCTCGAAGAACTGGGATACGGCGACGATCGCGACGCGAGCACTGCAAGCCGGCGTGAACATCTTGTTGTACTGCAATGAGTTCGACGCGCCCCCCATCGCGATCGAAGCGATCAAGAAGGCTCTCGCCGACAAGACGCTCGATGCCGCGACCGTGAACGAGAACGCGAAGAAGGTTCTCGATCTCAAGCGCGAAAAACTCACGTCTCCCGATCCCCTTCCGATGGAAGACGTCAGCCGAATCGTCGCGCACCCCGATCACCTGCGTCTCGCGAAAGCGATCGTCGCTGGTGAAGTCCCGGCCGATCTGCTATCTCAAGCGACATGAAGCTTCATTACTTCGCTTCGATGCTCGTGCTGGTCACGAGCTTCGAGGCGTTGGCTCAACAAATTCAAAACCAACCCGTCGAAATCGTGAGAGCAGCGCCGCTTTCGTCGTTCAGCGAGCGCGCGGGAGCGTGGCCGAGCCTCGAAATTCCCGAAGCACGCCTCACGAACGATCGAAGCGACTTGAGCGAACGCCTCAACGCACTCCCCGGCTTGCAAGCGCGCACGAACGGAAGCCCCGTTCTTTCGATCAGAGGTTCGGGTCAAGCTGACCGAACGTTGAGACTTTTCGAAGGTCTTCCGCTCAACATGGCCGACGGCGTGGGCGCGAGCGAATTCTTTCTGCCGACGGAGACGATCGGTTCACTGAACGTCATCAAAGGACCATCTTCGGTTTTCTACGGCGGCTCCGCGATGGCCGGAGCGCTCGATCACCGCGTGCGTTTCTTCGAGCGCAATGCGATTCGTACGACCGCAAGCGACGAAGGCGGTTGGCTCGGGTCGCGAAGTCTCTTCGGTGCGCTCGTTTTGCCCGAGAGCAAACACGTCGATCGTGGCCAGCTCACTCTCTTTCACGAACGAACACCGGGGCGCTTTCCATTCACGTCCACTTCGACGACACGATCGGGTCGTCGTGAGTCCAACTCGTCGGATCTTTCACGCGCGACCG
>JAZKJB010000016.1:8796-9390 GCA_040384505.1 Bdellovibrionota bacterium | reverse complement strand
GGGGCCCCGCCACAGACTCCGGATCCAACTCCGATCGCGTCCCTCCGCCCAAGTGCGAGAACTCAAACCGAACCAGAGCAGTTTCCCCGACTTTCAGCACCAGAAAGCCTCACCTTGCGTGCTACGGAGCCCCTGACTTATGGCTGGCTCTTGCAGTGAAAATGTAGGGGCAGGACTCAATGAACCGCAATGAGACGCCGATAAGAGAAGGTAGGAATCCTTCTCTGAATACGGGGTTTTATCTCAATGGCTGTGAATCCCAATTCTCACATCATCGCGATCACGGGCGGCAAGGGCGGCGTCGGCAAGTCCGTGTTCGGAGCGAATCTCGCGTTCGCGTTCTTGATGGAGATGCGGGCGCCGACGTTGCTCATCGATCTCGATTCGCAGAGTTGTGGCGATCAGAACGTGATCCTCGGGATGCGCGAGCCGAAGACGATGAACGATCTTTGCAATTTTTCCCTCAACCTAAAAGTAAACAAGATGATAGTGGGTTAGATTTTCGTGGGAAAAAATATAAATTTCAACACACCCATATTCACTTTGAAAAAGATGGCGAAGAGAAAGCGGTCGAGAATATTTATAATGAGATTA
>JAZKJB010000016.1:0-8786 GCA_040384505.1 Bdellovibrionota bacterium | reverse complement strand
CGCCGACCAGCCTCTCCTCGGTCGTGTCGAATCATCCCGGCACCAATCTCGGCTACATCGGCGCCGTTCGTGGACGTGACGACACGTTGAACGTCGTTCCCGAGACCGCGATGAAGAGAATCGATGATCTCTCGAACGTGTATCGTTTCATCATCGTCGACATCGGTTACAACCTCGGTCCTTTGCAGATGTCGCTTCTCGAAAAAGCGACGGCACTTCTCGTCGTCACGACGCCGGAAGTCCTCGCCGTGAACCAGACGATGCGATTGATGTCGGACTTGATGGCGGCGAGCTTGCCGACCGACATGCTCCAGTTGGTCGTGAACAAAGTGAGCCCCACGGGTCTCGCTCCGGCTGCGATCGGACAAACGCTTCGTAAAGCCGTGCTCGGCATCGTCCCGCAAGACGACGCGACCGCAGCAGGCGCGCTTCAGCGCTCGGCCCCTTTCGTCGTTTCCGCCACGAAGACTCCGATCTCGGCCGCTCACTTCGATATCGTGAGAAAACTCACTGGCGGCCTCCTTCAGCAGCTGAAGGCCACTGCTCGTCCGCAAGGACTCAAGTTCAAAAAAGAATCGGCTGCGGCCGACACGCCGGCGAATCGTGGCAACAAGATTCCCACGAACGTGGATCCGCGGACGGCATTGAAGCTCACGATCCACAACGAGCTCATCAAAGCGATGGACTTGAAGAAGGGCCTCACCGACACGCAGGGAGATCCCCAGAAGGAAGAAGAGCTTCGCAAGAAGACGAACGCGGTCATTTCCCAGCTCGTCGACAAAGAATCCGCCGGGCTCGCTCGCGAAGAGCGGATCCAGATCATCAAAGAAGTCTTGGACGAAGCGCTCGGTCTCGGTCCTCTCGAGGCATTGCTCGAAGATCCGACCGTCACCGAGATCATGGTGAACGGTCACAAGAAGATCTACATCGAGAAGAACGGGCTCGTGCAGCTCTCCCCCGTCCATTTCACGTCGAACTTCCATTTGCGAAAAGTCATCGAACGCATCGTGCAGCCGCTCGGTCGTCAGATCAACGAAAGCGTTCCGTACGTGGACGCTCGCTTGAAAGACGGAAGCCGGGTGAACGCCGTGATCGAGCCGCTCTCGATCGACGGACCCGCCGTCACGATTCGAAAATTCAGGAAGAAGCCGGTCACGCCCGAAACCTACGTCACCGATTTCCACGCGGCGACCGCGAACATGATGGAGTTCTTGCGCATCTGCGTTCAGAACAAACTGAATATCATCATCTCGGGCGGCACCGGCTCCGGTAAGACGACTCTGCTCAACACACTCTCGGGATTCATTCCCTCGAACGAGCGCATCGTCACGATCGAAGATGCGGCCGAACTCCAGCTGAAGCAAGACAACCACATCGTGCGCCTCGAAACGCGGCCCGCGAACATGGAAGGGTCGGGAGCGGTTTCGATCCGCGATCTCGTGAAGAACTCTCTCCGGATGCGCCCAGATCGTATCGTCGTCGGCGAATGTCGCGACGGCGCGGCTCTCGACATGCTTCAGGCGATGAGCACCGGTCACGACGGCTCGATGACCACCGTCCACTCGAACAGTCCGAAGGAAGCCATCGGCCGTCTCGAGACTCTTTGTATGATGGCGGGCATGGATCTTCCCGCGAAAGCGATTCGCGAGCAGATCGTCGGTGCCGTGAACCTGATCGTGCAGATCCAGCGCATGTCGGACGGCTCGCGTAAATTGATCTCGATCGCCGAAGTGCAGGGCCTGCAAGGCGACATCGTCACGCAACAGGAAGTCTACCGCTTCGTGGAAAAGGGTTTCGACAAGAACCGCCGCATCACCGGCGAATTCCAGGCGACGGGCCTCATCCCGAAGTTCATCGAGAAGTTCGAGAAGCGCGGCCTCATCATTCCGAAGAGCTTGTTCTCCAACGATCGCGCCGCCACTGCTGCCCCGAGTGCGACGACGCCCGCTCAACAGCCGGCACCCGAGCTCAAGAAGGCTTCCGGAGGAAATCGCTGATGGAGCAATATCTCGGAGCCGACTGGGTCGCCATTCCCGCGATCGCGATCCTCACCTTCGTCGTCGTCTACCTCTGGTCGGACCGCGTGCTGCAGTGGCTGCACGACCGCAGCCTCGGTCAACGCGAAGAAGTTCTACGTCTTCTCGAATTGATGTTCGTCACGACCGACGTGAAGAAGGTCACGATGATGATGGTGACTTCGAGCTTCGGTCTCGGGGCCCTTTTCTTCATCGCTCTCTGGCCGAACTTCCTCCTCGGCGCGATCGTCGGGTCGGTCGTCACGATCGGAATGTGGTCGGTTCCGAAGATCATCATCCGTACTTTGTGGGAGCGCCGTTGCGGCGCTTTCGTCGATCAGATGGTCGACGGAATGACGTTGATGGCGAACGGCGTGAAGGCCGGTCTCTCCGTTCAGCAGTGCATGGAGCGCGTCTCTGAAAACATGCCAAACCCGATCAGCCAGGAGTTTGGTCTAGTTCTCTCGCAGATGCGTCTCGGTCGAGGCATGACCGATGCCCTCAACGAGCTCGGCATGAGAGTGCCGAAGCCCGACGTCCAGATGTTCGTGACCGCGATCAACATCCTGAGCGAAACCGGCGGCAACATGGCCGAAACGTTTCAAACGATCACGTACACGATTCGCGAAAGACAGAAAATCGAGAAGAAGATCGAAGCGATGACCGCGCAAGGGATCACTCAAGGGATCATCATCACTCTCGTTCCGTTTTTCTTGTTGATCGTCTTCGCGCTCGTGGACCCGGCTTACGTCCAGCCGTTGTTCACGACCACGATGGGAATCGTCGCTCTCCTCATGATGATCACCCTTCAAACAATCGGTGGCCTCATGATTCGAAAAGTTGTTAAAATCAACGTGTGAGAGTGTGTGAAATTAAGGAGCTTTTCGATGAAGCGATTTTGGATTTTCGCAGCGTTGACGGTGGTTCTCGCGATCCCAGGAACGGGACATGCGGTCGTCGACATGAAGAACGCGAACTATGCCGACTCTTGGCTCGACATGTCGCTCGGCGGAACGGGTTACTCCCTTCGCGTACAGCGGTTCTATAACAGCCGTTCGGTTTTCTCTGGCATGTTCGGCTTCGGCTGGTGCTCGGATTGGGAAACAAACGTCGAGAAAACCCCCGAAGGACGAGTGAAGCTCGTCGAGTGCGGCGCAGGACAAGAAGTCGTCTACTCGCCCGCGCGCTTCGATCGCAAAGGTCTCGAGAGCATCGTCGACAAGCTCGTCGCTCATTACAAGAAGAGCACGCCTGGCGCCACCGAGCAGGCGGCGAAGAGTTTGCGCGAGCAGCTTTTCGAGTCCGCCGAGCTCCGAAACGATTGGGCGAAAGACGCCGGACTTTCGCTTCCCGACGTCAAGAAAGGCGTCGTTTATTCGTCGGACACTCTCGAAGTCGAAAAGATCGTCTTCGACGGAACGAACTACGTTCGATCGATGGCCGACGGAACTTCGCAGAAGTTCGATCAGAACGGCCGCATGGTCGCGATGTTCGACAAGAACAACAACTCACTCAAGCTCTCGTACTCGGGCGACAGCCTGAAAGAAGTCGTCGACAATACCGGCAAGAAGCTCAGCTTCGCCTTTTATCCGAATCGCCGCGTGAAAGAGATCACGGGCCCGAACGGCGCGAAGATCGATTACAAATACAAAGGCGAAGATCTCGTCGAAGTGAAGAACATGTGGAAGAACAAGTATTCCTACGAGTACGACGAGACCCACAATCTCACGAAGATCGGCTTTCCCGACAACACGTTCAAAGCTCTCACGTACAACCAGAAGAACGATTGGGTGATGTCGTTCACCGATCGCGCGATCGGTGGGCCCGCGTGTACGGAGGCCTACAAATACGAAGTCGACAAGGCGAGCCCGCGCGACCATTACTGGTCGACGGCCACGAAGAAGTGCGGAGCCGAGCTGAAGAACGAAGCGCGCTTCGAGTTCTGGCACAAGATGCACACGAACGGTCAGAAGTACCTCGCGCGCGCGCTCACGAAGTCGACCACGGATTCACTCGACGTTTCATATCATCCCGAGTTCGGTCGCCCGACGTCGGTGAAGAAGAACGGCGTGACGACGACATTCGATTACTTCCAGAGCGGTCTCGTCCGCGAGAAGACGACGAACTCGATGCGCTTGACGTTCGAGTACAAGAACGATTTCAACAAAGTTTCGAAGGTGAACACGGAGTTTCTCGATCAGAAGGGTAAGGCCCTTCGCAAACGGGAAACCACGTTCGACTACGACGGCAAAGCGAACTTGGTGACGGCTCAGAACTCGGACGGACAGCTCGTGAAGCTGACCTACGATGCCCGCGGCCGCATCGCCACGATCGTCGACCAAGCGAAGAAAGAAGTCCTCGTGAAGTGGGACGACAAGCTCGGCAAGCCCGCGCAAATCACGCGGCCCGGCTTGGGTACGATCAATCTCGCTTACAAAGCGAACGGCGAGATCTCGAAAGTCGATAGTCCCAATGGTCCTCAAGTCGCAAGCCAGATCGCGGTGACGTTCAACAACTTGCTCGACATCATCGCTCCGGCGACCTCCGAATTGAATCTCTGAGAAAGGGATAGCTGATGAAGAAATTTTTCGTTCTACCGATCGCTCTCCTCTTGCTGGTTTCGCTCGTCACGTTCGAGGCATTCGGTGAGGGCACCGATTCCAACGACACGACGAACAACGGCACACAAATTCTGCAAGCCGTGGCGAATGCCGGCGATGCCGACGAGGCTCAACCGGTCGGAGCCGGCGGCTGTTGCAACAGGGAAAATATAGCGGAAGGTTCTTTTGCGAGACCTCAGCTTCGGCCGGAGCGGAAAGACAATCGCAACTCGCCGGCAAAGAATCGCGAAGGGGATAACTGAGTCCCCGATCACTCGATTGAAATTCCGACGTTCAAGGCGCGCCACTCAGAGCGCGCCTTTTCTTTTGGAGCTCCCGAAAACTTGCCCATGGAGACTGTCCAAGTTTCCTCCACCCGTTGCCCCGCTTGCGCTCCCCGACCGATCTCGAGAGCACCGTCTCATTTCGAGACACGCCAAATCGAACGTAGGCGCGCGCCGCCTCGTGAAAGCGGCACGAAGTTCGTATTACTCTGGGAGTAGGTAGTGACGGAGGATCCCATGAAGACGACAGCTTTGATCGCAATGCTCGCCCTGACACTCACATCGAGTTTCGCCAACGCGACGGCCTCCGTCTCCTCGGGCCCCCGCAAAGGTGCTTCGATCGTGAACTCCGCCGACCCGAATCTCCCCGAGACCGAAGCTGGCAAAGCGCACGCCGAAGAAAAAGCTCTGAAGGATTGTTCGCGACGCGACGCCGGTCAGGCCAATACTCAAGTCATCAGCAAGAACGGCACACGCGTCCGCAACGCGCGAGTCACCGCGGGAACTGCGGCGCTCTGATCACTTGATTTCGGCGTTCGTCGAAAGAGCGCTGGAACCGATCTTCTCGATCTCTGAATCGATATTTCTGACGCGCGATTCGAACTGCGCCGTCTTGATCCCCAACATTCCGCTCATCATCGCGACGCCTTTGCGGCCCGCTTTCACGGCGCCGGCGGCGACTTCCTGGAGCTGCTCGACGAAGACCGATTGGTGGATCCACGCCAGCGAGTGCTGTTCGACCGTGCGTGAGCCGACTTTGATCTGCATGAGCACGACGAGTGCGACGGTGATCACCAGTGTCTTGACGACGAAAACGAGATCGCCCATGAAACCTCCTGTTTCGCGAGAATCCTTTAAACCTTCACTGCTTCCCGTAGCGCCTTGAGCAGATCCTCTGCTTTGAACGGCTTCACGAGATAACTGCAACATCCTGCCTCGAGCGCGCGCATGACGAGCGTCTCTTGATCCGCCGTCGAGAACGCGATCATCCTCATGCCCGGATGCTCGGCTGCGATCTCGATCGCCGCTTCGATGCCACTCTTCCTCGGCATGATGATGTCGAGTAGAACGACGTCGGGCTTCAGCTCCCGGCACATCCGCACGGCTTCGACTCCGTCGGTCGCTTCACCGACGAGCGCGATTCCGTTCGCCTCCGAGACGTGCCTTACGATTTCCCGGATGAATGGAGCATCGTCAGCGACGAGCAAGCGGATCATGTCTTCATTGTAGCGAGGGAGCGCGCAGGCGACGAGAGTTTCCGAGCCCGACGTGGCCGAGGTCCGGGATCAATCTCCCCAGGTGTAGCCGAGCTGGATCAAAGAGAAGGTATTGGTGACCGAGACGCCGGTCGGCGCGATTCCGGTTTGATCCGCGAGTGACGCAGTACCACCGAACACGTCCTTCTCGACCGAGTAAGAAACTTTCCAGAACATCGCATTCGATCGGTCGAAACGGACTTTCGAACCGACACTCACTCCGACGCCGTTCGCATCGACAGTTCCGCCGGATTGGAAATCGACGGCGGTTGCGGACTCTTTGTGTTGGAGCTTCGGATTGAACGTGAACCCGAGCGTGTAGGACCGATATGGAGAATTGGGAATTTCGGTTTCGAGCGAGAGCTGCGCGCCCGTGCTCTTCAGGCGAGCCCTCGTCTGAGCATCGCTGGGCACGCGGAATTCATATTCGTAATAGTCGAGACCGAATTCGAGAGTTGGCGCGAGTCGAGTCGCTCCGAAGAACTTTCTCGAGCGCAATCCCAGCGTATTCCACTGCTGCGTGGCCGCGACGTTGCGCGAACCATTGACGGAATCGTTGACGTTGCCGCTGACGGTTCCGAGGTAGCTCGTGTGGATCGCGAACGTCGGCGACAGCCAGACTTTCGCGTCGAGCGAGATCGTCGGCGCGGCCGTGTTGTAGCTGCGATACGAATACGCACTGTCTGAAACGTTGTAGAGATACCCAGGTGCGACGGCGATTTCGAGCATCGTGAGTCGACGGTCATCGCGGACATCGAGCACCCGAACCGCGTGCTCCGGCGGCGGTGTCGGGCTCGCGGCTGGAACGACGGCTGGAGTCGGCGCGGGAGTCGGACTTGGCGTACGCGTCTCGCCGCCTTCCGACTTCGTTTCGGACTTGGTCTCCCCGGCACTCTGCTGCGCACGAGGAAGCTTCGCTTCTTTCGACGACTCTTTGGGTCGAACGGTATAGCGACCGGCCTCGAGACCACGATCGCGATCCGCGGGACTCGGACCCGAGTTCAGCAAAAGGACCGAAGGATCGCTCTGCGCGAGGGCCGAAAGCCCGGCCAACGAGACCAGAATGAAAGCGAGAGGACGCACGAATCGCATGCCTTCTTTTCGGCTTCCGAGGCAGGGCTCTTGATGGAGTCGCAACGAGTCTGGACCTGGGCCGCGCTCGCTTTGCTTTCCCTCGCCAACGAGGGCAAAATTGAAGTCATGTCGCTCAACGAGATTCGTCTTCCGGCACGCGCCATTTCTGCGTCCTTCGTCTTCGCGCTGATCGTGGCGCTCACCTCCGTTTCAGCTCTCGCCCAAACCGGCAGCCAGACCAACGGCCAGACCGTGAGCTACGTGAGCCGAGTCGACGAAGACCTGACCATTCGTCGAGTCGCCGTCCTTCCCGTCATGGACAACGTCGACGGAATCTATTCACGTCCGATCGAAGCCCAACTCAATTCACTCGTGAAGAGCTCTCATCGCTGGGACTACGTCGACGCGAACATCGCAGGCGGATTGCCGACCGTCGGCGAAATGGAAGAGAATCCCGAACAAGTTTTGAAATCCGTTCGCGGCATCGAAGCCGATGCGATCTTCGCGGCTGCGGCTTCGCGGGGCCCGACCGGAATCTCGATCCGTCTCAATCTCTTCCTGAAAAAAGACGGCCGTCTCCTCGCGCAGGAGCTCCTGACGAACCACCCGCGCTTCGAGATCCCGCAGCTCAAAGAACAGGTGAACACGCTCTACGGCAAACTTCTGGCGAAGCTTCCCTACGACGGGTTGATTCTCAGCCGTCAGGGACAACGCGTGACGATCAACCTCGGGAAAAGCGACGGTTTGGTGAAAGACCAAGTCGTGACCGCAGTTCAGATCATCAGCGTGAATCGCCACCCGAAGTTCGGCTTCCTCGTGAGCTCGGAGAAGGAAATTCTCGGGAAGATCAAAGTCCTCAAGGTGGACGAGACTTTGAGTTTCGGCGCGATCGTCTCCGAAAAAGAGCGCGGCGCGATCGCGCGTCTCGCGAAAATCTCAGGCCTCGATCAGGTGAACTATCCCGAGCCCGAAGCGCTCGGCACTCCTGCCGGCAGCGACATCAACGATCGAGCCGATTCGAAAGTCACCTTCGGCAAAGACGCGAAAGAGTGGCTCCCCGTGAGGCCGCCCGCCTTCGGCCAAGTCGGACTCAATTTGGGTTTCGGGATGTATCAATCGAGCACGACGCTCGATACGGTCGGCAGCCTCGAAGCACAGTCGCTGTTTTATCCGAGCCTCACCGCGCACGGTGAGCTCTGGCTCAATCCGCAGTGGACCGTTCGCGCGGAGCTCGCGCAAGGCGTACTCTCCACCGGCAACCCCCGCTCGGGCTCGACGCCTTCGACGTTGAATCACTCGATGAGCCGCTACTCGCTCGCGATGGTCTACAACTTCCTCTTACGTGACGACTTCTGGGGCCCGAAGATCCAGTTGAGCGGCGGCTTCGCGAACTACCGCATGTACGTCGACGACAGCTCGCCTCAGGCGCTCACGACGACGACGTTCTCGGGCATGGTCATCGGCCTCGGCGGATCGTTCCCGATCAACGACGACAAGCTCTGGTACGTCGGCGGAAAGATGAACATGTTCATCTCGCCGTCGCTCTCGGAAACTCCG
>JAZKJB010000015.1:5619-8175 GCA_040384505.1 Bdellovibrionota bacterium | reverse complement strand
CGACTCTTCGACAAGTCGGGAACGACGTAGTTCTTAAACAACTTCGACATGTCGGCGTTCGTCTGCATCGACTCGAAGTATTTCTGGACGGCTTGTTGCGAAGTCTCACCGGGCAACTGTGGAACGACGACGCGAGCCGAACCGGGCGTCGCCTGCCACACGAGGACTCCCTGCGCGGAGGCCGCTGACGACAAGAGCGACGACGCGAAAACGACGAGCCCGATCGCGATGATCGCGAAGGTTCGAGTCGAAATCGTTTTCAGCGTGAACGTGGGCATTCCTTGGCTCCTAAGGGGCTAACCATTGGAATTACACGTCTTATGCCACCCGAAGGGGGTGTGGGCCGGCGCGGGAGCCAATTTAACGAGGGAGGGGGGTCGATTCGGGAGAGAAAAAGGCCAATGGCCGTCTTCGGCGAGCCCCCGTCCAAGTGTTCGACAGGGGCCAAAAGGTAGCAGCTGGAACTTGGTAGCGCATGTGCGCTACCAAATTCCAGCTGCTCCCCTCGGGATTACTTCAGGAGACCGATTTCACGAAGGCGCTGCATGAGGAAATCTTGCGAGGAAATCGGCGCGTATTTTTCGCCGGTTCCGCGGCACGAAGGCAAGCACGTCAGCATCGCATCCGGGTTCGGGTGCATGAAGAACGGCATCGAGTAGCGAGCAGTGTTCGGGCCTTCAGGATTCACCACGCGGTGAGTGGTCGACGGGATCAAGTCGTTCGTCGCGCGAGCGAGCATGTCGCCGGCATCGACGATCAAGCTGTTCGGATCGGACTCGATGTCGAGCCAAGTTCCGTCGCGATCTTTCAACTGCAGACCTGACGTCGTCGCACTCACGAGGATCGTGATCAGGTTGATGTCTTCGTGTGCGGCCGCGCGGATGCAGCGGGGATCGACGCCCTCGGGAATCGGCGGGTAGTGGAGCAGGCGAAGGATCGAGTTGCCATCGCCGACCATGTTCTCGAAGTGATTCTTCTCGAGCTCGAGCGGACCCGTGAGCGACTCGAGCATGACTTTCCCTACGCGATCGAGCTCTTTGTAGATCTTCGTCATCACGGCTTGGAACTCGGGAACTTCCTTCGGCCAGATGTTCTTCGGGTAGAGCGAAGCGTAGCGATGACCGTCGGCGAGGTCGCGACCGACGTGCCAGAACTCTTTAAGATCGGCGACCTTCGCGTCCTTCGCATGCTCTTGTCCGAACGGAGTGTAGCCGCGTTGGAATCCTTGATCCTTGAGCGCGTATTGTTTTTTCGTTTCGACCGGAAGCGAGAAGAGTTGCTCGACCAGCGAGTAAGCTTGGTTCAAGAGCGAATCCGAAATCGGGTGGTCCTTCAGGACGATGAAGCCGTAATCTTTCAACCCGTTGAAGAACTCGTCGACGAAACGAGTGCGATCGGTGTTCGAGCCTTCGATGTAAGAGTTGAGGCTCAGCTCGGGAACCTTACGTTCCGTTTTCGCCATCGCAGCACGTGCCGTGGATTCAACGTTCAAAGACATCGTTTTCTCCTCGCAAAAGACTCGAATTCGCAGGACGGGGCCCAGTAGACCCGAAGGCAGGAGGGGTTTTCAAGCGTCAAAAAGTCCCGAGAAATCTCTGCCCACGGGGACCCTAGGAATAGAGGGGCACGGCGCTTCAAAACCGATATGCGGGATCGGGAGCGGGCCTTAGCGCCCCGTGGCCGCGGCGTAGTCCGACCAAGCTTGAATTTCCACCACGGTGGCGACGGTTTCCACCATGCGGTAGACGACGTTCAGGTCGGCGAAGCGGAAGCCGTAGAGGTCGGTGTAGGGGTTCGGGTTCTCGGGTGTGCCCTTGTAAAAAACGGGTCGCGGATCGAGTTCGAGGATCTCGCGGATGGCTTCACGGAAGCGACTTTGGCTCTCGTCTCCCACCCGCTCGCTAAGGTCGCGGAGCGCCTTCTCGTCGAACTCCACACGTAAGCGCCTCTCGGCTTTCGTGCTCGTCCACCCGGCGGTGGCGCCCTCGATGCGGTCCGACGAAGGCAGGTACGGTTTGATATCGAGGATCGGCGTTCCGTCGACGAGATCGACTCCCGTCACATGCAGCGTATTGCCTTCGATCTTCTCGATCTTCACCGCAGATAAACCGATCGGGTTTGGGCGATGCGGCGTTCTCGTCGAGAAGAGACCTGTCTTCTCTCCATCCATCCGCGGCGGGTGAATTTTCGCACGAACGGCCTTGTTTTCGTTCTGATGAAACGCGAAAACGAGCCACACATGGGAAAAGCCCTCGAGTCCCTCGAACGCACCATTCAAGTTGAGCTCGTTGCGAAGACGGATCACGCCCCAGCTCGAAGGCACGAGAGAAGGTTGGCGGGGAGTGCCGAACTTCTCTTTGAAAGGGGTTTCGATGAAGGCGATGGGCTCGAATGCGAACTTCGTCATTCGATGGAGGTAACAACGCGAGAGCTAAAAGACAAGACCGTGTAAGTGGCATGGGAATTGGACATCCTGGTCATCGCCACCCCGATCTGGATGGGGCAGCCGTCCTCGGTGAGCAACTTGCGGCAATCGGTGTAGAAGCCGGGGCTGTC
>JAZKJB010000015.1:0-5609 GCA_040384505.1 Bdellovibrionota bacterium | reverse complement strand
GTCTACGTTTCACCATCGCGGCGCTCGCGCTTTTCGGCTCGATGTCTCAAAGCTTTGCAGCCGCCAAGACCCACAAGACGGCGACGTCGGTCATGATCTGCGACAAAGCCGACGATTCGGCGCTCTGCCTCAATGAACCCCAAGAATCTCCCCAGGACGTGATCTTGCGTAACGAGACACCGAAGGCTGCTCCTTCGATGGTGACCGCGACCGAACTCTCGGGTGGCGCACTCACGGTCGAGAACGAAGCATTGCTCGATCTCGCGATCGATCCGATCGACACGAACCTTCGCCCCACGAACGCGGTCACGAACGCGCAGCTCGCGAACGACAAGCTTCGCTCGGTGGAGTTGTACTTGAAGACGGCCGCGCCGGAAGGCGACGGCATCGTCATCGGCGCAGGTAAAAAATAAGTCCGGAAGTTGCCTGATGCAAAAAAAGGAGATCCCGCGGGATCTCCTTTTTCTTTTCAGAAACCGAGCGATCAGAAGCGCAGCGAAAGGCGGCCCGTGTACACGCTCGTATCGAACGCGCGTTCGTACTGCACGCCGAACGCGAGAACCAGCAAACGAACGTCGAGCCCCAAGAGATACGCCGTCGTCGTCGGTGACGAGCTCGCACTCTGGGCGCTGCTGAAGTTGAAGAGCTGAGCGGTGCCGGAGACGTCCATTTTTCCCGAGGCGTAATACTGACCGATTCCTGCGTAGGGCTCGAGGACTGGAATCACCTTGGGGCTCACGAGAAGCTGAAGGCCTTTCACTTCGCCGTCGTAGGTCACGGTCGTGTTCACGTCTTGGTTGGCCGTGCTCGCGTTGTTGATGATCTGGTTGAAGGACACCTTCGTTTTCGTCAAAAACCCGCGAACTGACATGTTGAGCGGCCACACGAGTAAGCCATCCGTCGGCGTCCACTTGAGTGCGGCGCCGACGGCGTCGTACTTCACGCTTTGCGAACTCACCTGCGGCACGTAGAGAACTTCCGCGGTCACCGCGATCGGGAACGTCACGGCCGCGAGCAAACTCGCATGTGGGAAGTAATCCGCCTTCGTGTTCGGGATCTGCGTGTTCACGAGGCGATTGATTTCAGGGGTGTTCGTGACGCCGCCGGTGAGCCCGACTTCGACCCCGAAGAGTGCGCCCAAGCTCGACGCGGGAGTGACCGAGTTGAAGAGCGAATTCGCCGCGAGCTCGCGAATGACGTTGTTGAAATCCGATTGGCTCAACGTCGGGAGAGCGGGCGACTGCGCATGGGCGCCGATCGCGAAAAAGAAAACGAGTGCGAAAAACGAAGCGCGAGCAGTTCGAAACATAAGTCTTCCCTCAGAGTGCGTCGTTGATGCGGTCGCGAGCGGTCATGCAAGCAGCGACGTCGGTGGAGTTCTGGTCTTGGAGGCGCTTGAGTTGTCCGTTCGGATTGAGCGACACGCGCAACAGCGTCTGGAAGCGGCAAGCGGCGACGATCGACGGTTTCGGAAGACTCTTGTTGCCCGCTCTGTTCGAGAGGAAGGTCTCGAGCGTCGAGCACGCGGCGACGTCGGTCAAATTCAGCTCTTCGCGTCCCTCGGTGCCGGTCGAGGTGTCGACGAGCGTGATGATCAGCGTTTGGAAACGGCAAGAAAACGACGGGATCGCATAGTCGATCGGATTTGGCGTCGAGCGTCCCATGCGAAGCGAAACTTCGTTCAAGAGATCGTCGTCACTGACCGTCTTCAGGCACGACGGAGCGGCAGCGAAGGCCGACGTGTTGAGCGACATGAGAAAAGCCAGGGTCGCGAAGAAAGTCTGCATCTCTATTCTCCTTGTTTACTTGTGTCTGAGCGGTGGCGCGTTCGGGGGCGGGGTCAGTTGGTCTTCGATGACGAGATTGTTCACGAGTCCCGTCCAGCCGACGAAGCGGGAGACGGGTTTCGTTCCGAGGTAAATCTGTTTGCCGATGAGGTGCATGAGGATTTTCCGAATGTCTTTCGAGCGCGAGAGCCCGAGAGGACCGAGGCCCTTCTTTCGAGTGAGCGCGCGGAAGTCGTAGGCTTCAGGATCGTAGAACTCCACGAACTTTCCCGTGTAGTGCCAAGCGCTGTAAACACCGTCGACGAGCCGAGAGCTCATCTCGCGTGCTTCACTGGCGCGTCCATACCGCTTCATCCCTTGGATCGCGAGGTAAGCGGTGTTGATCCAGACGGGGCCCCGCCACATGTCTTTTTCGAAATGCGGGCTCGAGCGTGAAACCGAGGGGAACGGGATCGGCGTGTTGAACTGTTTCGGATTCATCAGATGCGACATCAATCGCGTGGCCTGCTCGGGACTCGCGATTCCGGCCGTGAGCGGTAACACCGATGCGATCGTCGGGATCGCGATGAATTTCCCGGTGCTCAACGTGCGATCGTAGAAATATCCCGTCGTCTCGTCCCAGAGGCGATCGCGGACGAGTTGCCCGACTTCGCTCGCGCACGTCGTGAACCGGGCTTCGTCACGAAGATAGCCGTCGCGAGCGAGCCCTGCGGGAGTGGAAGACGCGATCATCGTCGCGAGCGAAGCCAGAGCTTCGCAGTCCATGACGACGTAGCTCGAGAGATCGATCGACTCCACGCCTCGCGTGTCGATGTAGTAAGACTCGTCGCGTGCTCCGAAACGGGGGGCGTTGTCGATTCCCGATTCGTAGGCGTGTTCCCAGAAGAAGAGACCCGTCTTCAGGCGTCGATTCGCGAACAACCATTCGTTGTAGCGTTTCAATTTCGCGTAGATCTCGCTCGCGAACGCGACGTCGTTCGCATGGTGAGCGATCCGCGCCGCCGCCCACGTCAAGACCGGAGGCTGAGTGAGCTTGCTCGTGCTGAAAATCGTGACGGCATGTGGAACGTGGCCGTCGGCGCGTTGGTTGTGAAGGACCGAGCGAATGACGTCTTTCGCGACGCTCACGTCACGATGGCTCCAGACGAGAGCGATGAAAGCAGAATCCCAGAGGTAGACGCCTGAGTATTTCGGGGCGGGGTGGGCGTGGCGATAGGGATTGCGTCGGCTCGGTTCCTGGAGATTTTTCTCCAGCTGCTGACCGACGGCTTCGTACCCGTTCACCCATCTCGAGGGAACCGCGGCGGCACTGAGCGCCGGCATGAAAGAAGCCGACCCCACGAATCCGAGCGCGATCGCGACCATCAGCCACTCGTAAGCGGCGCTGGGCTTGGCTTTCATGGAATCCCCCCGAAGCTCAGAACAATAGGCCAGGAGGCGGTCGGAACCAACTCCGAGATCGAGCGAGTGCGGCGTGTCGAAGATGTCAGCCGGGGGTGGACCCGGGCGCCACCCCCTCGCAGAATGATCTCTCGTAATTTCAGGAGGACACCTTGTTCGGCAGAATTCTTTCCCTCGCCCTCGTTTGTTTGGCCCTCGGCGCTTGTGCCCATCACGATTGTCGCGACGGCCATCACGGCCATAAATCGGGGGCGAACGCGACCGCCGTAAAACCCGCGCTCGTGATCATGACCGACTTCGGATTGAAAGACGGCGCCGTCAGCGCGATGAAAGGCGTCGCTTATGCGACTTCGCCCGACGTTCGCGTTTTCGATCTCACTCACGAGGTCCCTGCCTACGATATTTGGGAGGGAGCGTTCCGGCTCGCACAGACCTACAAGTACTGGCCTCCAGGAACCGTGTTCGTGACCGTCGTCGATCCCGGAGTCGGCTCCGAGCGAAAATCCATCGTCGCGAAAACGAAGTCGGGACACTACTTCGTCGGCCCCGACAACGGTCTCTACACTTTGATCGGCGACGACTCGGGCTTCGAATCCGTTCGAGTCCTCGATGAAGCGAAGCAGCGTCTGAAAGGATCAGAAGATTCATACACGTTCCACGGCCGCGATCTCTACGTCTACGTGGGGGCCCGACTCGCGGGTGGCCAGCTGACGTTCGATCAAGTGGGCGAAGAGTTGAAGGACGGAGCACTTCGAATTCCGTATCAGAAGGCTCAAAGCTCGATTGGAGCGATCAAGGGCATGATCCCGGTACTCGATCCTCAATATGGAAACGTCTGGACGAACGTTCCGCGCGCGCTGGTGCGCGAAACTTTCAAAGATGCGAAGTCGTTGAGGGTGACCGTGAAGCAAGGTCCACGCGTGGCGTTCTCGGGCGAGCTCCCGCTAGCAGAGACGTTCGCTGGCGTCGCAAAGGGAAAGCCGCTCTTGTACTTCAACAGCTTGCTCAATCTCTCGCTCGCATTGAACCAAGGAAACTTCGCCGCCCGACATAAGATCTCATCCGGCCCAGATTGGACGATCGAAATCACCGCCCCGTAAGAGGTACCATCTTCCTTTTTGGTACGGCTTCGTCCGAACTTCCGAAAACCGTCCAAAGTTTGGTAGCGAAGCTTCAATGGAGTGGCGATTGTCTCGACGTCCGCTCTTTATTTTATTTGGCGACGAGTCGACGACGGATTGAAATCGTTCGGCTTTCTCCATCTCCGATCGAGACGGGCGCCCGATTGTCCAAGCACCATCACGGTTTGCGGGTGCTTTGATTGATTCTCACCCCCTCTCTATTCTGAGCGTGTCCCTGAACCCAGGAGGTTCGTGATGCGTGCTGTTTATGGATCTACATTGCTGACCGTGCTCGCCGCCCTCGCCCTCACGGGCTGTGGAGCGAGCCAAAGCGGTGGTCTCGACGGAAACGTCACGTACGACGAAAGTTCTCTTTCATTGAAGAGCTCCGGCGACACCAAACACGGCGGCCACAAGAGCGACGGTAAGAACGACGGTAAACATAAACACGATCACTCGTGCAACGACGACTCGTCGTCGGGCCAGCCCCCGATGCCTTCGTGCGAGAAGCTCTCGGGCGGTCTCGTCGCGTTTCCATATGCGACCGTCGACATGACGGGGCAAGGGCGCGTGCGTGCCGACGCGATCGTCGCTCATCACTCCAAGATCAAGATGTCGGGCCAAGCTCGCATCGACGGCGGACTCTTCAAGACCGACGACGTGAAACTCACTTCGAGCGGACAAGCATCGGTGGGTCGAATCGGATTGTTGTCGAAGGATCCGACACCGGGCCTCGCGTCTCTCTCGGAGTCGCTCGCGAAGAAAAATGCGACGATGATGGTGAACGACCTTCGTGACGATCAGAGAATCTCGCTCCGCGCGGGTGAAAACGTCATCAACGTTCGCGGCTCCATCAAGCTGTCGGGCAAACGAATGATCGTGCTCGACGGTCGCGATGGCGATCGCGTCGTGATCAACGTCGCCGGCGAAATGGACATGAGCGGTCAGGCGAAGATCGTGACGAAGGGTTCGTTGAAGCGTGAACACGTCGTGATCAACCTTCATGGAAACGGCGGGGGAGTGAAGCTCACCGGCCAAGCAGAAGTCGAAGGCTCGATCCTCGCTCCGAATCGCGAGCTCCACATGAGTGGACAAGCTCGGGTGAAAGATGGCCTCGTCGCCGCCGCACGCGTTCACATGAGTGGCCAAGCTGAGATCGGTGGCTCGTCGAATATCTGCGCCCCCGATGACGGCGGAACGTGGAATCCCGATCCGCAGCCTGAGCCGCAGCCGACGCCAGCGCCTACACCCGCTCCGACTCCGGCACCGACGCCGATGCCTGAGCCCGATCCCACACCGG
>JAZKJB010000014.1:0-9569 GCA_040384505.1 Bdellovibrionota bacterium | reverse complement strand
GTCTCCGACTCGTCCGAGCACGAGACGCGCGCGTGAATCGAGGAGGCAGAGATAGTCTTCGCGGATCCGGCGGTGTTGTTGCTGTTCGGAAAAGACATTTCCTATCTTCGAGGCAAGGACGTCATCCTTCCCTACTCGCATCCGCAGATGGAAGCCGAGATTCTGAAGGCCGAGCCCGCGTCCATCATTCATCTCTTCCCCGAACCTTTCAAAAGCTTGAGCCCGTACATCAACCATTCCGTTCTCGATGCCGCTTTGAGACTTTCGAACAACGTCGAAGCTCCGTTGTCTCTCGAGGCTTGGCAGCAGTTGCTCGCGACCGAAACCGAGGTCACGCAAGCGACCAAGCGCTACGTGCTCGGCTCGCGTCCTTCGACTCAAGTGAAACTCACGCGCGGTCTCGGGCGTCTCACGCGTGCACCCGCGCAGAAGGCGCCCGATTTCGGCTTCGTCGTCCACTGTCTTTCGTACGATCATCTCTTCAAGACTCCCGTCTTGGGCAAACTGCTCGAGCAGGTGCCGGCAAGCTGGAACCCGACGATCGAAAAGAACATCGCGAGACTTCCAGGCATCGTCTATGGCCGCGCGCGCGGGATCATAAGTAAGAAAACCGGGCGCGAGACGACGGGAATCATCTACGGCTTGTTCGCGACACCCAAAGCGATGCGCGAAGAAGAACCGGAGCAAACGTATGAAAAGATCGAGCGCATTTGCTTCCATGCCGCCGAACAAGGCGTGAAGCTGATGGGCCTCGGTGCCTACACGAAAATCGTCGGTGACGCTGGCGCGACGATCAACCGAAATAGTCCGATTCCGGTCACGACCGGAAACTCCCTCTCCGCTTCCGCGACCCTCTGGGCGCTTCACGATGCCGTGAAGAAGATGCGGCTCTTGAAGTTCGATCCCTCGACCGGGCTCGTGAATGGCACCGTCACCGTGATTGGCGCCACGGGATCGATCGGTCGAGTTTCGGCGAAACTTCTGAGCATGGTCTTCAATCGGATCATCTTGGTCGCTCCGCGAATCGATCGCCTCGCCGATCTGAAAGCCGAGATCGAAAAGCTCTCACCGCGAACGCAAGTGCTGATCACCGTCGATGCAAATGAAGTCGCGGCACAAACCGACGTTCTCGTGACTGCGACATCGGCCTTCGATCAAAAAATCATCGACATCGAACGACTGAAGCCCGGCTGCGTCGTTTGCGATTGCTCTCGCCCTCTCGACTTCGATCTGGAAGATGCGATGAAACGACCGGATGTGCTGATCATCGAATCAGGAGAAGTCGTCTTGCCGGGAACGAAGCGTCAGTTCACGTGCGATCTCGGGCTTCCGGACGACATCGTCTACGCCTGCCTGGGAGAAACCGCGGTTCTCGCGATGGAAGGCTTGTACGAGCCCTTTACTCTGGGCCGCGACATCGAGTGGAACAAGGTGAAGCAGATCTATCAACTCGCCGTCGATCATGGCGTCGAGCTTGCGGCAATCCGCGGTGTTTCTGGATTCATCTCGGATAAAGAGATCGAACTCGCACGAGCGGCCGCACTTGCTCGGCGCAAGAGCGGCGCGTGACGTTTAGTTCGCGCGCAAAAGCTCCGGAATCGGTTTCCTGACCAGACGCCAGATCGGCCACGCGCTCGCGATCACCGTCGTGATCAGCGGCAACGACAACGCCTGAAGGTAATGCTGTCCTTGGATCTCGAGGAAGATTCGGAACTGCCGCGTGATGCCCGGCCCTGGCGGCATCGGGATTCCCGCCTTGAACAACGTCTTGTCGAGAATCACCGCGAGCCCGATTCCCGCGGCGCCGCCGACGAGTCCGAGGAGAGCGCTCTCGATCGCGAGAATTCTGAAAAGCCGTCCACGGGATTCGCCGTTCGCACGAAGCGCGCCGATTTCTCCTGCGCGCTCGAGTAAACCGGTTGCGATCGTATTGAAGATCCCGAGGGCGATGATCAAAAGTAAAATCGAGCGAATGAACGAAAACTGGGAGTCGAGGAACGCGACTGCGTTTTTGTAGTAGACGGCGTCGAGTTCATCGAACGGTTTCGTCTCGAGCTCCGGCACTGCTTTCGCGATGGCTGCCGAAGCTTGGGGCCACGCTTCGACGTTCGGAATCTGCACGGCGAAATGTTCGACGCGATTCGTGTCGAGCAACCCTTGCGCGGCAGCGAGGTCGATCCGAAAGAAGGAATCGTCGAACTCTTTCGAGCCCGTGTGGAAAATGCCGGCGACTTTGAGTTCGAGTCCGTTGAGCTGTCCGCGCACGGTTTGCGCGAGAGCGGTCACGAGATCCCCTGGCCCGACACCCAAGCTCTTCGCCAAGCCTTGACCCAAGATCACTTCGTCTGGCGACTGAAGATCGTGACCGGCTTCGAAGTTCATCGCGGTGAAGAATTTCCGCTCGCGCTCGGCGATGACTCCTTCGCCTCTCCCGCCGAGGTTGATGCCGCCTTTGACGAGAAACGCGTAGAAGCTAACGCGGGGGTAAACTTCGAGGACGTGGCCCGTCGCTTTCAATTTCGACTCGACCGCTTCGCGATCTTCGATCCATACCGACCATGGCTCTTCGATTTTCTTGTCGTAGTAGCCCTTCGGGTACACCTGACCATGACCGTAGCGAACGCGAATCGTATTCTCGCGGTACTGGTTCATGATGCCTTCGTTGAAACCTTGATAGATCAAGAGGCCGGCCGAACCGAGCGCAACCGTCACTAAACTCGCGCTCGTGCGACGAGTGTTTCGAAACAGATTGCGCCACGCGAGCTTCAAGACCGGAGGAACGAACGCGCTCATGTGCTCACCCCGCGCTCGATGATTCCGTTTTTCAACGAGAAGACGGTCTCGGCGTACGAGACGAGATGCGTATCGTGCGTCGAAAACACGAAGCTCACTCCGGTTTTCTGCATCTCTTTGAAGACGCCGATGATCGACTCCGCGGTTTCGCGATCGAGATTCGCAGTTGGTTCATCGGCGAGGATGACCTTAGGACGTTTGGCCAGGGCGCGGGCGATCGCGACTCGCTGGCGCTGTCCGCCCGAGAGCTCTGCGGGTCGCTTGTGTCGATGATCGATCAAACCTAGGGCTTTCAGCACTTCTTCCCCACGTTCGTTCGCTTCGCGAATGCCGAGTCCGAGAGGCGCCAGGAAGTAAGTCGTGTTCTCGAGAACCGAAAGCGTCGGGATGAGGTAAAACGCCTGAAAGACGAAACCGAGGTCGGCCAAACGCAAGCGTCCGAGCGTGTGCTCGTCGAGAGCGGCGACGTCCCGGCCGAGGAAACGAATCCGACCTTGGTGCGGCCGATCGAGGAGTCCGAGCAGATTCAAGAGCGTCGTCTTGCCGGATCCCGAGGGACCGACGAGGCAGACGAAAGACTTCTCGGGGATTTCGATCGTCACGCCCTTCAGCACGGAGACGTCTTGGCGTTCCCACCGATACCCGTATTCGACTCTTTCGACTTCGTAGAGCGCCACTGAGGCCTCCCTTGCTCTTCGATGATAGAAACTGCCATGGCAAAACGCGAGTCGAGTTCGAGGCGTGCTGCTCCGGGCCGCGCTTCGCATCGAGCGCTCCCCTTGGTAGACTTTGAGGGGCAAGGAGACATCGATGAAAGCCAACTTCGAGACGACACCGTTCGGATTCCTCGCCGCCGCCCTCGCCGCTTGCGCTCTGGTGACCTATTCGTTCTCATCGGATGCTTTCGCGGTCTCCGATGTCGAAGGGGCGAAGCTTCTCGAGAAAGCCGACGACATCCGCAATCCTTCGAAAGCGTACACGATGCGGATCGTGGTCAAGAGTGACGAGAGCGAACAAGAATTCGAAGTCATGTTGAAGGGCACGGACAAGACGATGATCGTCACGAAAGCTCCCGCCCGCGATCTCGGGCGGAACATGCTCATGCTCGATCGTGATTTCTACGCTTACATTCCGAACTTGAAGCGCTCGATGCGCCTTAGCCTCGCGCAGAAAATGAGCGGCCAAGTCGCGAACGGCGACATCGCACGGACACGTTGGGCTGGGGACTACACGGTGAAGGTCGAAAAATCCGACGGCAAAGAAACCCAGCTCCTTCTCGACGGGAACAAGAAGAACCTCACCTATCAAAAAATTCGACTTTGGGTCGAGACGTCGAGTGCGAAGCCATTGCGCGCGGAGTATCTGAGCCTCGATGGGAAAACGCTTCTGAAGAAAGCGGTGTTCGAAGATTACAAGGCTCTGGCCGGAGCTCAACGCCCCGGGCGGCTGCGCATCACCGACACCGGCGGCAAAGAATCGACGATCACGATTCGCAACATGGTCGCGCGCGATCTCGGCGACGCGATTTTCTCGACGACCAACCTCGAGAAAGCCCGTTGAGGCTCCTCGCGATCTTCGCAGCCCTGTTGACCTCGATGTCGACGAGCGAAGCTCTCGCGAAATGGGAAAATAGCGCCAACTTGAATCCGCGAATCGAATCGGTGTACGCCGACGTCCCCGACTGGGCCCGCCGCGCATTCCTGAAAACGACTCTTCTCGCTCGCAACGGAGACTTCAGTTTCAATTTCGAAGGCTTCGGCGAGTACGACATCGCGCAGACGGCGCTCGAACCCTTGGGAGAACCGGATTTGCGGAAATCTAGATCGACGGCCGAACTTCAGGAGCTTTACGTCGATGGCCGCCTCGGCTCTTTCTTCTTTCGAGTAGGACGACAACCCGTAAGATGGAGTCAGTCGTGGACGATTCCGTCGCTCGACGTCTTCACCGGACGCAGGTGGAATCGCCTTTTCGTCGATCCGGTTCCGGAGCAGCTCACGCATCCCGATGGCGTTCTCGTTTCTTACGCCGGAACTGCATTCGAAGCCGATTTGTTTCACGTCATTCAACGCGCGGAGAATACTTTCCCCGTGCCGCTGCCCGACTCTCCTCGCTTGATTCGCGATCAGACAGGCGCACGTGTGAAAGTTCGTCTCGGGGGATTCGATTTCGCCTTCGTCGGCTTTCGCTCCCCGGATGACGATCTCGTCGGTGGATCTGTTTCGTATGCGTTCGAATCGTTCGTCGTGAAAGCCGAGGGTGGAAGTCGGCGCTACGTTCCTGCGAGCAATCCCGCGAGCGCTGTTGGTGACGAAGCCGGCTTCGGGCTTTTCGGTTTCGACTACTTCGGAAATCTCGGTGATCTCGAAATCAATTTCAGCCCGCAGGCGACTTGGTACAAAGAGCCGCTCGTGACTGGAAAGAACATCGAATCGATCTATTATGTTCCGCTGCGACTCACCTACAAGAAAACTGCGTTCGAAGCGCAATACTATCGCACGGGAGAAACGCGCGACTCCTTCGGCTCTCTCATGCTCACGCGTGAGCTCACCGACTACAAGGGCGCTTCGCTGAAAGCGAGCGTGTTCCACCAGTCTTACGCGGGCGAACGCGGCAGACTTTTTTCACTGTATGAATCTCTCACCGGAAGCTCGCTCGCAGGAGCGCGCCTCGACATGAATTACACGCTATAGGAGACCTGCTCGGATGGCTTACTTCGACACTCTCAACTACACGCTCTCGAACGAAGACACGCGCGTCGAAGCCGCACTCTTGAAAGAGCGGGCTGCGAAGGTTTTCACGATTTGCGGATCGGGTGCCCGCGTTCTGCCGCTCGTCGCGAAGAATCCGGATCAAGTCGATTGTGTCGATCTCTCGAAAGAGCAGCTCATGCTGTGCGAGCTTCGACATGCGGCGGTTCGTGCGCTGACGAACGACGAGTACTTGTTCTTCATCGGCTACCGCGGTGGAATTCCTTCGGACACGACGGGCGACGACGATCGGCGCGAGCTATTCACACGGCTCGAGCTGAGCGGAGAGACTCGCAAGTTTTGGGACGATCGCGCGCAAGCTTGGGCTCCTCGCGGGTTCATTTTCCTCGGGCGATGGGAATCGCATTTCCAAAAACTCGGTCGAGTTTTTCGCCAGGGTCTCCGCATGGACATGCGGCCGATCTTCGAAGCGCATTCGATCTCCGAGCAACTCGAGCTCTTCGACAAGCACTGGCGCCCGCTCGTCTTCTCGACGTTCTTGAAAATCGCGGCGAGCGAGTACGTCTTCAACAAGTTCCTGTACAAGGGTCACTTCTCGGGAGCGTCGGAACGCCGAACCGAATCCCGGTCTCCGGCGAGATTCATCGAGGAAGAATTCACTCGCATCTTCACGACGACTCTCGTTCGGAAGAACTACTTCATGCAGATCTTGTTCTTGGGCGGAATCCTCTACGAAGAGGGCTTGCCGATCGAAGCCCAGGCGACGACGCTGAACGCGGTTCGCAAATCGAAAACGAAAATCAATTACCGCCAGGAAAACTTGCTCGACGTCTTGAAGGGCTCGTCCTACGACTTCATCTCGTTGTCGGACACGATCTCGTACTTGCCTTCGGACGCCGCCTCAGGAGTTCTGCAGTGCTTAGGTACGGACACACCTTCGGGCTCGACGGCCGTCATTCGCTCATTCCTGCGAAAACCCGCCTCCATCGACTCGAAGGGCTGGACCCAATTGACGGACAAAAACGCCTGGGCCCAAAAACTGGACACCACGGCAGTCTACGAATTCGAAATCTATCAGAAGGATTGAACGTAGCCGGTACCATCTTCCTTTTTGGTACACACCGCGTTGCTAAAAGGTCAGTAACGAGTGTATTCCAGAGGATTGCGAAATCGGTTGGGAAGCCTGGGGAAGTTAAATTCCGCTCGCCGAAGTGCCCTTTTTACGAACTCGCGGTTCTGCAACTCGGGAACCTGATTGAGCCACTTAATGGTTCCATCCATGTCCTGAAACAACAAAGTGTCCTCGACGGTCGGAATCAAGAGCCGCGTTTGCCCAAGCAGGCCGATCAACGTTGAGTAGGCGTATTCTGAAGGGACATCACAGAGACCCGCGTCACACGGATTTCTGTAAACGTATTTATAGGCTGCTTCGAAATAGCGAAAGCTGCCAAGCCGAGATCGAAATATCCGGGTTCCGTACACATGATTGATCCTTCTCGAATCACGGCCAATTGCCCGACTCGTCTCGCGCTGTAGATACTCCATTGCGTCACTCAAATTCCCGTTAGGAAAAGTCGCGATCAGATGAAAATGGTTGTTCATCAACACGAACGAGTGAATCTGAACTCCAAATGCATGATGAGTGAAATGAAGATAGTCGCTAAAAATGGACCAAACCCGATCGATTGGAAGATCAAACCATTCTCGATTATTTGATCGGGCGACAAGATGATACGGAACGAGCGGATCACACTGGAAAAGTTTGCGCGGCATACGCCTTTAGCAAATTGCTCGCGACTCTTTACTCAAAGCACGCAAGCCACCAAGACATTCACATCCGTCTTCCGGCAGCATCTCGTGCTGCGGTGTGTACCAAAAAGGAAGATGGTACCCTCTAAATCGCCTTTGACAGCAGCACGTACTTGTTTTCCCAGAGTGTCGTCGCCTTCTTGCCGTACGATTCGCTCTGCGCGCCGGATTTTACCATCGCGGTGATGAGTTTCGAGAGGCCGCGGTCTTGGGCTTTGCGGGCGCCCAGGTACATCATGGCGTTCGAGACCCCTTTGCCGCGGGCGACGTATTTCACGGCGACGGTTTTGAAGACGACGTAGTCTTTGTCTTGGAAAGCGAAGAAGAAGCCGACGTTGCCGTGATCGGGATGCGAGGCCACGTACGAGAGCCCGAGGTCCAATTTCCCCGCGATCGGCACGTACAGAGCTTGAAACGCTTGATAGGGAATCGGCTCGAACATGAAGTTCTCCCGAAATCCCTCCATGCTGATGTCGTAGAGGATCGGGACTTCTTTCTCCAACACCCGCGCCGATTCGAACGGACGAAAGACGAAGCCCGCGTCGTTCGCTTTCTCGTAAGACGGCTCGAGTCGCGAGGCGAACGCGCCCAAGCCTTCGTGACCTTGAGAATGATAATTTTCGAGAACGGAATATCCCGCCGCTTCCCAGATCGCAACGTACTCCGGGGGATTCTCCGGCTCCCACGTGAATCGCTCTTCGGGCTCACCCACTCGGAAACGGTACGGGAACCACGTGTTGAAGTTCATCGGGCCATTCGCTTTCGTCACACCCTTCGACTTCAGCCAAGCCTCGGCCGTCGAAAGCAGAGTTTTGGCTGCCGCTTTCCCCTCTTTATCCGCCAAGTTCGTTTCAAAGAATCCGATTGCGCCTTCGCTGCTGAGCACGGGTGAAACGCTCGCTCCGATACGCGCGATCGTGCGCCCGTCGTCGCTCTGGGCGACCCAGAACTCGCGTGGAAACGACGTCTGCATCATGACGAAGCCTTTCCAGACGTCAGGCGGCAGCAAGCCCGTGCGATACGGGTCCTTACGGACGTCACCGGGAAGTTTCGCGAAATCCTCGAGTAGGTTGAACGCTTCGCTCAAAGCGATGATTTTCATTCGAAGCTCCTCAAGCCGATTCTTTCTTGGCGTCATCTTTCGGAAGGATACGAACTTCGCCGCGACCTCCGTCGATGCGAACTCTCATCCCCGTCTTCAGCTTCTTCATCAACCCGCCGCTGATGCCGACGATCGTGGGAAGCCCCAGCTCTCGGGCGACGACCGCCGAGTGCGAGAGCAGACTACCACGTTCGATCAAAAGTCCCGAGCACGAAGGATAGAGCGGAACCCAGCCCGGATCGGTCCTCTCGGTCACGAGGATCTCGCCGTTGAGTCCTTCGGCATCTTTCACGTCCACGACGACACGAACGACGCCTTCGACCACACCGGGACAACAGGGGGTTCCGATCAAAACGTTGGGATCGTCCGAAACCGGGCGTTCCGATCTCAGCAGATCTTGCTCCACGAGGATCTGCGCATGCGGGATGCTCGCACCGACGGCACCATAAGTGACGAAGCGGTCCGGAGGTGGGAGACCTTTCTTGTATTTCTCGAACTCGACCTTCCGCGAGCGCGCGATCGTCTTCAGATCGAGAGAGATCGATCTCCCTTCGTCGAACGCGATGATTTCTTCGACGGTCAGGTAGAACACGTCGCGAGGTTCGTCGATCAGCGTGAGCCGCGAGAGATTCACGCCGATGGCGCGAAACAGATGGCGAGCGATGCCGAAGACTTTCGTTCGTGCGAAGCGAAGATTCTCACGATTTCGAACGGCTTTTCGAGTCTGCTTCACGACCCAGAAGTAGATCCACTGTTTCGGCCCACGAAGCCGCTTCGCCATTTCCTCTTCGGCTTTGCCGCGAATCTCTTTCTCACGGGTCTCCATCGCGGTGATCGAGTACGACTTCGTCTTCACGTAACTCTGAATCGAGTTGATCGCGAACGAGGGGTCATCGTGGAGATCGTTCTCCTCGAGCTTCAGCTCGTTGATACAACGGAACCCGTACTTATCGAGAAAATCCATGACCTCGGCATAAAGCTTCGGCTGGGTCTTTAATTCCTTCCACGCGTCACTCGGGGTTTTCGACAAGAGCCATTCGCGCTCGGGTCCATTCTCCTTGTCCACTCGTGCTGCCATTTTCATCAACGTCTTCGTCGGCTCCGTACTCTCGAGATCTCCCTGCCCGCACAAGAGATCGTTCTGCAGGCTCGATCCT
>JAZKJB010000013.1:0-5143 GCA_040384505.1 Bdellovibrionota bacterium | reverse complement strand
GTCGTGATCTCGGCGAAAATCTCCGAGAGCTTCGAGGCTTTCGAGAGATTCGCCGGGTTCGACGCTTCCGTTTGCAGATGCGCGAGTCGCTGTTCGGCGCCTTGGATCGTCGCTTCCATCGTGTCGAGCTCGCGTTGCTCGTTGAAGTTGAGCTTTCGCTTCTTCTTCGCAGGCGCGGCGGGTTGACCTGGCGTCGCGGCGGCCGGTTTCGGTTTTTTCGCCTGGCGCGCTGCCGCTTTCAGCTTCGCTTCATGCGCATCCTTCCACTCTTCCCACTGCGAGAACGCCGCGAACTCGAGAAGTTCGGGGTCGCCATGCTCGTCGACTTCGAACGCGAGGATGCGATTGGAAACTTGATCGAGGAAGTAACGATCATGGGTCACGAGGATCACGGCGCCGTTGAACTCGGCGAGGGTTTCTTCGAGAACGGCCATCGTCGCGAGGTCGAGATCGTTCGTCGGTTCATCGAGGACGAGGATGTTCGACGGTTTCAGCATCATTTGCGCGACACGCAGACGCGCTTTTTCGCCGCCAGAGAGTTTCTCGACGGGCATGTCGTGTTGCTCGGTGCGGAACAAGAAACGATCGAGATAGCTCCGCGCGAAAACCGGTTGGCCCCGGAACTCGACGTAGTCGCCTTCATCCAGGATGTTCTTCAACACCGTCTTCTTCGGATCGAGAGTTTCACGATGCTGCTCGAAATAACCGACGCTAAGTTTCTCAGCGCGCTTCACTTGGCCGGCATCGGTCGGCTCCATGCCGAGCAAACAGCGAATCAACGTGGATTTGCCTGCACCGTTCGGACCCAAGAGACCGAGCCGAGTTTTCGGAGTGATGATAAAATTGAGATCTTCGAAAAGCGTTCGCGGCTCACCATTCGGGCCGGGGAAGGTCTTCTTAAGGCCGATCGCCTCGATCAACTTGTGAGGGTTGCGAGCGGACTCTTGAAAATCCAACTGCAAGCGCTTCTTCGCATTGCGCGTTTCGAGATCCTCGACTTCTTCGTCGAGTGCACCGGCGCGCTTGATCCGCGCGGTTTGTTTCGTCGTGCGGGCCTTCGCTCCACGACGCAGCCATTCCGTTTCACGCCGGAGGGTGTTCTTCAACACCACTTCTCTTCGCTCTTGTCCACGAAGCAGCTCGTCTCTCACCGTGAGATACTCGACGTACTCGCCTTTCACGACGAGAAGGCCCTCGGGATAGCGCGGATCGAGATCGAAGATCCGGTTCGCCACCCGCTGAAGGAACAAGCGATCATGGGTGACGGTCATCGTAGCGAAGGGTGCGGTACTCAAGAATTCTTCGAGCCAGTGGATCGCTTCGACGTCGAGATGGTTCGTCGGCTCGTCGAGCAGAAGCAAATCGGGATTTCGAACGAGCTCTCTCGCGAGAGCGACGCGCTTTTTCCATCCCCCGGAGAGCGACTTCACGACCGAGTCTTCGTTCACGTCGGGTCGGTTGAGATCGAGTTTCGAGATGAGTGTGTCGATTCGGCTCAGTTGGTCGGGATCGTAGGGATCTTCGACTGCGGCGTAGAGCGCTTCACGAACGGTTTCGGTGTCGTTGAACTGGGGATCTTGAGCGAGATACGCGACTCGAATTCCGCGACCGAAAGAGAGATCACCGCCGTCGACGTCAGACTGGCCTGCCAGGATCTTCATCAAAGTCGACTTGCCGGCTCCGTTCGGACCGATCAATCCGATGCGATCGCCCGACTCCACGCCGAACGTCAGCGATCGGAAGATCATGCGCGAGGCGAACGCTTTTTCGAGGCGATGCGCGCTGACGAGAATGGCCATCGGTCGGACTCCCTGTTCTTGATCCAATGGCATAACACCTTGTTTCGCTTATGGGAAACTGGTAGCTCTTGTCTCGATGCAAAAGCTTCGCGTTCACGTCCTGCAACACTCCGACGACACACCTCCGGGGACCGTCGTCGAATGGCTCACCGCCCGCGGCCACGATTTCAAGCTCGTGAAGCTCCAGAACGGCGATGCGCTTCCGCGTCTTGGTGAAACGGATTGGCTCATCATCTTGGGTGGCGGGATGAACGTCGACGAAGTCGAAAAGTATCCGTTCCTCACGGCCGAAAAAGCTCTTTTGAAAGAAGCGATCGCCACGAAGAAAACCTGCCTCGGTCTCTGCCTCGGCGGACAGCTGCTCGCACAAGCTCTCGGCGCGGAAGTAAAGCGCCATGCTCACTGGGAAGTTGGCTGGCACGGCCTTCACCTCGGCTCGGGGCCAGAGTCGCGTTTGATCGTTTTCCAATGGCATCAAGACACTTTCGATCTTCCCGCCGGCTCACATCTCGTCGCGACGAACTCGATCACCGAAAACCAAGCGTTCGCCTTCGGTGAAAACATCATCGGCGTTCAATTCCACCCGGAAGCGACCGAAGAATGGGTCCGCGAATGCGCCGCCGACACCGACTACCCCGTCGGCCCACACGTACAGCCCGCCGAACAAGTCCTCGAGGGAATCGTATTCTTGGTTCCGATGAAGAAGTGGTTCTTCACTTTGTTGGAGCGCATGGAAGCTACGGCTACGAAAGCGGCGAACAAGAAGTAAGCGGTTTCTCGAAAAGCGCAAAGTCCATGTCCCACTTCGCGTAGTGACTGATTCCGCAAAAGGTGAAGCCGCGTTCGGCGTAGTACTTTCGCAAAACTTCGTTCGTCGCCATGCAGTCGAGGCGAAGGAGCGGAATTTCTCTCGACCGCAGTTCATCTTCGGCCCACGAGAGAATCTTCGAACCTAGGCCTTGGCCGGCAAAAGCACGATCGACCGCGAGTCGATGCACGTAAAGCGCAGGCTCCGAGGCCTCGTGCCAGTATTCGTCGCGCGCGCTCGTCAACGTGATCGTCGCTCGTACGACGCCGTCGGTTTTCCAAACGAAGACTTCGCCTGCGTCGATTTCTCGAATGAGCGATTCCTTCGGATGAGGACTCAGCCATTGGCGAACATTTTTCGAATGCAGCCACTTCGCGAGCTCGGCGAGTAGCGATTGGATTCCCTCGAGGTCGGATTGGGTCGCGAGCTCCATTTTCATCTGATCAGAGATACTTCCGGAAAAGCCCGTCGTAGAACTCGCTGACCTTCTTCATGTTCACGACGTTCAGGAAGTTCGAGAAGCTCATCCACACCGCGAGTCCGTTGAGGTCTTCGAAGTGTTTCGGAAGTAGCGCCGGAGCATCGATGATTCCCTCGAGCGATTTTTGATACAACATCGGCACGTCGTTCACGTGCATTTTTCCGCAGAACAAGAATGGAACGATCTCGGGCTTTCCCTTTCGAATCGCCGTGCGGATGAAGTTGTAGTTCTCGACGAAGCCCGAGCAATAGCTGATGTCTTTCGTGAAGGGCGCTCCACCTTCGACGACGCCGCCTCGGAAAACTCGCATCGAGTTCCGGAAGGCGTCGCCCTCGGAATATCCCTCGGTGAGATAGAATTGGTAAACCTCGAGGAAATTCGCGCCCTCCTCGGCTTTGTCCACACCGAGAATGCGGTCGTTGATCGCTCGTGCACGAAGCGGGTACGTGCTGAACGTCAGGATCTCCATCAAGATCGCGAGACCCTCTTGCGTCTTCGCGACTCGCGGCGGCCCCTTCGAGAGGAATGTCGCGACTCGCTGGGCTTTTCCGTTCAACGTCGTCGCGACGTGGACGTAACCTTCGTGGACTTCGAAGATGTCGATGTCCTTCTTCGAAAACTTCGCGCCCTGCTTGATCTTGATCTTGTCGGAACCGGCCGCCGCGTCGGCCACGATGCCGTCCGACATCTCGACGTCGATGAGACCCTTGAGAAACGAGTTGCCGAAGCGATCGCGCAGCACGCTCACGACTTCCTCACTCGAAATGACCTTCGGATAATCCTGCCCGAGGAACTTGTTCTCGAGACTCGAGAGGATGTCGTAGAGGTTGCGGCCCATGTCCATGATCGTGATGGACTCGTCGAAGAAGCGATCTTTCGGAGAGCCATAGAGCTTTCGCGAAAGCTCGTAGAAACGCTTGGTCCCGCGAGCGCCCAGCATTTCGCAGAGATCGGCGTATTCGTCCGCGATCTTCGCCATCAGAGAACCGATGTCGTCGTCGCTTCCGAATTCGCGACGGATGTCCGCGGACATCGCGAGGAGCTCGGCCCTCTTCTTCTCAGGATCGAACCCCAGCGGAATGCGGTCGTAGTAGGCCTTGTCGATTTTCGGGAGCTGCTTTCCGTTCGAAGCGATGAACGCCGCTTCGATCGACGGATCCCACTTGATGGCGTCGAGAACTCGAATGGGTTTTTGGGCATCGACCAAACGCTCGGAGAAGCTTTTGATCTTCTCCTTATATGTGACCCACATCCTGTGATCCCCCTCGGGTGCCGACCAACGTCACCTGATGTTAGGGCGAAGTGACAACCTACGTCCACAAGCCCCACCCATTTGGTTTCCACGACGAACTGGGTGCACCGCGCCCCCCTGCCGGACCTTGGCACGGGTTCTGTATTCTTTTCGCTCTGAAGTACCACGCCCACGAGACTAGAGGTCGTTTATGAAGACGTTCAAATATGCGCTTTCTATCATCGCTCTCGCGCTCGTCGCCGCTTGTGCGCCGAACAACAACAATCCGAACTCGCTGCAACCCGGGCAAGTCGGTGTGGGTCCGATGGGAGCAGGCGTCGACATCAAGACCTGCCAAGTCGGTCAGATCTACAGCCAACAGTACGGCTGCTTGAACCGCGCGAACTGCCAAGCCAACCAAGGTTGGACCGGCAGCATCCAACAACAATATCAACAACAGCAAGCGGGCCAGCCCGTAACGAACACCGGCACTTGCGTCGCGGGTCAACTCGTCACTGAAGAGATCAAATTCGGATACGCAGCAGGTCTTCGCTTCTTCGGCTCGGTCACGATCGTGAACAAGTCGCAGTTCAACGTGCTCTTGCAGCACGCGGGAATCTGCAATCCGTACTACTACGGTTTCACGGTCAGCCTGAACGGCTTCAGCTCGGTCACTTGCAACACGTACACGGACCGCGGCGCATTCGTGATCTTGAAAGCTTTCGGCGGCGCATCGGGCGCGGACACGATCAACTTGCAAGTCGGCGCTGGAACTCAAGTTCCGCAAGACCTGCTCAACGTGCTCCCCTACACCGTCTACGGAC
>JAZKJB010000012.1:0-2994 GCA_040384505.1 Bdellovibrionota bacterium | reverse complement strand
ATAGGTGAGAACGGCCAAAACGAGAGATGCCGCCAACCACAGCGCGAGCTGCCACGAGGTTTCGTGACCAGTCTCGATGATTCGTAAGAGCGATCGAAGCGTCCAGTGCCAGAGATAGAGCGGGTAGCTGATCAATCCGATGTAGACGACCGGCGGGGACGTCAGAAAGTAATCGATCGCATTATCGGGTCGGGGATCTCGAGCGACGATGAGGGCCGTCCCGACCACTGGCAAAAGCAGCAGCCAGCTTTTTTCCGGAATCGAAGAGTTCATCGTGAAACCGGCGATGATGATGAGCGCGATGCCGACGAGAGGACTCCATTTGTCGGAAGTGCGCCACGGCTGGAGGAACAAGATTCCCCCGAACAGTAACTCCCAGGCACGACAAGTCGGGTCATAAAAGCTCGCCGCTGGCTGATCGGCGAACTGAATGACTGCAGTCGCGAAGGACGCGAGCGCCAAACCGCCCATCGCGATGAGCAACGAACGCCGTGATCTGAAAAGCAGAACGAGAAACGGGAAGAGAAGATAAAACTGCTCTTCGATACCGAGCGACCAGAGATGCAGTAGCGGAAGCTCGCGGACGTCGGGAGTGAAGTAAGCCGTCGCGGTTTTCCACGAGAGAAGATTCGACGTGAACGTGGCCGCGGCCACCGTGTGTCGGCCGAGGCTTTCATATTCCGTCGGCATAAGCAGGAACCATCCGGAGGCGAGCAAGAAAGTCAGAAGCAGGATCAGCGCCGGAAACAGGCGCTGAATTCGTCGCGCGTAAAACTCCAGGATCGAAAAGCGAGATCGTTCACGCTGGTTCACGATCAAGCCCGTGATCAAGAATCCTGAGACGACGAAGAAGACGTCGACGCCGACGAAGCCGCCGGGGAGGGCCGAGGGCCAAAAATGAAAGATGACGACCATGACGACTGCGAGCGCACGAAGTCCGTCGATGTCGGCGCGGTACCGCCAGTCCGATATCATGCTTCGATTGGATCAGATCGACATCGCCGATGAAACGAGATTCTCTCGACACGGGTGGGGCGGCGTGCCTATGCTCGAAGCATGAGTGGTGAGGATCTCCTTTCAGGAACGAAGGTGACGAGCTCCGCGGATCTCACGGAGATGGGGCTGCGCACACGCGCCACGCCTCTGCTTCACGCGTTTCGGGAGCGACTTCCGTTTCCGCACGAGATGAAAGACATCCAGGAACATCTCGGAGTCGAAATCGCGACGACCGTTTTCTCGATGGCCCTCGAAACCGTTCAGCCCTATGCCCCGTTTATCCGTAAAGTCCGCTCGACGTCGCTTGCGACGTCCGCCGAGATGAAAGCGAAAGCAAAGAACTTCGAAGTCATGATCGTCGCGAGCAACGCTTACCAGAGCGGACGCAAATGGGGCGATCACGTCGAGACTTGGGTTTCGTGGGCGCGTTCGATGGGTTTCACGACCGATTGGGTTCCGACGGATTCGAAAGCATCGGTTTCCGAGAACGCGCGAATCTTGAGCCGGTACCTCATCAATCATCCACATCCGAATCGAATCATCGTCACCTACGGACAAGGCTCGAGTGAGCTTCGCACGTTGATGTTGAATCGGCTCGGGGAGCGGGGACGCACGGAAGAAGCGCGGACGGCCCTCGAGTTCGAAGGCCTACGATTGTGGCTGAACGTTTGCGGCGGCGTTGGTGGAATAGCGGCGAATGAAATTCAACTTCGTTCGACGATGTCTCGCTTGCGCGCCGTCATCGACATGAAGTTCCGGCGCCGGAACTCGATCGTTCTCGAGGAAACGCGAACGACGGCTGCGAACATGCGGCGTCTGCCGAATTTTCCGGCCGACCTGGGTGTGATCAACGTGATCGGGCTTCCCTTGCGCTCGCAGCTCCCGCGCGGATTCGCAGCGCTCTATCACGACGTATCGAAATCGGGACCGACCGACGGAGTTCTTTCGCTCTTCAACATGATCGCCCATCCCGGTTTGATCGTGCCGATCCCGGCGATGGCGCACACCGCGCCCGATTTCAAACTCGAGCCGGTCTTGAAGCGTGTGCTCAGTGTTTTCCTCGAATCGGCGAGTGTTCGTGCCGCCGTCGCGCATGATTCGAAGCCCCTCGTTGTAAACGAAACGAATCGCGCCGACACGAATCGAAGTGCTCCTGTGAACGCCTCGGGCCTCTCGCTCGAGCAATGATCAAGCCCGTCGTCGAGCTCTATGACGAGCATGCCGAGTGGTTCGGATATCCCAAAAAGAAAGCGCCCCATTCGGAGCGCTTTGGTGATTTCGAATTTTTCGAATCCGATTACTGATTCATGACGTAAGCGAAGATCAGCGGAGCGACGATGGTCGCATCCGACTCGATCACGTAGCGGGGAGTTTCGACTCCGAGCTTGCCCCACGTGATCTTTTCGTTCGGGATCGCGCCCGAGTACGAGCCGTACGACGTCGTCGAATCCGAGATCTGACAGAAGTAACCCCAGAGCGGAATCTCCGTGCGGCCGAGATCTTGGTGGAGCATCGGGACGACGCAGATCGGGAAGTCACCCGCGATCCCGCCGCCGATTTGGAGGAAGCCGATCGACGACTTCGGAGCGGTGGCCGTGTACCAGCCGGCGAGCTCTTTCATGTACTCGATCCCTGAGCGGACGGTGTGCACGTTCTTGATCGTCTCTTCGATCACGTGACCGGTGAAGATGTTGCCGGTCGTGGAGTCTTCCCAGCCCGGAACGAACATCGGGAGGTTCTTCTCAGCGGCCGCGAGCAGCCACGAGTTCTTCGGGTCGATCTGGTAGTGCTTCTTCAACTCGCCCGAGAGCAGGATTTTGTACATGAACTGGTGCGGGAAGTAACGTTCCCCGCTTTTGTCGGCGGATTGCCAGTGCTGCAGAACCGACGATTCGATCCGGCGAATCGCTTCTTCTTCTGGGATGCAGGTGTCGGTGACGCGGTTGAGGTGGCGATCGAGGAGATCTTGCTCGTCTTGGGGAGTCAGATCTCGGTAGT
>JAZKJB010000011.1:14232-15014 GCA_040384505.1 Bdellovibrionota bacterium | reverse complement strand
CATGAAATTCACGATGTCGGCGGTGACGAAGTCGGCCGCGAGGACCAGATCGCCTTCGTTCTCGCGGTCCTCGTCGTCGACGAGCAAGACCATCTTGCCTTGGCGAATGTCATCGATCAGTTCGAAAATCGTGTTCACGTCTTCTCCATCAGCCGGCCCTCGAGGCTGGCGTTCTCGAGGAATGCGACCATTCCGCGAGCCATCATGTCGATTTCTAGATTCACCGGGTCCCCCTTCTTCAGCGCGCCGAGATTGGTGCGGCGAAGAGTTTCGGGAATCAGGGTGTGGCTGACGATCACGAAGGCGGCTTCGTTCACGACTTCGTTGATCGTCAGGCTGACGCCGTTCACGGCCCAGCTGCCTTTTTTCCATACGTACCGCAAAAGTTGTGGCGGCGCTTCGACGTCGAGTCGAACCGAACCACCGAGATCGACGACCGCCGAGACCCGGCCGGTCGCATCGACGTGGCCGGAGACCATGTGGCCGTGAATGCGATCGCCGAGTCTGAGCGAGCGCTCGAGATTGATTCGTGCTCCCGTGAGCTTTGCCTCGGTCCATCCCGTGATCTTCAAGGTCTCTGCCCCGAGTGCGAAAGTGATCGATCGCGCATCGAACTTTTCCACCGTCAAACACACACCCGAAGTCGCGATGCTGTCGCCGATCTTCAGATCGTCGAAATCAGACGGGCGTTCGACGTCGACGATCACGAGCTCGCGATCACGACGCGCGGACAGCACACGACTTTGAGTTTCGACGATTCCCGAAAACAACGGGTCTCTCCC
>JAZKJB010000011.1:11379-14194 GCA_040384505.1 Bdellovibrionota bacterium | reverse complement strand
AGGCAATTATGGATCGCGTCGAAAGCTACTCTCCCCTCGTAAATCCGTCAAGAATGCGCGGATTTACGCAGGCTTCGGAGAGGTTCCGTCATGCCAGAAGCAATTGGTTCGAGAAGGCCTTCAGAACTGATAGCATCTTGGGAACTCTCCCAGGGGAAATCCGATGCTCGAGCTAAAGCCGATGACCGATCAAGACTACGAATTCTGGTCACTCAGAAGCCGCATGAATTACGCCCAGAGCAAGATGAAAGCGAACGGAACTCCGAGAGACGAAGCGGTCAAAGCCGCGAATGCGGAATTCGAACGTCATCTCACGGCCGGCCGCGAGACGAAAGACAACTTCCTCTACTCCGGTTTCAGCGATGACGTTCGCGTCGGGTTCGTTTGGATTCAGTTGAGGGGAATCGGAAGCCGACGGCGCGCTTATGTCTGCGATATCGTCGTCGAACCCGATCAGCGCGGAAAAGGCTTCGGTAAACAAATCATGTTGGCCGTCGAAAAGCTCATGCCCGATTTGGGGGTCAGCAAAATCGGTCTCCACGTTTTCGGCTACAACGAGGCCGCGATCGCGCTTTATAAATCACTGGGATACATCACGACGGATCTCGAGATGGAGAAGACGCTCGACTGATGCACTAGGTACCCCGCAAAAACACCAGGACAATTGGCTACCCTGTGACGAGGGTGTTTAGGGCTTGAACAGTCCTGCTCAGGTCGGCCCTGACTCACCGGAGACTGTTAAGTTCGCCAAATGCTTGCGGGAACACCCCGTTTTCACTCGAATTGTTAGGTCCGTCCCATTCCGGCGCAACCCTTGCTCCATCACTGCCTCGGGTGGGGGTCTACAATGAATCGAATCATTTCGTTCGTCAGCGCGATTGCGTGTCTGGCACTCGTTCCTTCGAACCGTGCTCTCGCGACCGAGAGTGCGTCTGCGACTTCGAGTCGCGGGCAAGCCGCCAGTCGCGCCGTGATTCCGCCGGGTCGTGAGACCGGTCTCGAGCGTGAAACGATTCTCGAGCAAGAGATCGCGCTCGCCGACGATGGCTGCCGTCTCTCTCGTCAACTCCACGCGCTTCGTCAGAGCAGCCGTTCGGGCGGTACCGATCGGACTTTCGACGTTTCTCCTGAGCGCGCTTCACAATACGACGTGCGACAATTCGGTGGCGCCGTCATCTACGAACGCCGCTCGGGCGTCGTGCGAGTGACGGTCTCGGACCCGAGCGCCGTTCGTTACTCCCAAACGGCGTGCGGGGAACTCGACCGGGCCACGGCTGCGAACGAACAGTTTCGCGCGACCGTCGGGACCCAAGCTTTCGTTTGCGCTTTGACCGAAATTCGCAATGACGTTCAGTCGAACAACTGGCAGTTCGACTTCTCGCGAACGAACGCGAGCTATCAGAATCTCGAACGCCTCGAAGAATACATCGAAGGGCTCGTCGCACAAATCGGACAAGCTCCGTATTTGAGAGTGAGCCAGCCGTCGCCCGGAAAAGCGGAGCTCCTTCGCGATTTGCGTTCGGCTCAACGTCACGTCAGTCGAGCGCTCAGTTACATGCGCGGCTCTCGCTTCGGCGGTATCGAGCTTCACCAAAATGAAATTCAGCCCGCGTTGAACACCGCGATCACGCTCGCACAGCGAGCCCACGCGGCCGTCACGGATAGAACTCCATTTCCTCAAGGTTGCGATCGTAACGCGAAGTACGTTTGGGATCTCCAACGTCGCGGATCCGACGGTCAGTACAGCTATTCGGCGCGGTAAAGGATCGGCGCACTTCCATAGTCTTGATTTACGATCTCGAGGCGGGGGCCTCACGTCTTACAACGGGGGAAAAGTGAAAACGTTGAATCTCGTCGCAGGCCTCGGCTTGTGCTTGGCGACCTCAATTCCGATGCAGAGTTTCGCTGGCGAGAGCGCTGGCTCAGGTGGCACACGTTCCGGAGGGGCGACAAATTCTTCGGCTGTCGAAGGCGGAATCGAAACCGGAATGGCGCGCGAAACGATCCTTCAAACCGCGATGGAACGTTCCGACGAAGGCTGCCGCCTCGGCCGAACGATTCGAAGCTTGCGCTCGTCGGCGCGTCCAGGCGGATCGAATACGGAGTTCGACGTTCCCGCGACATCAAATGCTCAAGCCCTCCTGCAACCTTTTGGAGAGGTGGTACGTGTGAGTCGTCGAGCGGCCGTCTTTCACGTTTCGATCACGGACTCTCAAGCCGTGAACTCGTCGACGGCCGAGTGCCAGCGGCTCGTGGAACACCAAGCACGGTTCGCACAGTTCCTGGCGACGACTCGTTCGTTTTCGCTGACCTGCGTGGCGAATCATTCGATCGAAGATTCGAGGTCCAACGTTTGGCGTTTCGACATGGATCGAACGTCGACGAACGAATTCCGTGCTCGTTATCTCATTCATCGCCTTTACTCGCTCGAAGTTCTCGTTCGTGACTCGGAAGATTTGCGAGTCAACGGAGGCGCGGGCCGAACCGGTTTGCTTCGTGAAATCGAACAGGCCAAGAGACATCTTCAGCAGGCCCATCAGATGACGGCTCAAGGCGTTTTCCTCGGGATAGAGCCCCGACGAGTCGCCATCGAGCGACATCTCAATCAGGCCATCGCCGGCATTCGAAGGGTTCACACGGCCGTCAACGACGGCACTCGCTTCCCGCAAGGGTGTAGCCGTAGCGCGGAGTACGTTCGCCGCATACACTTGGAAGGTTCTTAAGACTGAATTCAGGCCTGCGGCTGAAGCGTCTCGAATTCGAGGCGCCCCGCCTTGTCGATCACTTTCACGAGATCGCCGGCCTTCACTTTGCC
>JAZKJB010000011.1:9133-11369 GCA_040384505.1 Bdellovibrionota bacterium | reverse complement strand
TGATGTCGCGAGCGAGAGGGTTCAAGACTTCGGCTTGAATTACTCGCTTCAGTGGGCGAGCACCGAAGACCGGATCGAAACCCGTTTTCGCCAGGTGATCGATCGCCCCGTCGGAGAACTCCACTGAAATCCGTTTGTCTTGCAATCGTCGCCCTACTTGTTGGAGCTGGATGCGGACGATGTCGTCGATCTGGTCTTGGCCGAGGCGATTGAACGTCACGATCTCGTCGATGCGGTTCAAGAACTCGGGGCGGAAATGCGAGCGCATCGCTTCGAGGACGGATTTCTCGCGATCTTTTGCCGACAAGTCGGGATCCATGATCGCCTGTGAACCGATGTTCGAGGTCATGATGAGGATCGTGTTCTTGAAATCCACGACTCGCCCCTGCCCGTCGGTCAAACGACCGTCGTCGAGAACCTGAAGTAAAACGTTGAACACGTCAGGGTGGGCTTTTTCTATCTCGTCGAACAAGACGACGCTGTAAGGCTTTCGGCGAACTTGCTCCGAGAGCTGTCCACCTTCTTCGTAACCCACATAGCCCGGAGGCGCGCCGATCAAGCGTGCGACCGAATGCTTCTCCATGTACTCCGACATGTCGATGCGAATGACGGACTGTTCGGTGTCGAACATGAATTCCGCGAGGGCTTTCACCGTCTCGGTTTTACCGACACCCGTCGGGCCGAGGAAAATGAAAGTACCGATCGGGCGATTCGGGTCCGAGATCTCGGCTCGCGCGCGTCGAATGGCATCTGCGACGACGACGAGAGCGTGATCTTGCCCGACGACGCGTTTACGAAGCTGGTCTTCCATTTTGAGAAGACGATCTTGCTCGCTCTGGAGCATGCGATTAACCGGAATCCCGGTCCACTTCGCGACGACTTCCGCGATTTCTTCCGGACCGACTTCTTCGCGCAGCATGCGCCCATCGGGATTCGCGTTGTCGGCACTCTCGTTCAGTGTTTTCAAGCGGCGTTCGAGCTCGGGTAGCTTTCCGTACTTCAGCTCGGCCGCTTTTTCGAGATTCCCTTCGCGCTCGGCGCGCTCGATTTCGTTTCGCGCGTGCTCGATTTGCTCTTTCGTCTTCTTCAAATCGGTGATGCCGCTCTTCTCGAGCTCCCACTTCGAACGAACTTCCTTTTCTTGGCGGGCGATCTGTTCCAGTTCTTCTTCGATGAGCTCGAGGCGATCGATGGAGGCCTCGTCTTTTTCACGGCGAAGGGCTTCTCGCTCGACCTGCAATTGCTTCTTGTCGCGCTCGAGTTGATCGATCTCCGCGGGAACGCTTCCGATCTCGATCGAAAGTCGGCTGGCGGCCTCATCCATCAAGTCGATGGCTTTGTCGGGAAGAAAACGACCGCTGATGTAGCGACTCGAGAGCTTCACGGCCGAGATGATGGCAGAGTCTTTGATGCGGACTCCGTGATGAACTTCGTACTTCTCCTTGAGCCCGCGTAAGATCGTGATCGCGTCGTCGATGGACGGCTCGTTGATCATCACCTGCTGGAAACGTCGCTCGAGGGCCGCGTCCTTTTCGATATGCTTCTGATATTCGTCGAGAGTCGTCGCCCCGATGCAACGGAGCTCGCCTCGTGCGAGTGCGGGCTTCAGCAGCTGCCCGGCATCCATCGCACCTTCCGATTTTCCGGCGCCGACGAGGGTGTGCATCTCGTCGATGAACAAGATGATCTTCCCGTTCGCGTCGGTGACTTCCTTGATGACGGCCTTCAATCGATCTTCGAACTCGCCGCGATATTTCGCACCGGCGATCAAAGAGCCCATATCGAGAGAAACGACACGCTTGCCTTTCAAAATCTCCGGCACGTCTCCTTTGACGATGCGACCGGCGAGTCCTTCGGCGATCGCGGTCTTGCCGACGCCAGGCTCCCCGATCAAGACCGGATTGTTCTTGGTGCGACGAGAGAGAACCTGGATCACCCTACGAATCTCTTCGTCACGACCGATCACGGGATCGAGTTTTCCTTCGGCCGCGGCCGAGGTGAGGTCGCGACCGTATTTCTTGAGCGCTTCGTATTTCGCTTCCGGATTGTCGTCGGTCACTTTTTGATTCCCGCGCATCTTGTGAAGCGCTTCTTCGACTTTGGTTCGAGTGATGCTGTTCGCTTCGAGAAGCTTGACGAAGTCCTTCACGCCGCTCTGGAGCGCGGAGAGGAGGAAGTGTTCGGTCGAAATGTAGTCGTCGCCTAGGATTCGCGACTCACGCTCGGCTCCCTCGAA
>JAZKJB010000011.1:0-9123 GCA_040384505.1 Bdellovibrionota bacterium | reverse complement strand
CCCACGAAGATCTTGACCAAACGAGAGCTCGCCACCACCCGGCGGCTCGAGCCCGAAACTTCGGGCATACGCCCGAGGGCGGTGTCGAGATCGCGGGTGAAACCCGAGAGATTGCCGCCCGCGGAAGTGATCAAGCCCGGAATCACTCCGTCGCTCTGGCGAACGAGCTCGTGGAAGACGTGCTCGGGCTCGACGGCGGAATGGCCACGGGTTTCGGCGAGTTTGGCCGCTCCCTGCATGGCTTCTTGGCTTTTGACGGTCATCTTCTCAACGTCACTCATATGGTCTAAGATGAGGCCCCCACCGGAGATGTCAATGAAAGCGGATCGCGAAAAAAGGAGCCTGAAGTACGGCGGCAAGCCCCCTCGCTCTGCCAAAGCCGATAAAGTGCATCCGCGCGACTACCGCCTGTATGTGTTGCCGGAAAACGGCCCTCCCGGGGGCTTCTTCTGCGACGTCTGCTCGCACTTCGACTCCAAAAATGTCGCCTGCACGCTCGGATATAAACCGATCCACACGATCGCGGAGCAGAGCGCGAAATATGACCGCACGGGACAACTCGCCCTTTGCCGAGCGATCGAAATCGATTGATGGGCGTCGCCGTCGATTCGTTTTTCATCGGCGGCTTCTTCTTGATCTTCGGATTGGTCGCGCTCGGCTTCGTCGTCTACGTCTGGCTGAATCGAGGTCGACCGAACGCGATCCCGCCGAGCCATCCACCGGAGTCGATCGAAGAGCTGGTCCCTGAGTCGCGGTACATCGAAGTCGACGGTGTGAAGCTTCATTACATCCAGGCGGGCGAAGGCTCCGACGTCGTGCTCTTGCACGGCATCGGCGCTTCGATCTTCATCTGGAGATTTCTGTTCCCGATTTTACAAATGCGCCACCGCCTGACGGCCATCGACATCGCGGGTTTCGGAAAGAGCGCGAAAGAAGCCCGGCTCGATTACGGACTCGACTCGCAGACCGAGCTCCTCTTGAAAGCCGTGGAGAAAATTGGAATCGAGAAGGCCTTCCTCGTCGGGAGCTCGATGGGAGGCGCGATCGCGCTTTGGATGGCTCGAAGGGCCCCCGAGATTTTCGAAAAAGTCGCGGCTCTCGCTCCGGCGACCGACGCGTCGTTGGTCTCGCCGTTCGTCCATCGGCTCGCGCCGTTCGCGCCGTTCTTCAAGCCGACGATGACGCGCGCGACGATGAAGAGGCTTCTCTCCGCAGTGATCACGAAGCGCGAGCTGATCACCGAAGACGCTCTCGACAAGTATCTCGAACCGTTTCGCGAACGCGCGTCGTTCAGGACGTTCATCGCCGCGACATCTCTTCTCTCGGATCGCCGACTACCGAGCCAGCTCGTGGACCTGAAATCCCGGGTGCTCGTCATCTGGGGCGCTGGAGATCTCAGCGTTCCACGCCGTAGCATCGATCGTTTGATGACGATTCTCCCTAGCGCCGAGCTCGTCGTGCACGAAAGCGGCGGTCATCACATCATGGAAGACGAGCCCGTGTGGCTCGCGAAGCAGCTCGAAGTTTTTTTCGCGGGTTGATTCGATATTTTTTCCACTCATCGTAAGTCGAGTCACCTCACCCGAGGTCTGGTTTTGCCTAGGCAAAAGCGCGTTTTCCCCTCGTAGAAAGTCCTGTTTCAAGCCTCACGTCGGGCACGACCGAAGACCATTTTACCTAGGCAAACGGGCCGAGAGGCGAGTTCAGGCCTGACGTCCTGTCAAGAATCCGATGTCAGTCCCGAAGAGTTGTTTGTAAGCGTTGCATCTCTTTTGAAGAACTCCTTGTGAGTGACACGAAGAGAACGACGATCACCCGGAGTAGTAGGCTCCAGAGAGCTGGGTCAAAGCTCTCTAAACAAGACCGATTCAAAGCATGACTTTGAAAGGAGGCGCTTCAAGGAAGAGAAAGTTTGAACAAGGAAAGTGACGGTCCACGTTCAGAGGAAGTTCGTTGAACAGGGACCGAAAAAACAAATGGCTAGGATGCCACGCCCCACGCGCAACAAAAAGATGGGGATGAACACAAGGAGGAATCAGATGCAGAAACATATAACTTAGATTTTTTTTAACGGAGGAATTTTATGGGATTGCGTATTAGCACAAACGTCGCGTCGGTGAACGCGCAACGGAACCTTTCGGACTCGCAGCTGAAGATCAACAACTCGCTGGCTCAGCTCTCGAGCGGCTCGCGAATCAACAAGTCGGCTGACGATGCTGCCGGTCTCGCGATCAGCGAGAACATGAAGGCAAGCATCCGTTCTACACGCCAAGCCAACCGCAACGCGAACGACGGTATCTCGCTCGTTCAAACTGCAGAAGGTGGACTCAACGAGATCTCGAACATCATCATCCGTCTCCGCGAACTCGGAATCCAAGCGGCTTCCGATACCGTCGGCGACACTGAGCGCGGCTTCATCAATAAAGAAGTGATGCAGCTCAAGGACGAGATGCAGCGTATTTCGCAGGTCACGACTTGGGGTAAAACGAAGCTCCTCGACGGTTCGACTCCGACCTACGACTTCCAAGTCGGTATCCAGAACGACGACTTCGAAGATCGTATCTCGTTCGCAGCTAGCGAGAACACGGCTACGGTCGATGCTCTCGGCCTCGCTGGTGTCGACTACTCGTCGAAAGAGGGCGCGCAAACGGCTCTCGCTGAGCTCGACAAGTCGCAAGAGTCGGTCAACGGTATGCGCGCTAATCTCGGCGCACTCCAGAACCGCCTGACTTCGACGGTCCAGAACTTGGGTGTGTTCGAAGAGAACATGTCGGCTGCGAACTCGCGTATCCGTGACACCGACGTTGCTTCTGCGACTGCAGAGCAAACGAAGAACAGCATCCTTCTCCAAGCTGCGACGGCTACTTTGTCGCAAGCAAACGCGAAGGATCAGCTGGCTCTCAAGTTGATCGGTTGATTCGAACGACTTCAGTTACTGGTCATTAGATTCAAACAATGGTGGGACCCGGCTTCTTTACGAGCCGGGTTCTTTTTAGGTGGCTGACGATTTTCCGCGAAAAAAGTGTCTCATGGCACTCGTCCTGGAAAGCGTGAGCGGAACTCGATGGTTCCAGACCAGGTTGATTTGTCGCGTTAGCAGTCGGTTTCGGAGTCTTTCAGAGACCTGAACCGCGACCGTGAACCGCACGAGGAAACCTTCCGAAACCGTCGATCGCCTGATCGGAACGAGCACTGTCTCAACGTCAAGTCGAGGCGGGACCCCTCCGAACCGAGATGTGAACAAGAGTGATGGGAGGAACCATGACACTCAACGTGATGAAACACCGGGCCGGCCACGCACTTCTGACTTTCAGTGCCTTTGCCTCTCTTTCTCTGACGGCCTGTGGTCCCAGCTTCGAAGCTGCAAGCAATCTGACTGGTGGCGGCAATGGCGCTTCCGGCGGTGGCGGTATCTCCGACCCGAATTCCGAATTCCAGCAAATGAAAGTCGACGGCACCGTCAGCGGCGGTTCGTACGGCGAAAACGAAGTGATCGGGATCGACAAGACGACCAAAGAGTTGATCGTCCGCTTCCCCGTTCTCGCGACTCCGATCATGGCCGGCGACCTCGACGTCATGGTTCCCGACATTCCGGGTGCCCATTTCGTCATGGAGCCGACTCCGGATGGCGGCCAGACTTTGGCGCTTCGCATCCCTCTCGATAAAGTCCTCAAAGGCATCGAGTTCCTGCCCCCATCGAAACTTCCGAACGGCGATCCGCTTCCGGGAGTGCCGGATGGCGAACTTCCTTCAGCGGCGGTTCAACTGACGCGCACGAGCACAAAAGCGACGATCTACCTCTCCCCGTCTTATGTTGGGGTCTACGTGAACTCGTCTTTCGATCCTTACATCGCACTGACCCTTCCGATCCGGAACGAAGCCCGCACCAAGACTTGGGGCTACTTCTCGACTATCCCGGAGAAAAAGGGCATCGCCTCGGGCGGCTTCTTCATCTCGATCAAGCTCCCCGACGACATCGCGCGGATCATCGACGACATTCTCTGACCGACGGGTCTCGGGACCCATTTCCCCTAGCAAAACGATCCCTCGGGCGGACTTCGGACTGAAGTCCGCTCGCCGTTTTTTCCCTACACAACGCCAGATTCCTTAGTTTACAGTGAGTGCTTCCGAAATAGGCCCACCGACGCTCACAGGGAGACGAGAACATGGCGAAAAAATCCGCCAAAAAAACTGCGAAAAAAGCGACCAAGAAAGCCGGCAAAAAGCCCGCGAAGAAAGCTGCAAAGAAAACCGCGAAAAAAGCGACGGCTAAAAAGGCCACGAAAAAAGCGGCTCCGAAAAAAGCTGGAAAAGCGACGGCTAAAAAGGCCACTGCGAAGGCCGCTCCCAAAAAAGCGACGGCCAAAGCAACCGCGAAGGCAGCCCCGAAAGCAGCGGCTCCCAAAAAAGCGGCCACTCCGAAAGCGAACTCGTTCGCTCCCCGTAAAGAAACCAAGATCCCGAATCACGACGACGAAATGGGCGTCGAGCACGAGCCGTACGTCGAAACGGACGAAGAAGAAGAAGGCGCGACTCCGGGCGCGGCGAAAGACGTCGAAGAATCAGAAGACGACTTCGTAACGAGCGACATCGAGTCGACCGACGACGACGATGACGAAGAAGAAGAGGAAGAAGACGACGACGAAGGTTACTTCTAAGTCTTAGTCTTTATTTTTCAAGGAATAGGAAGGCGATCAGAGATGGTCGCCTTTTTTTATGGGCTAGCGCGGTTTTCCGTAGCGGTAGCCGTTAGGGGTAACCGTTTCCGTTCGGATTACGGTCTGCGGTTTGCTCTTTTTGAAATCAATCCGGGAATGCGAAGAGCGGGTGCATGCGGAAGAGTCCTTTGAAGGACTCGATCGGACCGGTTTTCTTCGGCTTCATCGAACCCTTCTGGTACGTGATGATCACGTTGCGACCCAAGAAAGTTCCGTCCAGGTTCTCCTCAGAGTATCGGAAAGCGATGTTCCAAACCCGGCCGCTGTCCATGCGAGCCTTGAACGTACGTGCCGACTCGAGATCCGGGAATAGGACGTCCATGACGTAGACTTTCCCTTTACGCATGAACTCGAGATGCTCGATGGCGATGTGGACGAGGTTCTCCTCGCGGTCGTCGAACTCGACTGAACGAACGACATCGGTCGTCGCACGGCAGAGTTTCATCTTCGACTCGAGATCGGGAGGAATCGGAGCGCCGGTCTTCTTGTCGAACTTCGCATCGAAATCGCAATTCAAAACCGTAGCTGCAGAAGCGGTCACCGCCGCAATCTGCAAACCGAGCAAAATCCCGAACACCACGAACACCTGTTTCATACGAACTCCACAAAAAAAGAGCGCGCAAAAAATCTGCGCGCTCCATTGAACCGAAAACGGTCAGACCGAACGGAAACGGCAACCTCGAACGGCTACCGCTACCGAAAACCGACCGCTCGTCAGCACTTAAACTTTAGGCTTCGAATGAACGGCGTATTTCTCGAACTCGCCGTACTCATGCAGTTTGTTATAAAGCGTCTTGATCGTGATACCCAACGCGTTCGCGGCTTGTGTCTTGTTGCCTTCGAAGTAGTTGAGACCTTTCAAGATGTAACGCTTCTCGAGTTCATAGAGCGTGACCGTCGGATCGTAATCGTCCGTCGTGATCTTCTGCTCGGGGTTCACGATGCCTTCGGGGAGATCGCCCGGCATGATCGTGTGGCCATCCGAGAGGATCTGCAAACGCTCGACGACGTTTTGCAATTCACGGATGTTTCCCGGCCAGTCGTAGCGCGACAGGATCTTCATCGACTCTTCCGACATCATACGGCCGCGGTTCAAGAAGCGCGCGTTGCCCTTCTGGAGGAAGTATTCCACGAGGAGCGGAATGTCTTCTTTGCGACGGCGAAGCGGCGGCGAGTGAACGGTGATCGTGTTGATGCGATAGTACAGATCTTCGCGGAAGTTGCCGCGCGTGACTTCCTGATCGAGCTCGCGGTTCGTCGCCGAGATCAAACGAATGTCGACTTTGATCGGATCTTTTCCGCCGACGCGGAAGATTTCACCTTCTTGGATGAAGCGAAGGAGCTTCGCTTGGATCCCGGGAGAAAGCTCGCCGATTTCGTCGAGGAACAAAGTTCCGCCGTTCGCTGCTTCAGCGAGACCGATCTTGCGAGTGTAAGCGCCCGTGAACGAGCCTTTCTCGTGACCGAAGAGCTCTGATTCGAGGAGCGTTTCGCGGAGAGCGCCGCAGTTGATCGCGACGAAGGGTTTGTTGCGGCGATTCGAACGATCATGGATGGCGCGAGCGATGAGCTCTTTGCCGGTTCCCGACTCACCGAGAGTGAGGACCGTTGCGCCCGAGGGTGCCACGCGGTCGATCATCTTCATGAGCTGCTTCATGACTTCCGATTTGTAGACGATGGTCTTGGTGTCTGCACTGTTGGCGTGGTTGGCCGTCATTTGCGACTTCGTGACTTCCTCGATATTGTTACCAACGGGAAGTGCAGAACCGCTCGGAAGGATCGGGGGAGAGCTGCTTTCGACCTGTGACATACGTACCGCCTCTTAACTCAGCTAGGGTTTGTTGTTGCGGCGTCCCAAATCTTGGTGTTTCGTTTTGATACGCTGCGTCGAAGAGGAAAGTACAGGGGGTCTGGAAAAAACACAAGGGAGTTTTTGCAGCGGTGCGTAATATTTTCTGAGAGGTCCAATTCGTGTGCCCAAAAGCGGCTCTTGAAAATGTAAATTCCATCGGGGAACTCGCCTCTAAGTACCTGTTTCTCATAGAAAACCAGCGATCTTTCGCAGCTGCCACGGTCCGGTCTTACCGCAGTGACTTGAGTCAAGCGTTCGGTCCGCTGATGCCGCCGGAAGCAGATTTTTCCAAGCCCCTCCCGACCCCCAAAGAGGGGGATATCCTGAGTGCCTGTCGCGCCGCGCAATCTGGCTGGTCTAGGCTCGGTCCGGCGAGCCGCAACCGGAAGGCCGCCGCCCTCAAAAGCTTCCTCCATTGGCTCCACGAAGAAGGCCTCACCGAGCGGGATCTTGCCCTCCAGATCCATGGCCCGAAGGTTCCTTTGCGCCTCCCCCACCATCTCTCGATGGACGAAGCCATGGCCCTCGTGAAGTCCCTCGACGCCCAAGTGAGCTCGGCTGCGACGGAAGAGAATCGACGGCTCGCTTGCCGTGACCGGGCGTTGATTCTTCTCCTCTACGGAGCGGGCCTGCGGGTGAGTGAAGCGTGCGGATTGAAGTGGAGCCAGATCGACGGTTCCACACGGGTGATTCGGATCAAGGGAAAGGGCTCGAAGGAGCGTCTCGTGGCGACGCCGGCCCGCGTGGGGCAAGCCCTCGAAGCAGCGCGAATCCCCAGCTCGAAGTTCATCTTCGGCGACGAGGCCCTCTCGACGAGACGCGCGTATGACATCGTGAAGAATCAAGGCGCGCGCGCGGGGTTGATCCAACCTCTCCACCCGCATGCTTTGCGACATAGCTTCGCCACTCATCTGCTCTCGAGCGGCGCGAATCTTCGAACGCTTCAAGAGCTGCTCGGCCATCAGACACTTCAAGCCACACAACGCTACACACACATCGGCATCGATCAACTCGCGCGCACGATGGAAGAGTTCCATCCGTTCGGGGACGCGCCGAAGAAGAAGAAACCCAAAACCAGGCCAGAAAGCTGATTGGCAGGCCCTCTAGGATTCACTATCCTCGGCAGTTCTTATGACGAAATCCTCCGGCACATCCCGCAAAACCGTGTTCTTCGATCGCGACGGAACGTTGATCATCGATCGGGTCTATTTGAACGATCCCGAGCAGATCACGTATCTCGATGGCGTCTTCGAGGGCCTCTCGCTTTTACGCGATCGCGGTTACGAGTTCGTGATCGTCACGAATCAATCGGGGGTCGCACGCGGAATCGTTTCACTCGAGAACCTCGCGGAAATCCATCGCCGGATCGAGGCGGAATTCGAACGCCACGGGATCAAGTTCGCGGGAATCTATTCCGCGCCGTATTCCGTGGAGAGCAACCATCCGACCCGTAAGCCCAACCCGGGAATGCTTCTCGATGCGGATCGCGATCTCGGAGGAGTGGATTTCGCCCGCAGCTGGATCGTGGGCGATCGAATGACCGACGTCGAAGCCGGCCACAGAGCGGGCTGCCGGGCGGTGCTGCTCGAAGGGACCGACGTCCCCGAGGAATCGTCGTGGGCCCCGCCGGAAGTCTTGGCGAGCGACATCCTCACCGCTTGCCGCGCGATCGCAGAAGCCGACCGCGGCTAATTTCCGAGACGTTCGATTTCGGGACGTCTCGAAGTGCCGCATGGCATGCACCGATTTGGATCCCACCTCAAGAATTGGTCAAGTTCACGTCGTCGTAGACCGAAATGATTGATGTGGAGATTCGTGTTTTCGCTCGTGAATCTTCCGAATCAAGGGGACGTGAATGAAGAAGCTCGGCTTCCTCGTGTTGTTCGGTTTGGCTGTCGGTGCATCGCGTGCGGATGCGGCGTGTGGAACTTTCGAAGTCGCCAAGGGCGACATCAAGGTTCAATCGGCTGGAAAAGTCGTGCCGGTGTCGACAGGCGGGAAAATCTGCTCGGGTGACACGGTCATCTCGGGTTCGGATTCTCGCGCGAAGATCAAGATGGCGGACGGCAACGAGCTGAACATCTCGCCGGATTCGAAGATCGTCATCGAGGACTATCAGTACGACAAAGCCGACAACAAGAAGAAGGTCCTCCTCAACATCCTCAAAGGTAAAGTCCGCGCGACCACTCGCGAAGACAACATGTACACGGATAAAGCGAAAGACGGACAGGCGAACACCTTCCAGATTCGCACGAAGTCCGCGGTCGCCGGCGTTCGCGGTACCGACTTCTTGACGAGCTTCGATCCGTCGACGAACAAAACGGGCGTCGTCACGTTCAAAGGTAAAGTCGAATTCGGTTCGGTCGGAAAAGACGGCAAGGTCTCGAACAGCGTTCAAGTCACGGCAGGTCTTTCGACGTCGATGGTCGGTGGCCAAGCGCCGGAGCCGCCGAAGCCGGTTCCGCCGAGCGAGTTGAAAAGCTTGAACAGCGAGACTCGCGCCGAGTCGGCTGGTGGCACAGGGCAGAACGACAATGGTCGAGGTCCCGAAGG
>JAZKJB010000010.1:2188-3012 GCA_040384505.1 Bdellovibrionota bacterium | reverse complement strand
CTGGGCGCAAAACCCGTTTTCGTCGATATCGACCCGCACACTTTTAACATCGACACAAAACTCATCGAAAAAGCGATCACACCAAAGACGAAAGCGATCATGCCGGTTTCTCTCTATGGTCAGCCGGCCGATTACGAAGAGATCAACGCGTTGGCCGCGAAACACAAAATCCCGGTCATCGAGGACGCGGCTCAAAGTTTCGGCGCACCTTACAAAGGTAAGAAGAGCTGTAACCTCACTTACGTGAGTGCGACGAGCTTCTTCCCTGCGAAACCCCTCGGTTGCTACGGCGACGGTGGTGCGGTGTTTACGAACGACGAAGCTCTCCACAAGAAAATGGAACAGATTCGTGTCCACGGCCAAGCCGGCCGCTATCACCACGTCACGATGGGCATCAACGGTCGCCTCGATACTCTCCAGTGCGCGATCCTAATTGAGAAGCTCAAGCGTTACGACTGGGAGCTCGAGCGCCGTAACCGCGTGGCCAGCGCCTACAACGAGGGCTTCAAGTCTCTCGGCTCGAAGTGTGTGACGCCGAAAATCCGCGCAGACCGTGGTTCGGTGTGGGCGCAATACACCGTTCTAGTAGCAGACCGAGATGCCTTCGCTTCGAAGCTCAAAGAAAAAGGTGTTCCGACGTCGATCCATTACCCGTCGCTGCTGCATCATCAGCCGGTGTATGCGCATCTGAAGTCGAAGTACTCGTGCCCCGTGGCCGAGCGAATTTCGAAGCAATGCATTTCGCTTCCGATGTTCCCCGACATGACCGACGAACAAGTCGCACATGTGGTGAAGTCGGTTCGCGAAGTGGTCGGTTGAGTCCG
>JAZKJB010000010.1:386-2178 GCA_040384505.1 Bdellovibrionota bacterium | reverse complement strand
GACCCTCGTTCTCTACTCAGTAGCAGTCCTTACGACAATGGCCGGCATGGAAATGTTCGGCTGGTTGTCGGCGACGATCGTCCTCGTCTGTTTGATTGCAGATAAAATTTCTGGGAAAAAGTCGGAGTCGATCTGGTTCGTCGGGGACTGGGGATGGATCGGACTTTTCGGCGTCATCGCGATCGGTGCGGTTCTCGTGGCACCACCGCCGCCATTGGGTTGGGGAGCCGACTACATCATCGGCAGTGCCCGATTCGTTTTTCTTTTCCTGCTGCTTCGCCTCGGTCTTCTTTGGACGTGGAACGAAGAGGGAATCAAAAAGGTGATGACAGCTTTGATCGTCATCAGCGTCTTCATCGCAATCTATTCGGTGATCCAATACTACACGGGCCTCGATTTAATTCGCTCGGGCAAACGCGCGGTCAGCAAGTGGGGCCAGCGAGCGGACGGCAGCTTCTATTGGCGCGCATCGGGGATGTTCGATCATCCGCTTCGCTACAGCTACTCGGTCGGAATGGCACTTTGCTTTCCTCTCGCGTTCGCCCTCGTCGCATGGGCAAAGCCAAGGGCACGCCTCTTGATGGCGATCGCGACAATCATTTTGGCAGCGGGCTTGTTCGCGACATTGGCGCGCGGGGCCTGGGCCGCAGTCTTCGGCTCGATCTGCGTAATGGTTCTCTATGCCCACTGGAAGCGCGCCGTTCTCGCGCTCGCCGTTGTCGCAGTTCTCGTCGGCACCATCTTCGTCGCGAATCCCGAGCTCGTCGACCGGGTGAAAACAGTGACGGACTCTACGAACGAGAGCAATTCATCGCGATGGGTCTTGTGGCGAGCAAACTGGGAGATGTTCCTCGACCACCCGGTTCTTGGCGTCGGTTATGGGCAAAACGAAGCGATCATCGAGGAGTATTACGACAAGCTCAGCATCCCGCAGACGACGTTCAAGGGGCACGCCCACAACAACTACATGCAATTTTTGTCAGGCACGGGATTGCCGGGCCTCGCGCTCTACCTCTTCGTCATCGGGTTCTACCTCGTGCTCGCTCATCGAACGCTTAGAAATGCGCGTGATAAGGAGACGTGGACCTACGCCTTCGTATTGGGTGCCCTCGGTGCGCAAATCGTCCTCCATCTTGGGGGGATGACGGAGACGACGTTCAAGAACGCGCAGATCAATCATTTGTACATGTTGGTGCTAGCGGGTCTCGGCGTGGTCGTGGCAAAGAGCCGCGACCATCAAGCGAGTTAGTGCAGCGACGTACGCGGGAAGATGGCGATCTTTCCGCCGTCTTTCGTCTCGTCCGGCGAGACGATATAATTGGATTTCACGAGTTCGCTCAAGATGATGAGCGCTTCCTTCGATCCCGATCGGCATCCTTCCATCATCGCATCGACTCTTCCGCCGAGATCCGCGATCGCCGCAGGATCCATCGGAACGGTCATATCTCCGTGGGGGAGAGTCAGGATGTCGGGATGTTCGGTCTTTAGTTCGTCTCCACGGATGTAGAGTTCTTCGAACATCTTTTCGCCGGGGCGCAGCCCCGTGAACACGATCGGAACCTCGGTCTCCGACTTCCCCATCAGCGCCAGAAGACTTCGTGCAATCTCGACGATCCTCACAGGCTCACCCATGCGAAGGACGTTGATGTCGCCAGGCTCTGCGATCGTCGCGGCCTTCAAGACGAGCGAGACGGCTTCATTGATGAGCATGAAGAATCGCATCATTTCGGGATGCGTGACCGTGACCGGACCGCCGTCATTGATTTGCTTCTTCAAAAGCGGAATCAAGCTT
>JAZKJB010000010.1:0-376 GCA_040384505.1 Bdellovibrionota bacterium | reverse complement strand
CACGCCGAACAGGACGGCCATCTCAGCGACGAGCTTCGTCCCGAGCACGTTGTTCAAGATCGCCGGGAACGGATTACTCTCGACGAGATGCACGTGTTTGTACGCAGCCGCGTGAAAGACGATCTCCGGAGAGTATTCGCGAAGCGCGAGTCGCAAAGACGCGGGATCGCGAAGGTCGATCATCAATGGCACGACTCGCTGAGTGTCGTGAGTCGAGAGACGAAGCTCTTTGTCGATTTCATAGAGATTGTACTCGGAACTCTCGAGCATGAGGAGCCGAGCCGGTTCATGCGACATGATCTGGCGCGCGAGCTCTGAGCCGATCGATCCGCCAGCACCGGTCACGAGGACTCTTTTGCCGCGAATCATTTCGCGA
>JAZKJB010000009.1:4167-5455 GCA_040384505.1 Bdellovibrionota bacterium | reverse complement strand
CGCTGACGGCTCTCTATCGCACGCTCACGATCGATGCCGTTCGCGACCTGCGTGTGAATACGGAGTCGAAAGAAGAAATGCTCGGACTCATTACGTCGATCGAGATCGGCGACCGAACGACCACCGAAAAGAGCCGCATCCAAGACGAGGTCTCGGCGAAATTCGCCGCGATCGATCGCGTCGTTCAAATGATCGATGCGTCTTCTCTCCCCGCTTGCACCGGCGCGACTCCGCCCGAAGGTTCGCCTTCGAAAGGCGCTCCGACGCCGGCACCATCGACTCAATTCGCCGCGTGGAAAGCGACGAGACATCCGGCGGTTTACGGCGGCTTGAAAACTTTCGCGACTTCTTATCAGAGCTGTGAAGTCGGACCATCGAAAGCCCTCGACAACGGCGTGGCCAACGTCGACGGGATCAAGATCGTCGGCACCGCGAGCGACGGCGTGGGAAGCCTGCGTGAGATCAGCGACCTCCCCGCCCTGCTTCGCACGCATCCCTATTTGAATGCCTACCGGAAACCCCAGGCGTCGTGCTTCGACGTCTCGAAGAGCCCGTTGATCTACGATTACGGCGGGCGCCCTCTCGTGACGAGCGCAGGAACGTTCGACTTCTTCAAGAATTCGGGTCCGACGAAAGTTCTCGGCACCGATTGCTCGGGTTACGTCTACATGGCTCTCGCGACGGCGGGACTCAGGATCAAGAGCGGTACGAAGCTTAAAGCGTCGACGATCTACGGCGTGAGCTCGCATCTCTTCGTGAATCCCCAATCCAACGGCATGACCTGCCTCGATCACGTGAAGTTCAAAGCTCAAGACACGTTGAGACCCGGCGACATCCTCGCGAAACCTGGGCATGTCGTCTTGATCGAAAACGTGGGGCGAGATCCGTTCGGCGTCGCGGGCATCGCGAAAATCGAAGACTGTAAGCTCGCGAACATGTCGAAGGACAGATTCGACTTCACGATCCTGCAGAGCTCGCCCGCGAAACTCGGGGTCGGAATCCATCGCGCGTTGATTAAAGATTGGATCCCTGAAAGCCCGGCGATGCTCGCGGGCCTCCTCGATCACGCGGTCAACGCGTGTAAAGCGAAGTTCGCACCGAGCACGACGACGACTTCGAAGTCGTCGAATTCTTCGCTCGTTCGTCACTCGGGAACCGCGGCGTGCAAAGATACGGCTGTCGCGATGGAACGCGAAGCTTGTGTCTCGAGCTGCGCGGCCCGCTGAAGTCGGCCGCGCGTCGGAATTAGTTCTTCAAACCACAAGGAATGTAACTCCGCACGGAGTGC
>JAZKJB010000009.1:0-4157 GCA_040384505.1 Bdellovibrionota bacterium | reverse complement strand
AAACGACGCCATTCGCCTTAATCCACTCGTATTCGTAGTTAACTCTAACGTCAACTCCGCTTTCGATAACAACTTCAGTGTTGTTGAGCTTCACCGCAAAATCCCTTCCAGCTTTTCAATCTGATTGGCTGAGAGACATTGCCCAATGTTGGCGACAATCGGAATGCCACCTGCGACCGAAGCTTCGAAGGCGATGCTACGGCCAAGCTCTCTCGCGCGGTCGCCGGAAGATGCGTGAAACGCACGCCGGCTCGGTCGTCCTGCGGATTCGTCCAGACGATCTGGCCGCGAACCGCGATCGGTTCGCCGATCTTGTCGAGGCTCATCTTGAATTCCAACCAGTCCCCGGGATTCGGAGCGGCGCCGAGCGCGGCTGCGACGTCGCGCGCGGAAACGAGCACTCCGCCGCGGCCGAGATTCTCTGGGGTGCATGACAACGGTTGCGCGAGGGCCTTGAACTCGGCGGCTTCGCGCTCTTGCCAGCGTGTGCGTTCGCCGTCGTCTTCGATCGAGTGGATCGCGATCATCGTCGCGAGTGCAGCGGGGTCGAGCGGGCTCGGAAGCCATTCGATCGCACCGGCATCCATCGCTTCGCGGATCGACGCGCACTTCGGGCTCGATCCGACGAGGATCGTGCGCGCCGGGCAGAGCGCCAAGATGCGGTCGAGAGCTTCACGGGGCGCATTCTGAATGCCCGCGCAGTCGAGCAGGACGTAGTCGGGGCCGAGCTCGGCGATCGCCGACTCGAGACGATCGAGCGCCGGGATCGCGAGGCACTTGAAGCCGCGAGCTTGGAGATCCTTCGCGAGAGCGAGACCGGCCGCGGGATCGCGTTCGAAGATCAGGATTCGGGGGCTTCTACGTAAAGCGCGCGCGTTCTGAAGCTCTTCGGCGACCGAGCTCAAGAGCTCGGCGAGGACTTGCGACTTCGAACGGGTGCGGGTCTTCATGAAGATGCTGTTCACGTGGTTGTTCACGGTGTTCGGGCTGAGTTTCAATTTCAAGGCGACGTCTTTGATCCGGACCACACCTTCGACGAGGAGAGTGAGGATCTCGCTTTCGCGCGGAGTGAGCGAGCTCTTCTCGCAGAAAGCCCGGACCTCGCGAGAGAGTGCGCGGACCGTGGTCGAAGTGGACGGCTTCGCAGGGGATTTCAATTGAGATTCCCTTTCACCCGGCCTGATAATGGGCCTAAGTAAGACGAGACGATCGAGGGTCCTGGAAGAACGAAAAAACCAACCTAGTTGGTTTATGGTCGAAGAGCAACGGGATCTGCATGACGCGCGTTCAAAAAGCCCTCCTCCTCGCCGCCCTTTACCTGGCTCAAGGGCTCCCGTACGGGTTCTTCACACAGGCCCTTCCGGTCCTCCTCCGGCAGTCGAACATGAGCCTTCCGGCGATCGGACTCAGCCACTTACTTTTGCTGCCCTGGGCGCTGAAGTTCGTATGGGCCCCAGGCGTGGATCGCCGCCAGATCCCGGGAATCGGTTTACGGCGATCTTGGTTGCTAACAATTCAGATATCCACCGTTCTGCTTTATCTGTCGATGAGCCTCGTCACACTCGAGGCCGGACTTCATTGGGTCCTGGCGGCGTTCCTCATCGGCAACGTCTTCGCGGCGACTCAAGACATCGCCACCGACGGGCTCGCGGTCGACCTCACGTCGATGAAAGAGCGAGGCTGGGCGAACGCGATCCAGGTTGCGGGTTACCGGCTCGGGATGCTCGTCGGAGGCGGAGCGCTTCTAGCAATGTTCGGCTCGATCGGCTGGAGCGGCGTCATGCTCGCGATCGCGCTGGTCTGCGCCCTGTGCACGATCCCCGTCTTTCTTTATCGCGAACCACTCGATCGCCCGCTTCGACCCGAGGCCCGCGGCATCCGCGATTCGATTCTCGAGATCGTTCACTTCTTGCGACTTCCCGGCGCGCTCGTTTGGGCCGCGGTTCTTCTGACGTATAAAATCGGTCACGCTTCGACGGCCGCGATGATCAAGACCTGGCTCGTCGATGCGGGTTATTCGTCGGCGGAGATCGCGAGCCTTCTCACCTGGAGCGCTCTTGCAGCAGGTTTCATCGGCGCGATGGTCGGCGGACTGCTTGCGGGAAAGTTCGAGCGCCGGCGCTTGCTGATCGTCCTCACCGTCCTGCAGGCGATCGGCGTAACGTCGTACCTCTGGCCGATTTTCTCGGAGCACGAAACGATGAAAGTCGCGATCGCGACAGGCCTCGATAGCTTCACGAGCGGAATGGCGACGGTTTGTCTATTCACGTTGATGATGGATGCGTGTACGCGCGAACGGGCGGCCTCTGATTACACCGCGCAAGCGTGCTTGGTGGTCGTCTCGCAGATCGCGGCCGGCGGACTCTCGCTCGTCTTCGCGAATCGCTTCGGTTACCCGACTCAGTTCGCGATATCGGCCGTGATCGGCCTCTTCGCGCTCCTGCTCACGACGTTCGCGGTGACGCGCGCGTGGGCGCCCGCTTTCTTCTCGCGAAAGAGTGCCGCACTCGTGGGCTTGGTCGCCATGATGACGTTGGGTGGCTTCGCCCAGGCGCAAGAGTCCGGGGCGTCGACCGATAAGTCGTATCTCTTCCATCTCCACGGCGACACGTTTCTCGCGAGCAAAGTCTCTGGCGTCACCGAGATCGTTCCGGGCTGGGGACCCGGCATTTCGATTCCGACGAACAAAGGTCTTTTCATGATCGACACGTTCATCGGGAAAGGGAGCGGAATCGAATACAAATCGTTGCTCGCCGATTACCGAGTCAACGTCGTGAACGACGTGATCCCCGTTCAGTTCTTGATCGGCTTCCACACCGACACCTGGACTCCGCCGGGCTCGAGCACGCCGAAGTTCGCTGGCGGCTGGCACTTCGGCGGGGGAATCATGATGCCTCTCGCTGGACCTTTTTATCTCGAGAGCGAATTCAGATATCGCCTGAGCCCCGGGACTTCGCTTTTGATCGGAGTTGGACTTACGTACGTTTTAAATTCCGGCAGCACTGAGTAGACTATCCCCTCGCGCTAGATCGATTCGCCGGTAACGGCTGGTTGAACAAGACTTGGTCACGACCGGCAAGAGTCTTTTCGCTCACTTGGTAATCGGCCGTGATGTCGAACGTTTGGACGTTGGTTCAATGTGAGACGAATTGTTAGCCTCGCTTTGTGCGCCGCGCAAAGTGTGAGAACCTGAGTTCGTCAACACGTTCTGGTTACGGTCTTTGGGGTTCTGGGCACGAGGGGGATTTATGGCGAACATTCTTTTGGTCGACGACAGCACCGACATCCGCGACGCGGTCGCAGCCGTTCTGAAAAGCGAGCATGAAGTTTCGTGGGCATCGTCGTTGAACGAAGCACGCAACCTCATCCGCGACCGTCATTATGATCTCGTCCTTCTCGACATCGGCCTTCCCGATGGCGACGGAATGGAGTTCTTGGCGAAGATGCAAAGCGATCTCGAGGCGAGCGGCACGGGCGTCATCTTCCTCTCGGGAACGAATACGGTTCCCTCGCGCACTCGCTCCTTCTCTTTGGGCGCGCTCGATTACATCGCGAAGCCCTTCGACATCCTCGAGTTCCAAGTTCGAGTGAACGCGAAGCTGAAAGGCCGCCGCGAAGTCGCACGCGAACCCGTTCAAAACGTTTTGCGCCAAGGCCCGATCGAGATCCGCCTGGACCGCCAGCAGGCGTTCGATCTCTCGGACGAAGCTCCACGCCAGATCGACCTGACTCCGGTCGAGTTCCGCCTGCTCCTTCTCTTCGTGCAAAACGTCGGAGACGTCGTTTCTCGAGCGAAGATCCTCGATACGGTTTGGGGCCAGACCGCTCATGTCTCCGCTCGTTGCGTCGATCACCACGTCTGCGGTCTTCGCAAGAAGATCCTGCGCGCGGGTTCGCGGATCGAGTCGGTGTACGGCGTGGGCTACAGAATCGAGTTGTGATTCGCAACACGGGCGTTGCGGAACGCAACGCCTAGCTCTCGGAAATTGAATTTCACAAGACGCCACCTCGACCAAGGTGGCGTTTTCCTTTTCCGGCGTCTGCGAAATTTTGCGGTGTCGACGCCGTGAAATCCGGACGTCCCGAGTCTCGTTTTCACTGCGGATTTCGTCGATAAGTCGGCGATGGGAACCCGCAGGAAAATCATGATCATAGGC
>JAZKJB010000008.1:1990-3170 GCA_040384505.1 Bdellovibrionota bacterium | reverse complement strand
AGACAAACGGATTCCGCCGCGTAAGGATTCCCGGCGTACGACATTCCCGTCTTGCTCGCGGGTCCTTCGCGCGGCACGAGACAACGTCCCAGTGCGCATTCGTTCACGCCTGCATTTACATAAACGCCGTCATCGCCGCGGCTTCTGCCGAACTCGCGCGCGGCATTCGGCCGAATGAGATTTCGATTCGGTGGAACCGGCGAAAACCCGCACGGATCAGCGAGATGACCGAGCTCATGCGCGACGAGAGTCAAGACGGCCTCTGGCGGCGCATAGCTGGTCGCCGCACATAACGCCATCACGTTCGCCGCCGAATCATACGAACCATTGAAGCCGAGCTCGCAGGTTCCTTCATCGGAATAAACTACGTTAATTGAATTGAGCCGACGCATGATCAATCGAACGTGGGGGTTCCACGTGACCTCGGGCCGACCTCCCGTGACCTGCGCCTTCATCGAATCGATGAGGCCGCGAACTGCCGTCGCGACGCGCTCGCGCTGTCGCAGATCGGGGTTGATCCGCCGCTTATATTGATCGGCTGCGGGATTTCGGCGAGCGACGGTGGGATTCAGCAGAAGAGTTCCATCGGAAAACCGCTGCTGGATGAGACCGCTACTTTGATTACTCGCGCAAAGAGAATCGGCCGCGCCATTGGAAGCCAGGTAGGCCTCACAGCGAGCTTGCGCATGAACCGTAGAGCCGAACGCCGAACTCACGACCACGACCGTACAAAGAGCTTTGAACGTCATCACCACCACCCCGTGTCCAGAGGTGAGGTTGCAAAGCGGGAGCCGAAAATGGGCCTCGCTCGTTCGCGCTCGGTGTCTCGGGGTAGGACACACCATCGTTAGCTTCGACACACACTCGATCGGCGTGCCCATCGCCGTCTCGAAATGAGACGAACGAACTCACCGATGGAAAGAGATTCTTTCGCGCCCGCGACAACGCGTCCCCTTGTCATCAAATCTCGACTCCCGCGAGAAGAATCGTCATCGAGCGCGCGATAAGTTCTCGTCAACAGGAGGAACCTCATGAAATTTCGTCTTTTGACTGCGATGGTGATCGTCGGTGCGGGTTTGGCAATTTCGGGTTGCGATAGCAATCGCGAGAACGTGACTGAGGCTCGCAAAGACTTGGCTGAAGAACGTAAAGATGCTGCACAAGACGTGCATGCCGCTCA
>JAZKJB010000008.1:0-1980 GCA_040384505.1 Bdellovibrionota bacterium | reverse complement strand
TCAAGACGTGAACAGCGTAAAGGAAGACGCTGCTGACGACGTGAAAGAAGCTCAGCGTGATTTGGTGAAGGCAGAAGCGAAAGCCAACGAAGGCACCGCTTCGGGTGCGACGAGCTCCGCGGGCGACATTCGTGTCTCGCCGGAACAGTGCGCTCGCTTCGCGATCGAAAAGAGCGTGAAGCCCGAGGATCGTGCGGCGTATGAAGCTTGCGCGAAAATGGACAAGGACAAATTGGCGAAGTAATCGCCGTCAGATATCGCGATTCGATTCGCGAAGGGGGCGCATGACGATCCAGCGGGGGTTCTCATGCGCCCTTTTTCATTCTTCCGCGGGCGAACCCGCGGGGATCTTCACTTACAATTGCTGAGAGCGTAAACGTAGGCCGAACGCCCATTGCGGAAGAACCGCGCGTCGCATTCGAGCATCGTGTTCACCGAAAGCGCAGCCAGCGTGTCGGCGACGTTTTCTTCCATCGGAATGATGGCCGATCCGTAGTGCTTCATCGTCTCGATGTCGTAATCGACGTAAGCGACGAAGGTCACGGGGCCTTTGTCCTCTTCCATCTGGACGGCTTGAACGTGAAGTTTCTGGGTGGGGAGCGCTTGCGCGGTCAGCGAAGCGAAGACGAAAAACACGGGCATGAGAATGCGAATAGTCATCGAGGACCTCCAATCGTGACATTGATGGCACGAAGGAGGGATCGAATCAATGACCCATGACGTTGAGCTTCCAACCGCTGAAAGTCGCCTGGCAGCCGGCTCTGCCGTCGACGACCTTCAGAGTCCACGTCCCGGCGCTCCGCTCCCCGTAAAACGCATTGGTTGCGAGGTAGTGCTCCGCTAGCGACGTCGAGCCGAGCTGGCTGTTGATATTGAGCAGGATACTCTTCGTATTCGACGGGGACGTCAGCTCCACACCGACCTGACCCGCACAGTTTTGAACGCTCACCGCCGCTTGGACGTTTTCGATGATGTAGTTTTCCGTGACCGCGAGGGTACTCGCCGCACCCGTTGCCGACGCATCCGGAACCGCGAGACTCAATGTCCCCGCGTCGTACTTGAACGATCCCGTCGACGGATTCGTCTGCTTGAACGTACCGAGTGAGCTCACGTACCCGCGGGCCATCGCTACGGCGCGATCCACGTTCACGCGGCCGAAGCCGAACCAATTGTGAAACGGAAAGCCAGCCGCGTTCGTTACCCACCCCTGCTGATAGACATGACCCGTGAGATTCAAAGTCGAGCTCGGATGCTGAGTCGCACCTGCGGTCGGCTGAACCTTGTCGGCCGTCGATGCGAGGATGTGTTTGATGTCGCGCCAGCCGAGAGAGGGATTCACCTGTAAGAGAAGTGCCACGGCCCCACTCACGATCGGTGCGGCGCCCGACGTTCCGTTCATTCGGGCCGTGTGATAGCAATCGGAGTTCAAACCGCCGCCTCGGTCGAACGCATTCGCATCGTAGGATTTGAAGCCCACGTCACAACCGGGATAATCGGTGGTGAGGAGCGCCGGATCGGTCAGCACCGACGTCGAGCTCGCCGCCGTATCGTAACCGAACTCTCCACCCGGTGCGCTGATCCAGATCGCCGACCCTGGGCTCGAGTAGCTCGAACTTTGGCCTTTCGCATTCAACGCCGCAACCGTGATCATGTAGGGAGTCGAGTACTCCTCGCTGAAATTCACGTTGCCGAAGACGATCGCGTTCGGTGAGGCCGACGAATCGCAATCCTCGAGATAAGAGGTGAACTCGTTGCCCGCGGCCTTCACGAAGATCGCGCCTTTGCCCGCACGTAATGAAGTCGAACCCGCGGCGAGCTTGTCGGTGAGTCCGAGAGTTTCGCTCGTGAGCTGACACTGAGGATCGCCCCAGCTGTAATTGAAGATGTCGAACGGGCCGTCGAACTGATCGAGATACGCTTTCGTGTCGAGGTTCTTCGTCGCGAGGCCGCCCTTCTTCTTCGGCGTGCACCGGACCGGCC
>JAZKJB010000007.1:6640-19613 GCA_040384505.1 Bdellovibrionota bacterium | reverse complement strand
CTTTTTTATCCGGCGATCATCATCGCTGCGATTTATGCGAACGGCCCTCTCGCGATCGTACTCGCCACGATCATCGCCGAGTATGTCTTCGTCCCGCCGATCTTCGAGTTCGATTTGGACAACTTGAGTCTCCCGCGAATCGGAGTCTTCGTCGCTTCGGGGGCACTGATCTCGATCTTGTCTCAGCGAATGCAGTCCTCCCACAAAAAGGCGATCATCGAAAGCGTGCGCGTGCGCTCGGTCGCGGAGAAACGCGACGCTCTCGCCGAGATCAATTCGCTTTCTTTGTCATCGAAGAACTTGAAAGAGGTCTTCGACGGCACGACGACGCGGATCATGCGGACGATGCAATCGCCTTATGTAAAAATCCTCGAGCACGATTCTCATGCGAACGTCTTCCGTCCGGCGGCTTTCTCGAGCACGAATGCGACCGACAAATTGCCTGCCGAGATTCCAGTCGACGAGAAATCGCTCGCGGGCCGGGCGCTGATCTCCGCGGTGCCGATCGTCGTGCGGGATTTCGAAACGAATTCTACCGTCAATAGACCGACGCTCATTCCAGATCCGTCTATAAGAAGCGGAATCGCCGTCATCATCAAAGGTGCAGAACGTCCGTACGGAGCGCTCGTCGTCCAATGCGTCGTCGTCCGCGACTATACCGATGACGAAAAAAGATTCCTGCAGGATGCCGCCCTCGGTCTCGCGAATGCGGTCGAGCGGTTCCGCGCCGAAGAGGAGCTTCGCAAAAGCCAACGGCAATTGGTCGAAATCAACAATGGTCTTCTCTCTGCGAATCGGGCATTGGCGGGCGATCGTGAAGAGCTCAAGCGATCGAACACGGACCTCAGCCGTTTCGCCGGCATCGCCGCCCACGATCTCAAATCCCCGCTCAACACGATCACGCAGTTCATCGAATTGATCGAGTACGAGTCGTCGAGCGCCCTCTCCCCCGAGACACGCGAATATTTCCAGTTCATCGTGCGAGCGGCCGAAAGAATGAGGACTTTGATCGACAGGCTCTTGAACTACGCTCGCGCAGGCGCGAAGACCGCGGCTTTCTCCGCCGTTTCCACGCGGGACGTGCTCACAATGGTCGAAGACAATCTTCAAGGTGCAATTCGCGATTCGAACGCCAAGATCGAAGCCCGAGTTCTCCCCGTCGTCTACGGTGACGCAAGCGCCTTGGCTCAGGTGTTCCAAAATTTGATTGGTAACGCCTTGAAATTTCGAACGGCGAAGCCTCCCGAAATCGTGGTCGGTGCAATCGAATCGTCACCGGTATGCTGGCAGTTCACGGTCTGCGACAACGGCTTGGGAATTCCACCCTCCGAGATCTCGAAAATCTTCGAGCCGTTCATGCGAGTCGAAACGATCGACAAGCCGGAGGGCTCAGGCCTCGGCTTGGCGATCGTGAAGAAGATCGTCGAAGATCATGGCGGAAGGATTTGGGCGGAGTCGAAGCCCGGCGAGGGAACGAAGTTTCACTTCACTTTGCCGAAACCGCCGTCGACTCACTGATCGGTCCTCGCGAAAGGGAGGCCGACCTCCCTCAGCGAACGCGATCAGACCTGACTTTCGCGACGTAGCTCTCGAGTTTCAAGCCCGCGATCGCGAACTTCACGAAGCCGACGAACCCCTGGCTACCGAAGACGGCCGTGATGAGGTCGTTGAACTTCGAATACTTTTCGGGAGTGTACGGGTACCAGTTCGCTTCGATCTTCTTCGAGCTCGCTTCGATCATGATCGCTTTCACGTTCGAGAACGCCGCAAGCCCCCACTCACCTTTGAAGCGACCGAACCCACTGTTCTTCACGCCGCCGAAAGGGAGTGCATGATTGCCTTCGGTGATCATCACGTTGTTCACCGAGACGTTTCCAGTCACGATCGCATCGGCCACGCGGCTCGCGCGCACGAGGTCCTTCGACCAAACGCTCGCCGAGAGACCGTACTCGGTATCGTTCGCGAGCTCGATCGCCTCGGCTTCCGACTTGAAACGAAGCAGCGGCAAGACGGGTCCGAAGGATTCTTCGCGGTAAACTTTCATTTCTCGCGTCACACCGTCGAAGACGAGGGGCGGAATCGCGCGCGATTTCCGATCCCATTCGGATCCGACGAGAACACGTGCTCCCTTTTTCTCGGCATCCACGAGATGATCGGCGACGATCTTCGTTTGCATGTCGTTCGTCATCAGGCCGAGGTCGGCGCCGCCATCGCGATCGACGCCGAGCTTGAGGCGAGAGACTTCTTTCACGAGACGATCGCGGAAGTCGTCGTAGATCGCGTCTTCGACGATGATCTTCTCGACCGACGTACACGACTGACCGGTGTTCGTGAGTGCGCCCCACGCAGCACCCGCGACCGCGCGCTCGATGTTCGCGTCGGCGAAAACGATCATCGGGTCTTTCCCGCCGAGCTCGAGCTCGACCGGAATGAGATCGCGTGACGCCTGAGCCATGATCTTCTTCCCGGTCGAAGTGCTCCCCGTGAAAAAGATCTTTCCCGGTTTCTGATCGATCAACTTCGAACCGACGTCGCCGGCACCGTAGAAGACGCGGATCCAATCCTCGTTGAACCCCGCATCGGCGAGAACGGCTTCGACGACACCATTCAAAGGAGTGTACTCCGAAGGTTTGTACGCGACCGTGTTCCCGCAGACGAACGCGGACGTGATCGGGACGATCGCCTGGTAGAACGGATAATTCCAGGGCGAGATCACGAGGACGGTCCCGAGCGGCTCGAAGCGCACGAGCGATTTCTTTCCCATCAAAACTGGAGGCGTCGGGACTTTTTTCTCACGAAGGTGCTTCTCGGCGTACTTCTCGAGAAAGAGAAGATGATCGAGCGTTCCGAAAATCTCGGAGGTCAGGGCGTCGGTCCGCGATTTTCCCGTCGCATCTTGGATTTGGTCCACGATCCATTCGCGTTTGGCGAGGATCGCTTCGCGAAGTCGCCGGATGAAGTCGAGTCGGTCACGAACCGAAAGCGAACGAACCGCACTTTGAGCCGCGCGAAGCCGACCGTAAGCTTCTTCGACGTTCGTGTCGCCCGACTCCCCTGCCACTTTCGCATCGTAACCGAGGGCGCCTTGGATTTTCCGGTCCATGGACACATCCGAATAATAGAGACTCATGACGACTCCTTTGACTCCGAGATTGAGTTCGCGAAATGGCGGGGCAAGGAAAGAAGGCAATCGATTCGCATTCGCGGCGAGCCACAAGAGCCCTTTGACGAACGGACGCGGCAAAATGGCAAAAAGAACGGCGACGCCCTTCAAGCCGGCGCGGTCGCTCTCCGTGAGAAATTCCACGATGCGATCGGCAGCGGCGATCGAACCGGATCGAGTGAACGAAGGCAAAACTTCATCACCGGGGATCATGATGTCGCCGGCCTTCTGAAGGCCCTTGGCTTGCAATCGAGACAGACGACTCATGAGGCGATCACCTCGGCCGCACGAAGCGACAACGCCATGATCGTCAGCGAGGGATTGATGCCCGGTGCGTTCGGGAAGACGCTCGAGTCGGCGGCGAAGATTCGCTTCGATCCATGGAGATTGAATTCGGGAGAGACGACGGACGTTTTCTTGTCTTTGCCAATCGCGCAGCCGCCCATGAGATGGAGCCCGATCGCGACATCCCCCGGGATCAATTTCTTCGCACCCGTCGAATTGAAGATCTTGTCGACGGCAGCGAGCCCCCGGTCTCGTCGCGAGCGATCTTCCGCGTTGAGTGCCTTGGTCACCTTGGCTCGTCCGCCGCTCGCGAGCTCGATTCGCCCGGGCTCGGTGTCGCGAATCGCGACCTCGACGCATGCCATGTGCGACATCTGCTTCATCGTTTCCATGTGCTTGGCGCCGAATCCCGGAACCAGCATCGCGAGACCCGAAGGTGGCGCGAAGACGTTCTCGAGTTTGAATCCTTGGCGACGGAATTCGGGATCGTCGGATTTCAAGGCTTGAAACGGTCCTTTGTGGGCACGTATCGAACGATCGTAAAGAGCGAGCGTCATGTATTGGGGATGCGTGTAGAACCCATGCCCGAGAGCCGGCAACTTTTCGCCGTAACCAGACGCGAGAAGAAGCTTCGAGTTGCCGATGGCCCCGCTCGCGAGCACCAGCCGGCTCGCCCGCACCAGACTCGATTCACCCGTGCTCGAACGTAGCTCGATCGTAATTCCGTTCGCATCTTCGATGAGCTTCATCGCCTGCGTCTTCGCGCGAAGCTCGAGATGCCCGCTCTCGAGCGCGCGCTTCAACGTCGTCACAGGAGTGCTCTGCTTCGAATCGATTCGGCAGCCCATCAAACATTCGATGCAATCGCTGCCCTCGGCATAACGACAATCCTTTTGCGCGCGCCGAAGCGGCGCACACTTGAAGCCGTTCTTCTCGAAACCTTCGGCGAAGACCTCGGCGTTCCCGTTCCAGTTTTCTTTCGGGATATATTGCTGATGAATCGAGGCTTCGGCGCGTTCGTACCATTCAGCCATTTGATCTTGATCGAAGAACTCGATCCCGCTCTGCTTTTTCCACGAAACGAAAGCGTCTTCATCGAAGCGATCGAGGAGAGCTTGATTCACGACCGAGCCCCCGCCGACCACTTTGGGCCGCAGCAAGCCGATCGAGGCATCGTGATTGAGCTCGATGCCTCCCGACCAATACAGGAGTGAGTTCGCGTCGACTTCGCGGCGCGGATACGTCTTTCGGTCGAAATGACGACCGGCCTCCACCATCAAGACACGCATGCCTTTTTGAGTGAGCTGGTCGGCGATCCATGAGCCGGAAACTCCGGCGCCGATGATGATCGTGTCGTGAAAATCGATTCGCGAAGCCATGTCTTGAAAGGCTAGCGATTCGAGCTGGAACAGGTAAGGGAAATCACGTCCGGGAGGGGCTGGAACGCGGCGTTAACAGCTGGGAATCGCCGGAATTCACCGGCATTCCCGCAGGATCTTGGAGAATTACTTCGTCTTCTTCGACTTGAAGCGCGCTTTGAGCTGATCCTCGTAAAGCTCGAGCATCAATTCATAGAGCTCTTTGCGGCTACCACCGTAGAATTCGCAGAGATTGATCGCCATTTCGACCGACGGCTCACAGAGGCCACGTTCGAGGTTCGAAATGTACTGAGCCGTCGAATGCCCGAGATGCCGAGCAGCTTCCATCTGGGTCAGCTCCGACTCCAGACGCTTCTCCCGTAGATACGAACTGACGCCTTTGACCTTGGAACGCACGGTATACCTCTTTTGTTGCCCGGGGATGTTAACCCGAGAGTCGAGCCGATGTAAACATGATCGTTCTGATACGAAATCGTAATCAGAGTCCAGCAATTCTCGTATTGGAGCACCAGTTCCCCTCGAATAATTCCGATTTATCGTTCGAGACACCTTCTTAGGTGGAGAGGAAATGACATGCGTATTCTGTTGGCCCTTCTACTCGCTTTAGCTTTCGCGGCACCGTCGACTTCGATCGCGAAGCCGAAATGGGCATCGGACTCCAGCGAGACTTCGCCCAAGAAGAAAGCTTCGAAAAAGAAGGCGACGAAGAAAGTCGCCGCGAAGAAGAAAAAAGACGCGATGAAGATCAAAATGGTCGCGGACAAAAAGAAAAAAGCGGGAAAGAAGATCGCTGGCAAATCCGGCAAGAAGGACAAGAAAGTCGCGGCGAAAGCCGGCAAGGCCTCGAAGAAAGAAAAGAAGTTCGCGGCGAAGCCGAAGTCAGGGAAAAAGATCGCGACGAAGGCCGGCAAGAAAAATAAAGCCATCGCATCAAAGGGGAAGAAGAGCGGCAACCGCAGCCCCGCGTCCGTCGAAAAGAAGAAAAAGCCGAAGCAACCGAAGAAAAAGCGCTAATCCTTCTCAAGACAAACAGGTCTTGAACGCTTTCAATACCGCGGGCTCGAGTTCGTGCTCGAAATTCCTGAGGTGATCGAACGCTGCGCGCGCGTCATGTCCCGGCGAGATGGGCGACTTCATCGCGAAATAACAAAATCGATCGGCCACGTTCACGACCCTCGCAAAGGGGTGGATTCTAAAGCTAGGGAGCGCCCTGGGGAATCCCCCTGCGACCGGGCTTTCGTGATGTTCGAACGCCACCTGCACGACGTCGTTCGGGAGCCCTTCGAACGCGCTCAAGATTTCTTTGCTCCGGACCGGGTGGCTTTCGTAGAGAGCGCGCTCCTCTTGATTCTGCTGAGTTCGCGGCTTCTCGAGGACGAGCGTGCTGATTTCCTTTTTTCCCACGTCGTGCAGGAGTCCGGCGAGCGCGAGCTTGAAAATGTTCGTCTGGGAATTCCAACCCATCGCCTTCCCGATCATCGCGCTGTAGAGACCGACCCCGAGACTGTGCGCGTAGATCCAATCGGCATGCGAGTCCAAGACCATCAAGATATCCGTCAATCTGTCACTTTCCGCGACGAGCGCGATCGCGAGCTCCATCGACTCGCGAGCTTGAGCAAAGGATCGAGCGTCGATGCCGTTCACCATCAACTGCTCGAGTACGGTTTCGGTCGTGTAGCGCAGAAATCGCTCTTTCTTCTGCGCGGGAATCGCCGCGTTGGCGGTCACGGCTTTCAAAAGATTCAAGTTGAAGCCGACGACCGTCGCGAGCTCCTCCTTTTTCACGAAGAGATATTCGAGGCCCTTCTTCTTGTAACTCTCGACCTGGAGCCGCGGGAGCGTGTCGCCCAAGTGAGCGACACGAACGAACTTCTTCGCCGAAAGTCGCACGTAAACTCCGACATTCATGCTCGTACCCGAGACGAAGTCCTCGATCGGAATTCTGGCGAAGCGGGCATCCAGATCCTCCGATTCTGCTTCCTTCCCGCCGAGGATCTTGCTCACGATGCCCAGGAGTTCTTCGTTCGCGAACGGCTTCATGATGAAATCGTCTGCGCCTAGCTCGAACGCTCGCTTAGTTTCGACGAGATGAGAAAAGGCCGTCATGAGGACGACGGGCGTTGGCCGTATTTTCTTTATCCATTGCAGAAGTCCCAAACCGTCGATTTCCGGCATCTGAACGTCGCTGATGACGAGGTCGAAACTCTTCGCTGTCACGAGTTCGCAAGCCGCGCGGCCGTCCGACGCCTCGGTGACTTCATACCCCTGACCCACGAGTAGGTCTCCTACTGCAGCCAAAACTCCGTCGTCATCGTCGACCAATAGAATTTGCGCCACGGTTCAGACCACTCCCTTCTTGATTCGCCCGTCGAGAACGTTTCTCACCGTACTCAAGAGCTTTCGCATCGAAATCGGCTTTTGGAGCAAGATGGCGCCTTCGTCGATCACGCCGTGGTGGACGATCGAGTTTTCCGTATACCCCGACATGAACGCGACCTTGAGATCGGCTTTCACCGCGGACAATTCTTCCGCGAGCTCACGCCCACTCGACGAATCGAGGACGACGTCGGTGAGGAGCAAGTCGACCTCCCCTTTCAATTGCATGAAAAGAGTTTTGGCTTCCTTGACGCTTTGGGCGGGACGAACCACATAGCCGGCGATCTCGAGCGCACGAGCATAGGCAAGTCGCAAAGCTTCGTCGTCCTCCACGAGCAGGATGGTCTCTTGGCCTTTGACGTCTTCACTAGGTTCGGCCTGATAGTCGATCTTTTCTTTGAGCTCGTCGACACGGGGAAAATAGATCTTGAAGGTCGTCCCGATACCCACTTCGCTATAGACCCAAATTTGTCCGCGCGATTGTTTCACGATTCCGAAAACCGAAGAGAGCCCGAGCCCCGTCCCGACTCCTGCCTTTTTCGTCGTATAGAACGGCTCGAAAATTTTCTCACGCTCGTCAGGTCCGATTCCGGTTCCTGTATCGCTCACGGAAAGCATCACGTAGGGGCCCGGCTGCATCTCGGCGCGAGTGGCACAAAACGTGGAATCCAACTCGACGTTCACGCTCTCGATCGTCAGCACTCCGCCCTCGGGCATCGCATCGCGAGCATTCAAGACGAGATTCATCAGGACTTGATCGATCTGCGAAGCATCAGCCCAGATGTTGCCAAGTTCAGGGTCGAGATCGATTTGCAAACGAACGTTTTCACCTACGAGCTTGATGAGTCCTCGCTCGAAATTCGTCACGACGTCATTCAGATTGATCACTCGAACGTCGAGGACTTGTTTGCGGCTGAAAGCGAGGAGCTGACGCGTGAGTTTCGTCGCGCCTTCGACGGCTCGGAGCACGCTCGCGAGATGGGCATGCGTGGCCGATTCGACGCCGAGCTCTCGCATCGCCATGTCGGTGTAGATCTGGACGATCCCCATTTTGTTGTTGAAGTCGTGCGCGATACCGCCGGCAAGGCGGCCGATCGCCTCCATTTTTTGTGCGTGGAGAAATTGTTGTTCGAGTTTCTTCGCGTCCGTAATGTCGATCGACCGAATCAAGACGCCACGATCGTGAGACTCGAAGTAGAGCGCGAACCAGCAGGTCTCTCCGTTGCCGTAGTCGAAGAGATTCTCCATTCTCACGGGCGGGCCACCCGCCATCACGCCACTCAAAAGCCGAAACATTTCGGATTTTTCGATGCCGGGAAAGCATTCCAGCATCGTGCGCCCGATCAAGGACGCGATCGAATTACGGCCATGGCGAGCCGCCGCGCCGTTCAAATAGACATAACGCCACTGCTTGTCGACGATCTGAATGCCTTCATGCATTTGATCGACGGTCAGCTTGATCAAAGCCTCGGTCTGCACGTCCTCGAAGTTCACTTTGCCCCCAGCCCAAGTGTGACCAACAGGCCGTAGTCAGTAAACACCTAATTAGTTGCTTACTACAGAACTGGATTTGTTAAGACGTTGGGGCACGGGAGGGGCAGGGTTCGGGAGGGGGAGCGTCGGAGTGCGGTGGTTCGCGCGAGACTTCAAATTGGAATTCCCCAAAAGATTGAAGGTTGCAGTGGTCGGGGCTCGTGCCCGCGCCAAATTGCGCCAGTGGCGCGATTTGGTGCGGAGCATGCGGGAGTGGGTCGCGGAGGGAGCTCGAAGAGGTTCCGTAGCGATCCCCGACCGCATAGGGCTTGCGGGCTCGATGCCCGCAAGACCGCGTCGCCCCGAAGACTCCGCTCGGAGCCATGAGCAGGCGCGCCTTAACAAATCTACGATCGAAGATGGTCGGGGCGACTGGATTCGAACCAGCGACCTTTTGCTCCCGAAGCAAACGCGCTACCAGGCTGCGCTACGCCCCGACGACATGGGATGAGAGAGCAAAGTGAACCAAGAGGTTTACTCTGAAAACCCGGCTCGAATCAACGGGTCCGTCGTGAGTCGGGCTGCGTCAAAACCGTGGGTGATGCTTACTTGAGCATCCCTTTACCGTTCACGCGTTCCGGGCTGCCGAGGCGCTCGGCTTGACGATTGTAGATGCCGTTCAAGCTGCCTTTCGCGACAGCGCCGACGATTCCGCCGTCGAGCATCCACTTGGGCACATTGCCGCGGCCCCCGGCGACGTAGCCTTGGTAGTGAGCGAGTAAGATCACACGGTCGTCGGATTCGACGGCGAGCGCGATCGTCGACGAGGAGTCGAAGGCGTTCTCACCGCGAACCATCACTCCGGTCAACAGCGCCGCGGGCTTTCCACAGATCGTCGCCGGATGGATTTTGTAGACCGACGTCGTCTCCACTCCCATTCCCGATTCACGCAAAACGTAGGAAGTATTCGGCTTCATCGGCGCGGGAGTTTTCGATTTTTGCACTTCCCCACCGGCCGCCATCAAGTGCGCGCGCTGGTTACAACTGGCGCTGGCTTGGCAGAAATGAACGTCGACGTTGCCGGTCGTCTCGAGCTTGTAGACGCCGAGAGTGTCGACGGCCTTCGCGACGGTCGATCCTTTCAGCACGTACATGAGCTCGGTCTTCACTGCCATGTCTTCGCAGCTCCCGGAGTTACATTTCGATTCCGCGTTCGCGGCGACCGCGGGCTGCCCCTTCGGACGCCGCAAGATCTGGAAGATCTGCCGGCGAGAGGCATCGCCGAGAGCGACGAGGGCCGTTTGCGAAGGATCGGCCTTCGACGCCATGAACTCGTTCACTGCCGATTTCAATTTCGCTTCGATTTCGTTCACGCGAAGTCGCACTCCCGCGGCTCCTGCGTTCGCGACGAGTTGAGCCTGATTCAGTCCTTGATATGCGCTCGAGGCCGCGAGTGAAACTCCGAAGGGACCGACGGTCGAATCTTGCTCGATCAACGTTTTGATCTTGGCCATGTCACTGACGACACAAGAGGCCATCGGAGAAGCTGCGAAAGCTTGGTTCGAGACTACGAGAAGAGACAAAAAAGCGAGCGTGCGGTTCATTCGAAACCTCGATTCCCGCGGGCGAAAACGCCGCGGACACCGAAGAACTGCAAGCCATGGGCAGCCGCCCCAACAGTTTTAACTGTCGACGGTTTGATCGAGCCTGGAATTTTTGCCAGACGAGGACCGATTTGCGCGCGAAAGACCGACTCTCGCCTTCACGCCCGAACGGAAGCGCCCATCTTCGAGTGGTGATTCTTCATCGCGGCGGTTTCGACATCGAGGGCGCCTTTTTCGTAGAGCATGACGACCGTCGAACCCATTCGGAAGATCCCGACCTCGTCGGCGCGAGCAATCTCGAGTGCCGGGTCGTAAGTTTTCTCGGCGACTTTTCGATTCGCAGGGCGCTTCGTCGTCGCGATCGAAGGATCGAACGTCATCGTCATGTTTCCGACGTTCGTCGCCGCGACCATGATGAGCGCGATCTTCCCTTTGGGTGTGTCGATGACGAGAGCGACTCGCTCGTTCACCGCGAAGAGATTGTGGATCGCATTCACGCTCCAGGCGTTCACGGGCCAGAGCTCGCCCGGAATGTGAGAGCTCCAGACCACTCGGCCGTCTACTGGCGAATGAACTCGGTGATAATCCGTCGGGCACAAATAGTAGGTCATGAACTGACCGCCATCGAACGTCGTCGTCCACTCGTCGGTCTTGAGTAGCTCGCTCACCGTATATGTTTTGCCCTTCGCTTGAATCAGGGTTTGATTCTCGATCGGACCACCTTCGGTGATCACGGCATCGGCGGGGTGAACGACGCCTTCGCCGACGGGACGAACGCCAGCTTTCAATTTTCGCATGAACAGGTCGCCGATGGAGCGGTACTGATCGACCGGAAGCTCGGCTTCCGAGAGATCGATGTCGTACATCTTCGCGAACCACTCCACCGAACGGCGACCAACGGGCTGAGGCAGCGGAATGTGGACGAGCCGCCCCACGAAATGCGAGAGATCGTTCTTCGGGAGGACCGGCATGACGACGTCGAAGATCTTGTTCTTCATCGGGCCACTATAATCGGATCGAGCCACTCGGTCGAGTCTCGATCTCCAGGGCCGTGGTCGTTCGGGAGTGCAGATTTTTCCGGCTTTCCTCGCCGGCTCATCCATCGAAGTGGAGTCCAAGAACCGCCTGTGGTACATCATGTCACCTCAACGACTTCGAAAGAGCTTGGACGATGAAAACGTTCCGCGATTTGAAGGTCGGCCTCGATGAAGATCTCGACGAGAAACTCGCCTGGCTCGTACCTCAATACTCTCAATACCGAATCACCCGCAAATCCGTCGACGCACGCCGATCGAGCGACGCGCACTACGTCTATTCGATCGACGTCTATGAGCAGGGCGAGAAACCTCTCGATCCCGAGTTTCGTCTCGAGCGAGTCGAGCTCCCCAGTGACGCCGATCGACCGCTGATCATCGGCTCCGGCCCCGCGGGACTTTTCGCCGCCGTGCGAATGGTCGAACGTGGAATCAAATGCGTTTTGCTCGAGCGCGGCTCGACCGGCAACGAGCGCATCAAAGCCATCAACCAATTCTGGCGCTACGGTCAACTCGATCCGAACAACAACGTCTGCTTCGGCGAGGGCGGCGCGGGTTTGTATTCCGACGGCAAGTTGATCACTCGGATCAAGTCTCCGCACATCCCATACGTCATGGACCGCTTGGTTCAGTTCGGCGCACCGGAAGAAATTCGCTACCTCGCCAATCCGCACGTCGGCTCGGATCGCATTCGCCGCGTGATCCCGAAAGTTCGCGAGTTCTTGCTGGCGAACGGTTGCGAAATCCATTTCGACACGCCGATGAAGAAATTGATCTTGGAAGACGATCAAGTCGTCGGAGTCGAATCGACAGAAGGCCGCACTTTCCGCTCACGCCACGTGATCTTGGCCACGGGACATTCGGCCGAAGACGTTTTCGATCACTTGTCCGAGCTCGGCGTTCACATGGAAGGAAAGAGCTTCGCTCTAGGTCTTCGTGTCGAGCATCCACAAAAGTTGATCAACAAGATTCAATATCGAAAACATTCCGAGCATCCTTCGCTTGGTGCTGCGAACTACAAACTGGCCGACCACGACGAGAAATCGAACATCGGCGTCTATTCGTTCTGCATGTGCCCCGGGGGTTTCGTGCTTTCGAGCGGCACTAGCGCCGACGGCATCGTCGCCAACGGAATGAGCAACTACCACCGAAACTCCCCTTTCGCGAACGCGGCGATGGTCGTCTCGATCGATCACGAGAAACGCTTCGGGAAAGATCTGTTCGGCGGGATGAAATTCCGCCGCGCTCTCGAGCAAGCCGCTTATCAGGCCGTCTTACGCGCCGGTGGCTCACGTGAAATTCCCGTTCAAGGAGTCGTCGACTTCTTGGAGGGACGCGCTGGCGAAGCACTGAAGTCGTCTTCACCGTCTGGCGTGAAGGCAACTCGACTCGATCAGCTGCTTCCTTCAGACATCGTCGAGCGCATACGCGGTAGCCTGGAAAAATTCGATCGCAACATGCGCGGATTCATCACTCGCGATGCGCAATTTCATGGCGTGGAATCGCGAACGTCGTGCCCGGTTCGCGTGACGCGTGATCCGCAGACGTTGGTGTCGTTGTCACACGCGGGTTTGTATCCGTGTGGCGAAGGTGCGGGCTATGCTGGCGGGATCACGTCGGCCGCTTGCGATGGCATTCGCGTCGCGGATGCGATCGCGG
>JAZKJB010000007.1:0-6630 GCA_040384505.1 Bdellovibrionota bacterium | reverse complement strand
GGTGTTTCGGGTAACGCTGCATCGACTCGAGCACGGAGTCGTTGGCGTCGCGGAAGTTCGCAGAGCTGAATTGAGAGTAAGAGAGCTGAACGCGAAGCACACATCGGCGCGAACGAGCATGACGCGCTCGTACCCGCGACGTCGCGGGTGAGATACAGAAAATTTCAGATCGGTTCCGCATCGGAACTCGAGTTTCCCGAACAGGAGCAGCCATGAACCTTGGTACCTACTTCGAGATCCCAGTCGATGATCTAGACCGCGCGATTGAGTTCTACTCTCGCGTGTTTTCCTGCGACTTCGAGAAAACGTCGATTCACGGTAACGAAATGGCGTTCTTCCCTTTCGAAGTCGGAAGTCGCGGCATTACCGGCGCCTTGGCCAAAGGCGAATCCTATAAGCCTTCGCTTACCGGAACTTTGATTTACATGGATACGAACGACATCGACTCGACTCTCAGGAAAGTCCTCGGGAGCGGAGGCCAAACTCTTTTCCCGAAGTCAGAAGTTCCTAGCTATGGATGGGCCGCCGAATTCAAGGATAGCGAAGGCAATCGCGTCGGTCTGTTTCAGCGACTCTGAAAACTCCGCCAGCGTTCATTCGATTTCGAATCCAGCGCTGGAGTCATGGTGCGTCGATCTTCCGCTCGGGAAAAACCTCAGCGCCCCGCACTCGCACGGTGTGTGTACTTCCCGCGGAAGAAATCCGCGAAGTCGATGTAGTCGCCTTCATCCAAGAAGAGCAAGTAGACGGCGATCATCACGAACGAGAAGAAAAACAAACCGATCGTGAACGTGATCCCGAGATGCAAGCCCACCCCGAACAATAGCGCCCATTTGCGGACCGGGCGATACCAGACGATCGCAGGGAAATAGACTTCGAAGAAGAGCGTCGCGAACGTCATCGCGGCGATCGCCATCGGGAAATTCTTTAGCCACGAAAGATCGAACAACATGAGTTGCGTGTTGCCGATGACCGACCACACGGCCGTGCCGTCCCACCAGGGTGCGCCTTTGAGCTTCTCCATCCCTGTGTAGCTGTAGATCAAACAAAGTTGGATCTGGATCAGACGCATTCCCATCGTCGAAACGATCGATGCGACTTCACCTTGCGGCTTCATCGCGCGGCCGCAGCGACGGCTCCACCACGACGTGAGACTGAACGAGCGCGAGTTGTCCATGAAGATCAAAGAGAAGAAGGCGAACGTCGCGACGAAATCCGCACCGTAGCCGATCGTGTAGTTTCGCTGGATGAAGGCGCAGTGGAGCAAGAACGTCACGAGCGCCGAGACACGACCGAAGATGCCGAGGGTGAGGCACACCAGCGAGATCAACATCACGATCTGGAACGCGAGAGTCATCCCGACCGAGTGCGGATACCAGTGGAACAAAGGTTGATGGAAAGCAGGTAAAACCTCGAGCGCATGCGCGGCCGGCAGATAGCCCTCGTCGGTAAAATAGAAACGCCAGTTCACCGCGCGGATCGAATACATCAAGAGCGCGAGAGCTCCGAAGAACGCGCGGAAAACGCCGATCGGAAGCGTCGACGTCGGAGCAAAGAAGAAGCGATCCCAGGCTCGAGCGAATTGCAGGAGGAATTTCATTTCGAATCTCCTGCGCCGGTCGGCAATGCTTTCGTTCCATCACGTCCGGAGTCATCTGTCGGCTCTACATCTCCGCCCGGAATCGTTTCGGCCGGATCGTTCTTTTGCGGCTGACCGCCGGATCCATCGCCTGTTTCATCACCGAGCGTTTTCAATTCCTCTTCGATATCACCCTTCATCGAGATCGCAGCGCCGGGGCATTCGTAAAATTTCCGCGGGAGATCTTTTTTCTCCGCGAGCTCTTTGAAGCCGATCGTGGAATCAACGTCGAGGCTTTCCATTTGCGGCACTTCTTCCATGACCGAACGAATGTCGAGACCGATCGCGCCCGCATGTTGGCGGCAAAGATACGGGACGAAAAATTTGGTGAAGTTCTCGTCTTTGACGCCGAGAAAGCGCATGCCCGCGAGGCTTCGCAGGTAATAATCGCCGAGTGTGAACGATTTCGGCACCGGAGGATAAACGATGGTCGCTCGATTGAGATCCATTTCGGATTCGGGCGTCACGACTTCGTACTCGATATAGAAACTCGGCATCGGGCCCGGCGAAAAGAACTGCCAGGTCCGGTTGAAGATGAAGGGATTCGCGTAGGGCGTGAGAATGCGGTCGAGCTTGCGGCCGATGATCGACGCCGAATTCGGGAGGAGAGCGACGCAGAAGACGTGATAGGCGATGAAACCCGAGAGCGCCACTTTCAAGAAGAGGCGCGATCGATCACTCACGTCTGAGCTTCGCCTTCGGTGTCGTCGTTCCAGTCCCCGTTCGCTTCGAGATCGTCGAGCGATTCGTTCTCGAGCGCGAATTCTATTTCGGCGGCATCGGCCTCGTCGGCGTCGGCTTGCTCGTTCGATTTCGCTTCGATCTGATTTTCTTCGGTGAGGTTCGCGACTTCGCCCGCGACCGAAGGAGCGGCTTCGGTTTCGTCAGCGGACACGATCATCGCAGTTCCCGCGGCAGCGGCAGCTTCTTGGGCCACGAGCTTCGCTTCATAGCGATCGAGCCAGCGCTTGTCTTTTTCTTCGACTGCTTCGCCGACCATCAACTGCTCGCGAATGTCCTGCGCGCGATCGCGGTCGCGGCGCTCACGCTCACGGACTTTCTCTTGCTCGAAGAACTCCGAGGTCGTGTCGATCGCCGAAAGCGTGTCTTTGATCTTGCCCAGCTCTTCTTCACCTTCAGAGTAGCTCGCGACGATGTCGTTCGAGAGCTTGTCGGTGAGATCGGAGAGCGACTCTTTTTCTTCTTCTTCGGCACCGATGCCTTCGGGCAACAGATCGTCGATCTCGGTCAGCGTCGGGAGTTCACGCGTGTTGCGCAATCCGAACGTCTCGAGGAATCGGCGGGTCGTGCCGTAGGACATGGGCTTACCCGGCAAATGCTCGGCCTTGCCTTGGAAGTTGACCATTCCCCGCTCCATGAGCGCGCGGAGCAAGTGACCGCTCTCGACACCACGGATCTCGTCGATCTCGTGCTTCGTGACCGGTTGCTTGTAGGCGACGATCGCCATCACTTCGAGGGCCGGGCCGGAGAGACGGAATGGACGGATCTTCGCCAAGCGACGCAAATGATCGACGTTGTCGACTTTGGTGCGAAGCTGATAGCCGCCGTTGATTTCTTCGAGCGTCACTCCACGATTCGGAGACGCGTATTCGCTGGCGAGAATGTCGAGAGCGCGAGTGATGTCTTTCGTGCGAATGTTCGAACCTTTGAAGATCATCTTGATCGACGCGACCGAAACGGGCTTGTCGGTCGAGAACAACAGCGACTCGATGATCGAGAAGAGTTGGTCTTGCATGATGAACTCGGTCGGCTCCGCTGCGGCATCGTTCTCCGCGGCATCGAGCTCTTCTTCGAGAGCCTGGAAGCCCATCTGCTGCATTTCTTCTTCGGCTTTGAGCCAAGGATCGAGAACGGCACCCGTAGCGGTAGCCGTTTCGGCACCCGTTTCCGTACCGTCGTCGGTTTGACCGTCGGTCATTTCCGCGATGGCTTCGAGGGCGATGGAGCCTTCGGGGGTGATGATGCCGCCGTCGTCGGTGAGCATTTCGAGTTCGATTTCTGCTTCGGAGCTGATCATGTCGGGAGCGATGTCGGTGGCCGAAATTTCTTCGGCATCGGCACCGGCGTCCTTCTTCGACTTCTTTTTACGTTTCGAGACTGCCTTCGACACGCTCGATGCCAAAGCTTGGAGCTTCTCGATTCGCGAGTTCGCCTTGGAGTCTTGATCAGCGGCTTCGCCTTCGGCGGCGCCGTCGTCGTCGAGGAAATCGAGTGAGCCGCTCATCGCGCTCCATTCGATCTTCGCCAGGGGGTCGGCTGCCGGTTTCGCGTCGGCTTCTTTCGAAGCTTTCTCCGCGATCTCGTCCGTTGCCGTCTTGTCCTTTTCGATGTCAGCCATCTCGCCTCACTTCGATTGCGTAATCAGATTCCGAAGGGCACGTCGTCGTTGCCGTCGTCTGCCAGAGTTTCATTCGTGAAAATTTCGCCCGCCGACTCAGCGCTCGTCGCGGCCGCATCGAGAGCCAAGGTCTGCTCGACCGCTTGCGGGTCCGCTTCGCCTTCGCCGGGTCGATCGACGAGATCACTCAAGTCCGTCAATGCCGCGATTTCTTCGCGAGTCGGTGCGAGCTCGAGAGCCGCGACGGCTTCTTCCATCGTCGCCTCGCCCGCTTCGATCATCGCGACTTGTTCTTCGGCGATCTCTTCGATCTCGGGAATCGGAATGCCCGTCTCGTGCTCGAGCTCCGCTTCCGCTTCGAGGATGTCGGCGTCGGTCGCGACCTGATGCGTGTCCGCGTATTCGTTGTCGACCGCGATCTGCTCGATCACGATGTCGGCCGTCGGGACCAAACCCAGCTGCGGCGATTGGCCGTCGTGGGCTTCCATCGCTTCAGCCATGTCGATCTTCTCTTCGATCGCGTTGTCGATGATCGCTTTCGCGACTTCATCGGTATCGCGCGAATCGAACTCCTGCACGCGAACGAGCGCGTTTCGCTCGATCGTCTTGCGGGCTTCGATGTGGATGTCTCCGTACGTCTCGCTCTGGAAAACGGAGACGAGGCCCATGCGGCCAAGCTCCAGCATCGAGAGGAACGTGATCAAGAGTTGCGCGCGATACGCCTGGGGCGTCTCCGCGGTCATGAGATCGCGCAAGATGACGCGAGCGCCGACGGTCAGGCGGCTCGAAAGCTCCATGATTCGCGATGCGATCGATTGGACTTTCGGACGAACTTTGTGAACCGCGCGCTGAGCCTTACGAACCGCTCGGCGATAAGCCGCGATCAACGAGAACAACCCGTCGTCTTCGACGATGACGGCGCCCAGCTCTTCTTCGTCGCGCAGATCTTCTCGGATCCCGCGCACGAAAACGTCGCGGCCGAGAAGAGGACGCGAGTAGAGGGTTTTCGCGGCTTCCTGGAATTTTTGATAATCGAGGAGTTTTTGAACCAGCTCTTTACGCGGATCTTCGGTCTCGAGCACCTCGCCCTGCTCGTCGTACTGAGGCAGGAGCATGCGCGACTTGATGTGGATGAGTGTCGCCGCCATCGCGACGAACTCGCCGGCCATCTCGAGATCGAGCTCCTTCATCATCCGGATGTAGTCCAGATATTGGCGGGTGATCTCGTTGACGTTGATGTTCATCACGTCCATCTCTTCCTTGCGGATGAGATAGAGCAACAAACCGAGTGGTCCTTCGAACTGCTGAAGGTGAACCAAATAACTCAAAGTAGATGCCCTCTAAAATTCTGGAGCGGCGCTGAAGCCGGTCCAGTCTTTCACCTGCTGAAGTGTTTCTCGTGCGGTTTTCCGTGCGCGATGACACCCGTCGGCGATGATTGAATCAAGCTGGTCTGGGTTCGACAACAATTCTTTTTTCTTTTCTCGAGGTTCCGCCATTAACCCATTGATATTCTCGCCCAATTTCTTCTTACAGTCCCCGCAGCCGATGCCCGCCGTACGGCACCCGTTCTCCACCCAAGGGATGTCCGAGGCCGGCGAGAACAGCTTGTGGAAGGAATAGACCGGGCATTTCGTGGGCTCACCGGGATCGGTTCGGCGGACGCGAGCGGGGTCGGTCGGCGTGTGACGAAGCGTCTCCGCGAGTTCTTTCTCCTCCTGGAGAAGGAAGAACGTGTTCCCGTACGACTTCGACATCTTCCGCCCGTCGGTGCCGAGCAAGGTCGGCGTCGACGTGAAGATGGGTTTCGGCTCAGGAAGCTTTCCGCCGTACAGGAAGTTGAACCGGCGGATCACTTCGCGCGAAATCTCGAGATGGTGAATCTGATCGTGCCCGATCGGAACGTGAGTTCCTTTGTAGACCGCGATGTCGGCGGCCTGAAGGATCGGATAAGTGAAGCGGCCCAAGTTGTGAGTATCGCCGTCTTTCGCTTCTTGCTCGGAGTCTTTCCAGGTCGGCACGCGCTCGGCCCACGACATCGGCGTGAGCATCAAGAAATAGGAAAAGAGCTCGATGTGCTCGGGCACGTGCGACTGGATGAACAGCGTGTTCTTCTCGGGATCGAGACCCCACGCGACGAGCTCGGCGAAATTGTCGCGAGCCCAGTGCTGAACCTCGTGCGGCGTCTTGTACGACGTCGTCATCGCGTGCCAATCCATGACGCCGTAGTAGCCTTTGTAGTCCTTCTGCAGCTCGAGCCAATTCTTGATCGCGCCGAAGTAATTGCCGATGTGATAGCGCCCGGTCGACCGAGCGCCGCTCATGACGATCGAACCCGCAGGAGGTTTCTCCTCTTTCTGCGCGCGCTCGATTTGGATGTCGCTCGATTTGACGTCGCTCACAACCCGGCCACTCCGGCCGCGAGAACCATGAACTGCTGCGCGATCCACTGCGCCGGATAGGCGATGATGGCGATCGCGCCTGTCATGAAGAGCGCGAGCAAGATGAAGCTCGTGATCTGTTGCATGTCTTCGAGCTTGCGGTTCACTTCGTGCGGAAGGAAGCGCGCGATCACCTTTCCACCGTCGAGCGGATGGAGCGGGATCAAGTTGAAGACGGCGAGATAGACGTT
>JAZKJB010000006.1:13487-17462 GCA_040384505.1 Bdellovibrionota bacterium | reverse complement strand
CGATCGAAAAATCCCCGACCGCAGTTCAACAAGGTGAGCACGCATGAGCGAAGTCGCACGGAAACCCCTGATCCTGGGGAACAAGACTTATCAGGACATCAGCGACGACATCTGTCGTCCGACCGAAACGTTTCCATCTAAAGGTTGGTTCGGTCTCTTCTTCAGCGCGAAAGCTTTGTTGATCTTCTATTTGGTCCACATCGCGATCGTGATCGGCACGGGCATGGGTCTCCTCGGCGTGAACAGTCCCGTCGGCTGGGGAACGATGATCATCACTTTCGTCTTCTGGATCGGTATCGGCCACGCCGGTACATTGATCTCGGCGATCTTGTTCCTCTTCCGTCAGAAGTGGAGAACGGGTGTCGCCCGTTCCGCTGAAGCGATGACGGTCTTCGCGGTCATGACCGCAGGTATCTTCCCGCTGATCCACACGGGTCGTCCGTGGTTGGATTTCTGGCTCCTCCCGTACCCGAACCAACGCGGTCCCTTGTGGACGAACTTCCGTTCGCCGCTCTTGTGGGACGTCTTCGCGGTCTCGACTTACGCGACCGTGTCGATGGTCTTCTGGTACATCGGAATGGTTCCCGACTTCGCGACGATCCGTGACCGTGCGAAGACGAAGCTTCGTCGTTTGATCTACGGAGCTTTGTCGCTCGGTTGGCGCGGAAGTGCTCGCGATTGGTCGCACTGGGAAATGTTGACGCTGTTGTTGTCGGGTCTCTCGACGCCGCTCGTCCTCTCGGTCCACACGATCGTCTCGTTCGACTTCGCGGTCTCGATGCTCCCGGGCTGGCACACGACGATCTTCCCGCCGTACTTCGTCGCGGGCGCGATCTTCTCCGGCTTCGGCATGGTCGTGACTCTGCTCACGCTCGTCCGGATCGGGTTCCCGCAATTCAAGGACTACATCACGATCGATCACATGGAAGTGATGAACAAGATCATCATGGCCACGGGTCTGATGGTCGGTTACGCGTACTGCTCGGAATTCTTCATCGCTTGGTACTCGGGTAACCCGTACGAGCTTTACGCCTTCACGAATCGTGCGTTCGGCCCTTACTGGTGGTCGTACTGGATCATGTTCTCGTGCAACGTCTTCGTCCCACAATTGTTCTGGTCGAAGGCGGTCCGTCGCTCGATTCCGGCGATGTTCGTGATCTCGATCTTCGTGAACATCGGAATGTGGTTCGAGCGCTTCGTGATCACGGTCACCTCGCTCCATCGCGACTTCCTGCCGTCCAGCTGGGGCATGTACGCATGGTCGTGGTTCGACGCTGCGATCTTGTTCGGTAGCTTCGGCATGTTCTTCACGATCTTCCTCCTTTATCTCCGCGTCTTCCCGGCGATCTCGATCGCGGAAGTGAAGCCGCACCTGATGGTCGGCCGTCACGACGAAAAGAAAGGCGGGCACCACTAATGGCAAAGAAAAAGCTGGGTGGCATCGCAGGCATTTGGTTGGACGATCACGAGCTCGTCGCTGCCGCACACAAAGTGCGCCAAGCGGGCTACAAGAAATTCGATGCGATCACTCCGTTCCCGGTTCACGGGATCGAAGAGGCGATCGGGATCGAGCGCTCGAAGATTCCGTGGATCACGTTCTTCGCCGGCGTCCTGGGGTTGTCGTGCGGTCTCGCATTGACGGTCTGGACGATGGCGGTCGACTGGGCGCTCAACATCGGCGGTAAGCCGTTCGTTTCGTTGCCCGCGTTCGTTCCGATCATGTTCGAGCTCACGATCCTCTTCGCGGCCTTGTTCTCGGTCGGTGGACTCTTCCACTTCGCGAGACTCCCGAAGATCGATCCGCCGATCATCGATCCGGATCTCACGAGCCACAAATTCGCGATCTTCATTCCCGAGAACGACGTGAACTACGATGCCGCACGCGCCGAGCAGCTCTTGAGGAGCCTCGGGGCCAAAGAAGTCAAACGCGTGGCGGAGTACTGAGATGACCAATATGAAATTCCAAATCATTGCTGTCGCAGGTCTCTTCGTTTTCGGTTGCACGCCGAAGGCGCCCGAGATGCACAAAGAACCGAACGTCGAATTGATCCAAGACATGATGGATCAGCCGGCGTTGAAAGCTCAGGATTACGAGCCGGGTAATACGAAAAAGAGTGCTTCGCGCCTTCCGCCCGAGCACACGGTTCCCGTGGGTTATCAGCCGTACAAGTACGCGGGTAACCCGCAGGCGGCCGAAGCTCAGAAGAATCCGCTCACCAATTCCCCTGAAACTCTCGAGCTCGGTCGCACCAAGTTCGAGACGTACTGTGCGGTTTGCCACGGTTACGAAGGCAAGGGAGACGGGCCCGTCGCCGTGAAGATGGCACTCAAGCCGCCGGCCCTCGTCTCTGGAAACGGTCTCACATACAGCGACGCGGGCTTGTATCACGTCATCACGGACGGCCGTGGCGTGATGTCGAGCTACGCTTATCAAATCGTCGACGCGAACGAGCGTTGGGCGATCGTGAATTACGTTCGTAGCCTGCAGAAGGCCGCAAAAGGCGGAGCACAGTAATATGGCAACACACGCAGTCTCGATTCCCGCACCTAGCGTCTACGTTCCTTCGATGCGCACGAAGACGATCTATGCGGTTCTCATGTTCGTCGGCGTCTTGCTCTTCGCGCTGGGTCTGTTCAAAGACCAACAGCGCGAATGGTATGCGTACCTGACGGCGTTCTTTTATTTCACGAGCCTCGCCATCGGTGGCCTTTTCTTCGCTGCGATCCAACACGTGGCTAAAGCCGGCTGGAGCGTGACGATCCGTCGTCTCGCCGAATCGTTGTCGTCGTTCATTCCGATCGCCGCGATCGGTGGCGCGGTGTTGTTGTTCGGAGCCAAAGATCTCTACATCTGGCTCGACAAAGAGCTCGTCGCGAACGACCTCTTGCTCAGCGGAAAGACGGCCTACCTGAACTTAGGTTTCTTCGTCGTTCGAATGGTGGTCTTTTTCGGCGCGATGATCTTGTTCCGCCGCGCGATCGTCGGGCATTCGCTCAAGCAGGATCAGGACGGCCAAGAGAGCCACACGCTGAAGAACGTCGGTCTCTCGATCGCGTTCCTCTTGGTGTTCGCTCTTTCTTACTCGCTGTTCTCGGTCGACGCGCTCATGAGCCTTCAACCACACTGGTATTCGACGATCTGGGGAGTGTATTGCTTCGCCGGACTATTCCAGTCCTCGCTCGCGGCCCTCGTGATCTTGATCGGTTACGTGATCCGCAAGGGTCTCGCCCGCGGTCTCGTGACGATCGAACATCATCACGACGTCGCGAAGTTCATGAAGGCGTTCACGGTGTTTTACGCCTACATCGGCTTCTCGCAGTTCCTCTTGATCTGGTACGCGAACTTGCCGGAAGAGACGATCTTCTATCTGTCGCGCACGCAAGGCGGCTGGATGACGGCGACACTTTCGCTGCTCGTCTTCAAATTCGCGGTTCCGTTCCTCTTGATGCTCCCGCGCGCGGCCAAGCGTTCGATCACGCACTCGTCACTCGTGGCGTGCTTGATCCTCGTCATGCAATACGTGGACGTTCATTGGATGGTGTACCCGACGTTGAACGCCGAGCACTGGCTGTTCTCTTGGTACGAGATCGGACCGATGCTCATGTTCGCGGGGCTTTTCCTCTGGTCGGTGACCTCGTTCCTCTCGAAGAACAACTTGGTCCCGGTGAAAGACCCGCGGATCGGGGAAGCCGTCGCCCACCACGTCACGTACTGACCGGAAGTTGGCAGCAGGAAATTCGATCGACGGCGCGGCGAAAGCTGCGCCGTTTTCGTTCGTGGTATCGCGACCAATGGCTTCGTCGACGCGTTTCGTTTTCCTTGACCGGGCTCCTGGCTCTCGGTCGAATCTAGTCAATACCAACCGATCCAACTGGAGTCCTTTCAAGATGAAAAAGCTCGCGCTCGCATTGCTCGTCATTTCGATGTCCACCTCAGCCTTCGCGTCCAAGGCTCGAATCAGCGCCATGCAAGGC
>JAZKJB010000006.1:4937-13477 GCA_040384505.1 Bdellovibrionota bacterium | reverse complement strand
CTTGGCGTGCTCGGTCTCGTGGATACGCAAACCATCTTCGCGCAACCGGCGTACGTCACGAAGCTGCCGAAGTATGCGACCTTCGAAATGGGTTCGAGCTCGGTCAGCGGTTCACCGCGCGCCGAAGGTGGCTTCCTCACCGAACAAGACGGAGCGAAGTGGGGAGCGCATCTCGGTCATCAGAGCACTTACCAAAACACGTTCCGCGGAACGACGTTCCAACACCAAGACAACCCCGTCGACCTCCTTTACGGCGCAGGGAATTGGGGCACGTCACTTTCTCTCTCGAATTCGGAAGACATGACGACGGACACGAAGCAAACGACGGTCGTCGTTCGCGGCGGAATGCTCCTCGAAGGCGATCAAGAAGTCGCGGTTTCCGTCGACGCGCTCGGAACGGCTGAAAAGACGACCGCGGCCGTGACCGACAAGTTCAAAACGAAGCTTCCGACGATCGAAGCGAGCTATTTGAAGCGCATGGGAGCAAACGTCGTCTCGGCGACGATCGCCTACGGCGACGGTGAGCAAACGGTTTCCAACGTGACGAGCGAGATGAAACTCACGGGCGCGAGCATTGGTTTCAACCACTGGCTCCAAGAGAACAGCCTTTATGCAGGCCTTCTCCTGAATTACGCGTCACTCGAAGTCGCCGGCAAAGCGCGCAAGGTGCAGTCTCTCCCGATCGTTCTCGGCTTCGAGAAAGAAGCGGCGACGTGGCTCACGCTTCGCGGTTCGGTCCAGCAGAACTTCCTCTTGGGTTCGGTGAAGGACGACATCACACCCGTGAAAGAAAAGAAAAACTTGAACGACACGACCGTCGCAGCGGGAGCCGGAATGAAGTGGGGCACGTTCACGATCGACGCTCTCTTCGCTGCCTCCACGACGGGCAAGATCAACGGTAACGACTTCCTCACCCAGGGTTCGCTGACCTACTGGTTCTGATCCGAACGATCAGAGAAAGGAGTCCTTCATGTTGAAAAATAGAATCGCAGTCATCCTCGTCGTCGCATCTTCGCTCGCCGTCACGTCGTGTGGCGGGGAGAGCGATCTCACGGCGGCGGGTGGAACGATCGAGTCCGGCGCACTCGCGACGGTCTTGGCCGGAACCGCTTTCACGGATTTCAAAACTTCGATCACTCCCTCGGGAACGGGTGGGTTGAGTATCCCTGTGTCAGGTCTTCCGACAGGCACCGGAACTCTGGTCGCGCTCGCGCCGACCGGTTTCGAAGCCTGCACGACGACCAGCGGTTCCGCGACCGACGGCGCCGACGCGGACCGCGTCCGTGCGTTTTATCGCCAGGACTTGAACTGCACGGATCTCGTCTTCCACGGGGGAACGAACACGTTCACCGGTTACTACCAAGAAAAAGACTACGACGAGACGAAGTACGGTTGGGCCGGCGGATTCCTCTACGACTTCGACATGACCTACAAGTCCGTCTATAGCCACGAGACAAACGAAGGGCGCTGGAAAGGACTGTGGTCCGTCGTGAACACGGGGACCACGATCACGACGATCGGGGAGTGGTTCAGTGAAGGTGGAAGCACACCTACGGCGACACCCGCCCAGAAAAGCGTTTGGCGCTCCACGAACAAGTCGTCGACCGTCCTCACTCCGACGAACATGGCGACGCCGTGGCAGGCCGGATCGACGGTGATCAACGGATACTTCGGGGTGACGGGGGTGATTTACAACTCGACCACGTCGACGTCTTACGGGTTGGACGTGGTGTTCAAGATCGAATCCCAGAACCTCACGTACGACCGCACGACGTGTACGACCGGGCATTACAAAGACGGTACGCTGTCCTTCACGGACGGTGGCGGAAACGTCTTGAAGTACACCTGGGTGAGCTGCACCGAGACCCGAACCTTCAATGGGACGACGATTTGATCGGATAAGATCGAATCCAGCGAACGGCGCCACTCTCTCGGGGGCGCCGTTTCGCTTTTGGGGTGTGGGGATTGACGCGGGCCCGTTTACCTAGCAAAGTCCTGGAAATTCCAATCAAGGCCAGAACAAGGGCCCTTACCTCAGGACAATTCATGAAATCAGTCACCGAGTTCGCGAACGTCACCCTCCAGGCCGGCTTGAAGGCGAAAACAGCTCTCACGGCCGACGGAAAAACGCCCGAAGAAGTTCAAACGGCTCTCGGTGAGACCTATAAATACGAAGGCGACAAGCTCAAGCACTTCGTGAATTCGCTGGAAGTGGCCGGTGCGAATCCCGAGAACCTGAAGCGCGTTCTCGTGATTACGCTCGCCGAAGGCGAAAAAGCTCCGGCTAAAGCCATTCAGGTCGAAGAGCACTACTACATTCCCGAATTTCACGTCGAAGTGAAGAAGGCCCAAGCTAGCGCGGGCGGCGACCAAAAAGGTGGCCGCGGCGGCGGCGGACGTGGCGGCGGCGGCGGCGGACGTGGCGGCGGTAAAGGTGGCGGCAAGGGCGGCGGCAAAGGCAAAGAATCTCCGTGGGGAATGTCCCCGGAAGAGAAAGAAGCCAAGCGCGGCACGAAACCGGCTCCGATCCCCAAGCAGCAGTTCTGATCGACACCTACGGGCGTTGGTATGGCGGCGCGGCATTGTCCGCGCCGTTCGCATTTTCAGGACCGGCGTCAGCTAGGCGAGGACGGCTCAGCTTGCGTTCTATTGGGTTTCCCGTTAATTCTGATGTCTCCCACGCGCCGCTTTATCCGGCGTTTTTAGAAAGATGGAACTCGAGCTTGCGCACGATGCTTAAAAGTTAATGTCGGCCATCAAAGTCATTCTTCCTGATCAAAAGGTCCTCGAGTTCGACCAGGAGCCGACAGTTCTCGAAGTCGCTCAACGCATCGGTGCCGGCCTCGCCAAAGGGACTCTCGGAGCCCACTTCAACGGTGACAAAGAAATCGTCGACCTTCGCTCGAAGGTTCCCGATGGAACCAAGATCGCAATCGTCTCCACGAAATCTCCCGACGCGAACGAAGTCATCCGTCACTCCGCCGCTCACGTGATGGCCCACGCCGTCCAAGAGATCTGGCCCGACATCAAAGTCACCATCGGCCCCGTGATCGAAAACGGCTTCTATTACGACTTCGATTCTCCGCGCGCTTTCACGCCCGAAGATCTCGAGAAGATCGAAAAGAAGATGGCCGAGCTCGTGGCGAAGGATCTCCCGATCTTCCGCGAAGACTGGGATACCGACAAAGCCATCGAAACGTTCGGCAAGATGGGTGAGCGGTTCAAGCAGGAGCTCATCCAAGATCTGAAAGCCAAAGGCGAGAAGAACGTCGGGATCTACTACAACGGCAAAGATTGGTTCGATCTCTGTCGTGGCCCGCACATTCAATCCACCGGCCAGATCAAAGCTTTCAAAGTCATGTCGATCGCGGGTGCGTACTGGAGAGGGGACGAGAAGCGTCCGATGCTCCAGCGTTTGTACGCGACGGCCTTCGTCGACAAGAAAGATCTCGATCTCCATCTGACGAATCTCGAAGAGGCGAAGAAACGTGATCACCGCAAGCTCGGTAAAGAGCTCGGTCTCTTCATGTTCCACCCGTATGCACCGGGTTCGCCGTTTTTCACGGGTAAAGGTTCGATCCTGTACAACGAACTCGTCTCGTACGTGCGCTCGATTTACAACCGCACGGGTTACCAAGAAGTCATCACTCCGCAGGTCTTCAACACCGAGTTGTTCAAGACCTCGGGTCACTTGGCGAACTACAAGGACAACATGTTCTTCGCGCAAGTGGAGGACAAAGACGAAGCGCAGTCGGGGATGAAACCCATGAACTGCCCGTCGCATTGCTTGATGTTCGCCAACGAACATCACTCGTATCGCGAGCTCCCGATCCGCATGGCCGACTTCGGTCGTCTGCACCGCTTCGAACGGAGCGGCGTCATGCACGGTCTCACGCGCGTTCGCACGTTCTGCCAAGACGACGCGCACATCTTCTGCACGACCGATCAGATGCACACCGAGATCCGCGACTTCATGGAGATGGCGAAAGAGATCTATACGAAGCTCGGCATGCCGGACTTCAAGGTCTTGATCGCGACTCGCCCAGAGAATCGCATGGGCTCGGAAGAGAACTGGGACAAATCCGAAAAGGGCCTCGAGGATGCGATGAAGCAGCTCGGGATTCCGTACGGAATTTCTCCTGGCGAAGGCGCTTTTTACGGACCGAAAGTCGAAATCCACTTCGTCGATGCGATCGGCAGAAGCTGGCAGCTCGGGACGATCCAGATCGATTTCAATCTGCCCGAAGCGTTCAACCTCGAGTACATCGGCGAGGACAACACGGCGCATAGGCCCGTGATGCTCCACCGTGCGGTCTTGGGGTCGCTGGAGCGCTTCATCGGGATCTACATCGAGCATTGCGCAGGACACTTCCCGACTTGGCTTGCACCTCGTCAGGTCGCGATCTTGAGTGTGACCGAAAGACAAAATGACTACTGCAAAGAGATCACGGATCGTCTTCGCGCGGCCGGCATCCGTGCCGACTGGGACGACCGCGGTGAGAAGCTCGGGTACAAGATCCGCGAAGCTCAGCTCGCGAAAGTTCCGTACATGCTGATCATCGGGGACCAAGAGGTCGAGAAGAAGACCGTCTCGGTTCGATTGAAGAGCGGCGCGAATTTGAACGGCATCCAGCTGGATGAGTTCGTGTCGACGTTGAAAAATGAAATCAGTGAGCGCGCGCTCACGACCTTGTTCACCGTGCCCGAGGGCGCAGGTGAGAAGAAGAACATGAACCAGGAGGCTCGCAATTAGCACTTTCGGTGGAGGTCGTCCCCCTTTCGGCGGTGGCGGCGGACGTGGAATGGATCGGGGTGGACCCAAACGCGAAAAGGGTGGTCTGCGTGTGAATCGTGAGATTCGCGCACCCGAAGTACGCGTGATCGCCGAAGACGGCGCCATGCTCGGAGTTTTCCCGCCCCAGGAAGCGTTGCGGATGGCGGAAGAACGTGGACTCGATTTGATCGAGATCGCGCCGACGGCGAAGCCGCCGACCTGCAAGATCATGGATTACGGCAAGTACAAGTACGAGCTGAAGAAGAAAGAACACGAAGCTCGGAAGAACCAAACCGTCATCACGATCAAAGAAGTTCAATTGCGCCCGCGCACGGACAAGCACGATCTCGACGTGAAGCTGAATCACGCCCGTCGGTTCTTGCTCGAAGGCGACAAAGTGAAAGTGAACCTTCGCTTCTACGGTCGCGAGATGGCTCACCAAGAACTCGGCGTGCAGCTTCTCCAGAAAGTGACCGCGGCTCTTTCAGACATCGCGATGGTGGAAACGCCGCCGAAGATGGAAGGCCGTCAACTTTTCGCTCTCTACGCTCCGGATCCGATGAAGCTCAAGGACATCGAGAAACAGCAAAGAGAGAACGCAGCGAAGGCGACGCCGCCGAAGGATGCTCCGACGGCTGCCGAAGTCGAGACTCCGAAGAAGTAATCGTCGACGTTAGCTCGAATGAAAAAGGCGCCCTCGAAAGGGGCGCCTTTTGCTTTTTGAATCGCAGTTGGCAGTTGGCCGTGAGCAGTCGGCCGTTCGCGGTTGCAGATGCTGATGGCTGTTGCTGTTGCCGATCGCGGATGCTGTTGCCGATCGCTGACCTGATCGCTGCTGCCGTTGCCGATCGCGGTCACGGGCTAAGACTTAGCCCGGGTCAGCGAACCGCAACAGCAACAGCCATCAGCGATCTGCTTCTGCCATCCGCCGACAGCAGCGGCCAACTGCAACGGACTACGGCTAACAGTTCACGGCCAGCTGCCAACAGCGTCTACGGAACCTGAAATATCTCGTTTGTTTTACGCGTTCTCGCCTATTGCCGATCTGGTCTGCGTAACGATGCAGCATCCATTGCTCTTTCGGCGAATGCTCCCTATTTGAGCAATCCATATGTTCCGTTGGATCCATCAATTCACCCGAATCGCCCTGACAGGCCTTCTGATCGCGACTTTCACGTCGTGTGCGACCCTCACGGGCGGCTATAAAGAGCGGGGAGTGGCGTCCTACTACGGACCCGGTTTCGAGGGTCGTCAGACCGCCAATGGCGAAAGATTCCACAGCAAAGAGATGACGGCGGCCCATCGCAAACTCCCGTTCGGGACGAAGCTGAGGGTGAAGAACTTGAGCAACGGTGAGGAAGTCGTCGTTCGCATCAACGATCGCGGGCCCTACATCGACGGCCGGATCATCGATCTCTCGCAGGAAGCCGCTCGCCGTTTGGGATTCATCACGGCCGGTCACACGGAAGTCGAACTCACTCGCGAAGAGTGACCCTCAATCCATTTGCATGAAGCCGTCTTCGTCGAGGGGCGAGAACGGATTCCAGGCCACTTCCCACAGGTGACCCTCGGGATCGGCGAAGTAGCCCGAATGCCCTCCCCAAAAGACATCCTGAGCAGGCTTTTTGATCACGGCTCCAGCGGCTTCGGCTGTTGCGAGAACTTTTGCGACATCTTCCTTCGTTGGAACGTTGAACGCACACGTCACGCCGCTGAAACCGCTGCCGTGCGCTGGGACCTTCGCGTCTTCGGCGAGAAGGTGTCGTGGATAGAGAGCGATGACCGTTCCGTGGGTCTTGAAGAAGACGACGTCACCTTGGCTCGCCTTCGCGGCTTTCCACCCGAATGCCTTTTCGTAGAACGCACGCGTGCGAGCGAGATCGGTCACGCCAAGAGTGAGAAGTGTGAGTCGCGGCTCTATCGACATCGATTCCTCCTAGGGGATTCAAAGAAAAACCCAAACGTTCGGGTCGGTCAAAGGGCCTTTGTGCACGTCGTCGCGCTCGTGCCGACTTTGGTTGCATCGACTGACTAAACTTGCCACTGTTAGCGGCATTAGAGGTCTTTACCCATCGTTTGGGAGGACTAATGACATCGACTAGTACGGCTTCCAGAACTGCATCAGAGCTCAACAGCGAATTCGCGGAGCTCGTCAAAGACGAGCGCAAACTCACGCGCACGATCCTCGAACGAATCGCACAATTCGATCGCGAAAAACTCTACGCCGAGCTCGGGTATACGAGCGTGATGACTTGGCTCATCGAAGAACATGGGTACTCGAAGTCCGCGGCGTATCGCCGTATGCAAGCTGCGCGTCTGCTTCGCGCGGTCCCCGAAGCGAGAGCTTCGCTCGAGCAAGGCAAAGTGAACATCACCACGCTCTCGGCACTCCAAACTGCGATTCGTCGCGAGGAGATGCGAACGCGCGTTCCTGTCGCGGCCGAGCGAAAACAAGAACTCGTGAAGCGGATCGAGTACAAGCCCTCCGATCAAGCCGGGCGAGTGATCGCCAACGAATTTCCAGAGCTGACCTTCGAGCCGCAAGAAGCCGAAGAAGTGAGTGCGCCCGTCGAAGTGAAGGTGCCGCTGCTGATGACGCAAAGGCAGATCGAACTTCTCGAGACCGTGAAAGGCGTCGCGCCCGAGCACGCTGGGAAGTCCTACCCTGAGTTGATCGAATTCCTCGCGCAGAAATTCGTGAAGGACATCGTCGAAGCGACTGAGAAACCGCGCACTTTACGCGTCGCGCGTTCCGCTGCGGAACCGAAAGACCCGGCTCTCCGCGAAATCGCGAAGCAGGTCATGTTCCCTCATCGCTGACCGTGTTAGAAACGGTCGATGAAACATTGGGTTTTCGATCTCGACGGAACACTCGTCGATTCTTCAGCGCTCTACGAAAAGTCGCTCAAAACGATTTTTGCGAAGTTCGAATTGCCGTTCGGCCCACGTGAGCTCGAGCGGGCCTACCAGTACTTCAATCCCTACGATTTGTTCGCTCACTATCTTTCGAGTCAGGCTCAACAAAACGAGGCCGTGGATTTGCTCGTTCGCTTGAGCTACGAAAACTCCCACGAGATTTCCGTCTATGAAGGAATGCTCGACATCGTCGCGGAACTCCGTTCGCGCGGAGTCGCGATAAGTGTGTGGACGGGCCGCGATCTCCGGACCGCGACTCGCTTGCTCGAACAAACCGGCATCGGCGTTCACGTCGAGCGCTGTATCAGCCGCACCTGCGTCGCGCAGACGAAGCCCGCGCCGGAAGGGCTGATCAGGATTCTCGACGAATCGAAACATCGTGGCGAAGACGTCGTGATGGTCGGCGACCACGAGTACGATATTGCGGGAGCCCGCGCTGCCGGAGTGAAAGCGGTGAGCGTGAGTTGGGGAGTCGCGACATCGCCGCTCGAGCAGCTATCGGATCATCACTTCTGGAGAGTCTCTGAATTTCGCGACTGGGCCCTCGGGCACTATGGAGACAGGTAATCGGTTTCCGTTTCGGTTTGGGGTTTCGGTTTCCGTTCCAGTACGGTCGTCGGTTTTCGGTCTTGGAGTCTAGAACTGAGTGCGGAAAACCGTACGGAAACTGAAACCGAAACCGAAACGCCAAACGGAAACCGATTTCGGCCCCTAGGCAGCCTCGTGTTTTCGATAACTTAGGCCATTCCTGATTCAGCCACGCCAGGCGGCACGCGGCCCGGGCCCCGGCCCCCACCGAGCCCGAGCCCGTCGATCATCCTGTGACGCAGCTGCGTTACGACCCGACGAG
>JAZKJB010000006.1:2810-4927 GCA_040384505.1 Bdellovibrionota bacterium | reverse complement strand
CCCGACGGAAAACCGAGAAACGGTACGGAAACCGGTGCCCCGAACGGCTACCGCTACGGATGCGAGATGCCTAATGTTGGTAGCTGCCTCGCCATGGCTGTTCGTCTTTCCGATAACTTAGCTCAGCTTGTTCGCACCAGAACTGGTCGGTCGAGTGATCTGGCCCTGGGCGCCTCCAAACCAGCGCCATTCCAGGGGAATAGTCCTTGTCTGGGCGCCCCGCGAGCCTGTATACCTTTTCGTTCCGATTGGACCTTCTGTCCCAGGCTAAAAAAGCGTTCGTCATTCTGACGAGACGCCTGGTCGGAGAGCGACTGCGTGAGCGGTCAGAGAGAGTAAAACGATGTCTAAGCAAAAGACTCATTCCGGCGCGAAGAAGCGACTTAAAAAGCTTCCGGGCGGAAAAGTGAAGCACAAGTCGAGTGGCCTGCGCCACTTGCTGAGCCCCCACAAATCAAAAGGCAAGCGTCAGGCTGGTCGCACTCGTTACGTCGACGATGCGAACATGAATCAAACCAGCCGCCTCCTCAATTTCTAATCGGAAAGGTCACTGAACAATGGCACGTGTAAAAAGAGGCGTAACCGCCCGTCGTCGTCGCAAAAAAGTATTGAAACGCGCAGAGGGCTACTACAGCTCGGGCTCGCGTTGTTACATCCACGCTCGCGAGAAAAACGATCGCGGCATGGTGTTCGCGTATCGCGATCGCAAAGTGAAGAAGAGAGCGTTCCGCACGTTGTGGATCCAGCGTATCAACGCTGCCGCACGTTTGAACGGGACCACCTACTCGCAACTCATCAACGGACTCTCGCAAAAAGGGATCGAGATGGATCGCAAAGTCCTCGCGGACCTCGCAGTCTCGAACCCCGCAGGTTTCGCGGCCGTCGTGCAGCAAGCCGGACTCGCAGCTGCATAAGCGCGCGGATCGGGTTGTTCTGATTTGATTCCGGAAGGGCCGCTCCCAGAGTGGCCCTTTCGTTTTTTGACCGATTCGCAACTGGAGCATGAACTCTGATGGCCATCGTCGGTGAAAAACCTGAGCTCTTCGAAACGCGCAAAGCGGAGCACATCCGTTTGGCGTTGAACGAAGTCACTCAAGCGACGGGTGGCAGCGGACTCGACTTCGTCTCTCTCGAGCACGAAGCGATGCCCGATCTCGATTTCTCGCAAGTTTCCCTCTCGACGACTCTCTTCGGAAAACCTGCGGCCTCTCCGATGTTCGTCAGCTCGATGACCGCCGGTCATGCGGGTTCGGTGGATCTCAACATGGTGATGGCTCGCGTTTGCGAGAAGCGCGGCTGGCCGATGGGAGTCGGAAGCCAGCGACGTCAGTTGACCGACCGAAGTGTCGACACCGAGTGGTCGAAGATCCGCAAAGCGTGCCCGCGCGTGAGATTGTTTGGTAACATCGGTCTCGCACAGGTCATAGAATCCGATTCGAGTGACGTTCGCCGTTTGGCCGATACGCTCGAGGCCGAAGCGATGATCGTGCACTTGAACCCGCTTCAAGAGTGCTTACAGCCCGAAGGAACTCCCTCCTTCAAAGGTGGGTTGCAGGCGTTGTCGAAACTGGTTCGTGAGCTCGGGCTTCCGGTCGTCGTGAAAGAGACCGGTTGTGGGATCTCGGAGGCGACGCTTCGTCGCTTGAGCGGGATCGGTGTTTTCGCGGTCGACGTGAGCGGGTTCGGTGGCACTCACTGGGGTCGTGTCGAAGGTGGACGTTCGAAGCCGGGAGCGATGCGCGCTCGTGCGGCGGCGACGTTCGCGGACTGGGGCATCGGGACGGTCGAGTCTCTTCTCGCGGGAGTCTCGCTCGAGACCGATTACGAGATGTGGGCTTCGGGTGGAGTTCGCTCCGGTCTCGATGCGGCGAAGTTGATCGCGCTCGGGGCTCGTCACGTCGGATTCGCGAAGCCGGTCATCGAGGCCGCGCTTGAAGGTGACGAGGCGCTCGATGAGCGTTTGGCACTTTTCGAATTCGAATTGAAGACGGCGTTGTTCTGCACCGGAAGCGGGACGATCGAAGAGCTTCGGAAGCAGGAACGGGGAGTCGTGAAATGGCGGCAGGCAAACACATGAAAGACCCGCGCGAAGCCGATCTCACCGAGACGTTCAAAGG
>JAZKJB010000006.1:854-2710 GCA_040384505.1 Bdellovibrionota bacterium | reverse complement strand
TCGATCATCGCGGCGGCATCGAAGACCGCGAAATGGGTGCGTGAAGACGGCGAGATCACGACCGAGTCGGTCGGAAATCTCATCATCGGTCAAATCCAGCTCGCTCGCGTCTCGGATTTCGAGGCCTTCGCCTCGATCGTGTCCGCGAAATCGGCGTCGTGGATCGAGCTCGCGAATCGCGACGTCGCACACGGGCTCGTCGCTCGTGGCGGCGGCGTGCGCGAGATCCAAGTTCGGAAAGTCCCGCGCGGCGACCAGTACGCGGGCTCGATGGCCGTTCTCCATGTCCTCGCCGATCCGTGCGATGCGATGGGTGCGAACATCATCAATCAAGTTTGCGAATATCTGAAAGATCACGTCGAGGCCGCGACCAGTGAGCGCGTCACGATGTGCATCCTCTCGAATCTCGTGGACACGAAGCTCACGCGCGCGACCGTGCGTGTCCGTCGCATCGACCCGCTTCTCGGTGAGAAAATCCAAGAAGCGTCGTTGTTCGCTCTCCAAGATCCTTATCGCGCGGCGACCAATAACAAAGGCGTCTTGAACGGCATCGACCCGATTCTGATTGCGACCGGAAATGATTGGCGTGCGGTCGAAGCGGGAATTCATGCGTTCGCCGCTCGCGACGGGCAATACCGTTCGATCACGAAGTGGTGGATGGAAGGTCCCGATCTCGTCGGTCGGTTCGAGGCTCCTCTCGTCGTCGGAACCGTGGGCGGTGTGACGAAGCTTCATCCGACGGCGCAACTGTCGCTTCACATGATGGGTGTCGAGACCGCGTCGCATCTCTCGCGCTTGTGCGCGGCCGTCGGTCTCGTGCAAAACCTCGGAGCGCTAAAGGCTCTCACGACCGTGGGGATCATCGAAGGCCACATGAAGCTCCACATCAAGAACCTGACGCTCGGAGCGGGCGCGCTCGAAAAAGAAGTGCCGCTCGTGCAAAAGCGGCTCGAAGAAATTTTGATGCTGACGAAACGAATCTCGCTTTCCAACGCCGTCGAAGTCCTTCGTGAAATCCGTCAAGCGGCGGCTTCCCCGAGCAGTACGCCTGCGGCGCCGAGCCGCAATCCATGAAACGATACTCGGTTCCGGCGAAGACGTTTCTCGTGGGCGAATATGTCGCACTCGACGGCGGACCATCGATCATTTTGAATACCGAACCCCGTTTCGAGCTCGTGTTGCAACCGGCGAATCTCGGTGGAGCTGGGTCCAGCGGGGCGTTGTTCGTCGGAAGTTCTCCAGCGGGGCGCTATCTCGCGAAGTATCCCGATGCCTTCGAGGGTGAAGACGCGGAGTTCGTCGATCCGTTCAAGGGCCAAGGTGGACTCGGAGCTTCGAGCGCTCAGTTCGCATTGGCGTGTGCCGTTCACAAGGGCTGGGAGTTCGTCGATCCGTCGACCTTCGATTGGACGGAGCTTCTCGAGGAGTATCGCTCGTGCGCCTGGAACGGCGTCGGTTCGCCTCCCTCCGGAGCGGATCTCGTCGCTCAGCTGACGGGGGGGATCACGTTCTTCGACGGGCGAGGTGCCGTCGCCGGACAACTCGACTGGAGTTTTCCCAAACTCGGCTTCACGCTTTTGCGGACCGGCTCGAAGCTTCCGACTCACGAGCATCTCAAAGAGAAGAACCAAGTTCCGACGGAAGCGTTGCGCACGCTCGTCAACGAAGCGAAGAAAGCGTTCGATTCGGGAAACGAAAAACTTCTCGTCGACACGGTCGACGCCTACGGCACCGTTCTCGCCGACGCGAGTTTGACAGCGGACAGGACCGCGGCCTTATTGAAGGGGATGAAAGCGAAAAAAGATCTCTTCCACGCGGCGAAACACCCGGACGAGATCATGGTGGGTGCCGGCGAG
>JAZKJB010000006.1:167-844 GCA_040384505.1 Bdellovibrionota bacterium | reverse complement strand
GGAGCCATGGGCGCCGACGTGATCGTCGCGATTCATGATCGCGAATCGTCCGAGGACGTCGCGACATGGGCAAACCAGGAAAATCTGGAAGTCTGCGGCTCGCTCGACGAGCTCAGTGACGGATTGCAGGTCGAAGCATCATGACCGTCGTACCGCTTCGCAGATGGACGGCCGAAGCTCCATCGAACATCGCTCTCGTCAAATACATGGGGAAGATCGAGGTCCCGGGTAATCAGCCGACGAATACGTCGCTGTCGTACACGCTCGGGCATTTGAAGAGCATCGTGCAGCTCGAATTCGACGATCACTTCACGACCGATTCCTGGGAACCGCTCGGTAATTTCGGCGAGCGGGCGTTCGCGCCGATGCACTTGAGCCAAAAGGGGATCGAGCGATTCCTCGCTCATCTCGCGCTTTTGAAAACCGCCTTCGAGTTCAAAGGTTACTTCAAGGTTCGTTCTGCCAACGATTTTCCCTCCGACTGCGGGCTTGCGTCGTCCGCTTCGAGCTTCGCTGCACTGACGAAAGTGGCGATGGTGGCGCTCTCCGAGCTCAGCCAGAAACCGACTCCTGGTGTGAGCGAAGCGGCGAACTGGAGTCGTCGAGGATCGGGTTCGTCATGCCGTTCGTTCTTCGAGCCCTGGGTGATCTGGTCACCGGATCATGTCGGTGACGTC
>JAZKJB010000006.1:0-157 GCA_040384505.1 Bdellovibrionota bacterium | reverse complement strand
GAAACCTCGTCCATCAGGTCGTGGTCGTCGACGATCAGGTGAAAGCGGTTTCGAGTTCGGAAGCCCACAAGCGGGTGACGTCGAGCCTTCTCTTCGCGGGGCGGCCGAATCGCGCGGACGTGCGTGCGGCGGATCTCGTGAAGGCGCTCGAAACGGA
>JAZKJB010000005.1:0-5639 GCA_040384505.1 Bdellovibrionota bacterium | reverse complement strand
CCGTGCGGAGTTCGCGTTGCCGCCGATCGCATAGACTCCGCGACCGAAGCGCGTTTGGCCCGCGAGGAAAATCGCGGCGATCGCGACGACGACGAAAAGGAGACCCGTTGCCGGGAGCGAGGTCGTGCCGAGTGGAATCCGAAGAGAGTCGAGAGCTTCGTAGGCTGGATTCGTGAGCGCGATCGACTCGAGGCTGAGCGAATAAGCGGCGCCACGAAGAAAGAACATCCCGGCGAGCGTCACGAGAAACGGAGCGATCTCGAAGCGAGCGATCAAGAAACCTTGAAAGAGACCGAAGGCGGCGCCCGCGATCAGAACCAACGCACTCGCGAGGAGCGGATGATATTGCGCGCGCTCCACGAGTAGCGCGCTCGCGATCGAAGTGAATCCGATCATCGAGCCCACCGAGAGGTCGATGCCGCCCGACAAGATCACGAACGTCATCCCGATCGCGGCGATCCCGAGAAAAGCATTGTCGTCGACGAGGTTCATGAAGACCGGGAGACTCAAAAATCCTTTGTAACGAAGCGCGGCTCCGATCACGAGCAAGACCGCGATCAAAACAGTAGCGAGAAGCGAAGCTTGGCTGCGAGAAAGTCGATTCATGATGCGGCTTTCATCTCGGGTTGGAGGCGGGCTTTCCGGACTCGTATTCGCAGGCGATCCGACTGCGCGAGGCAGATCGCGATCACGACCGCTGCTTTCACCATCAACATCAGCTCGACGGCGACACCTTGCGTGTTGATCGTCGTCGCGACGGTTTGGATGATCAGCGCACCGAGTGCGCTACCGAGCAAAGTGAAGCGACCACCGGTGAGGCGCGTGCCACCGATGACGACGGCCAAGATCGCATCGAGCTCGAGGAAGAGGCCCAGATTGTTGACGTCGACGGCGCGAATGTTCGCGCTCATCACGACCCCGCTCAATGCGGCCATGAGACCGGCGAGCGCATACACGAACCATTTCACACGCGAAACCGAAAGGCCGATGTAGCGGCTCGCGGTCGCGTTCGAACCCACGGCTTCGACGAAGAGCCCCGCCGAAGTCTTGCGGGTCAAAAGAGCGAGGACGACGATCATGATCAATGCGAGCCACAAGCTGAACGGTAGACCAAAGGCCCCACCTGTTCCGATCCAAAGATAAGAAGGATCGCTCAGAGTTGCGATCTGCCCGTCGACGAGGAGTTGCGCCACGCCACGGCCCGCGACCATCGCGATCAAGCTCGCGACGATGGGCTGAAGCCCGAAGCCCGCGATCAAGAGAGCATTCAGCGAGCCGACGACGAGTCCGACTCCTAGTGCGAGCGCGAGTGCCCCTTCCCAGCCGAGGCCCTGTGCGAAGCCGAGCGCCGCACTCGAAGCTGAGAGTGCCGCGACGGCGCCGACGGAAAGATCGACTCCGCTTGTTGCGATCACGAGAGTCATTCCGAGCGCGACCAAGATCAGCGGAGTTGCGCGGAAGCAGATGTCGATCACGCTTCCGTAGAGCTGACCGTTCTTCATCTCGACCGCGAAGAAAGTGGGATTCACGAAGGCATTGTAGACGAGAATCGCGAGCAGGGTCGCGAGTGGCCAGACGAGTCCAGAGCGTGAGATCGAGCGGATCATGGTGCTTCCCCGATGGTCGACATGATCGCTTGCTCGGTCAGCTGCGACCCCGCGAGCTCGCCGATCTTGCGGCGATCTTTCAATACCGCGACCCGATCGCTCACGCGCACGAGCTCTTCGAGCTCGCTCGTGATCAGGACGACCGATTTCCCTTTGTTCGCCTGTTCGTGGATCAGTTTCAAGATTTCGGCCTTGGCGCCGACGTCGATCCCGCGCGTGGGCTCGTCGAGAATCAAGAGACGCGGATCGAGAGCGAGCCAGCGCGCGAGAATCGCTTTCTGTTGGTTGCCGCCGCTCAAAGTTTCGATGGGCTGCTCGGCATCGTACGCGCGAATGCCCATGGCTTTGATGAACTGATCGGCGATTCGGTCTTGTTCGTCACGCGAAAGCGCGCGAGCCCAGCCGCGCTGATTCTGCAACGCCAAGATGATGTTCTCACGCACACTGAGTTGAGGAAAAATCGCCTGCGTCTTGCGGTCTTCAGGAGCCATCGCGAAACCGCGATCGATCGCATCCGCCGGATTCGAGAACTTCACGGGTTCGCCGTCGATCGTCATCGATCCCGACGTGGCGGAGTCGAGACCGAAGAGAAGGCGAGCGATCTCGGTTCGACCCGAACCCAAGAGGCCCGCGAGACCGAGAGTTTCTCCAGGGCGGACTTCGAGCTCGAAAGGCTGGATCGCGGCTCCGCGGCCGAAGTCTTTGCACTCGAGCCACGGCTTCACGCGTTTCACTTCGTCAGTTTCCGCTGCGACGGCTTTTTCGGCCGCGAGAAGTTCGCGGCCCATCATTTTCGCGATGAGCTCCGTCCGCGAGAGCTCCGCCGTCGTCCATTCTCCGATGAAGTGACCATTTCGAAGGACGGTCACGCGGTCGCAGATTTCATAAATTTGATCGAGGAAGTGCGAGATGAAGACGATCGCGAGTCCTTGTTTGCGCAGGCCCCGAAGGACCGTGAACAAGCGTTCGACTTCGTCGCGATCGAGAGAAGAGGTCGCCTCGTCGAGGATCAAAACTTTCGCATCAAAGTCGAGTGCTCGCGCGATCGCGACCATCTGTTGGATCGCGATCGGGTAGTCTTCGAGCTGGCGATCGACGTCGATGTCGACCTCGAGACGCGCGAGCGCGCGTCGAGCGCCTTCACGCATCGCTTTCCAATCGATGCGACCCCATTTTTTCGGCTCGCGACCGAGAAAGACGTTTTCGGCGACCGTCATCGTGGGAATCAAGTTTACTTCTTGGAAGACCGTGCTGATGCCGATCTTCTGCGCGTCGTTGTTCGACGTCGGCCGCACTTCTCGTCCTTCGAGCCGAATGGTTCCGCGATCGGGAGAGTAAAGTCCGGAGAGGAGTTTGATCAGCGTCGATTTTCCTGCACCGTTCTCGCCCATGAGCGAATGGATTTCGCCCGCACGCAAACGGAGAGCGACGTCGCTCAACGCGACGACACCCTGGAAGGTCTTCGTGAGTCCTTGGGCCTCGAGAACCATGGTGGACGTCTCAGTACTGGCGGGTTTCGATCGTGGTCGACGCGACGGAGGCGTCGAACACTTGATCTTTCACGACGGTCTTCTTGGAAACGGTTTTTCCCGCCCAAACCTGTTCGGCGGCATCGAAGACCGCGGGACCAAGAAGGGGATTGCACTCGACGGTCGCATTGAGTTTACCCGCGACCATCGCCTCGAACGCCGGCTTCACGCCGTCGACCGAAACGAGGATCACGTCTTTGCCCGGTTGCAGTCCGGCTTCTTCGATCGCCTGGATCGCGCCGAGAGCCATGTCGTCATTGTGAGCGTAGACGGCTTGGATTTTCTTACCTTCCGATTTGAGGAAGGCCTCCATGACCTCTTTGCCCTTCGCGCGGGTGAACTCGCCCGTCTGCGACTTGATGATTTTCATGTCGGGTTTGTCTTTGATCGCTTCGGCGAAGCCGGCTTTACGATCGTTCGCGGGAGCCGAGCCCGGCGTGCCCTGGAGCTCGACGATCTGCGCTTTGCCTTTCATCTTCTCGGTCAGCCACTTCGCGGCCATGCGGCCTTCTTCGACGAAATCGGAAGCGATGAGTGTCGTGTAGAGCGAATCGTCGGACGTCGCGATGCCACGATCGACGAGGATGACGGGGATCGAAGCGGCTTTCGCTTCCTTCAGGACGGGCTCCCAGCCGGTTTCGACGACCGGAGCGAGAACGATCGCGTCGACTTTCTGTGCGATGAACGCGCGCAGAGCTTTGATCTGGTTTTCTTGTTTTTGTTGAGCATCCGAGAAGCGAAGATCGACACCGCGCTTTTTTGCCTCGTCCTGAATCGACTTGGTTTCGGCACTTCTCCATGCGCTCTCGGCGCCGATTTGGGAAAAGCCCACGACTTTCGCGGTGGTCGCTTGCGAGTCGGTTCCAGCGGCGTCGTCGGTCGTCTCTTTTTTCGTGCAGCCGAGCGTGGCGACCGCGACGAATGCGCACATCGCGACGACGAACTTCGAAACGGATTTTGCCTTCGACATAGCTGATTCCCCCTCTAGAGATTTGGGTGTCGGTAGCATGGGGTAATTACTCAAGCAAGAGGGTGGGATGATCCGGGCGCCGCGCGGCATGCCCTTGACGACAGACGCTTTCCCACGCTTCTTATCCCACGTCGCTTTAGTTCGTTTTGGAGGCTCAAGGTGTACCGAAAAGACCTCGTGAAACCGGATGGACGGCATCTGTTGTTGTACTCACAGAAGCCGATATCAGAAGGCATCGTGCCCACGAATCCGCCACACGAGCCGATCACCGGGCGATCGCATCTTCGCTGGCATCCGCTTCGTGGAGAATGGGTCGCTTACGCGAGTCATCGCCAGAACCGAACATTTCTTCCGCCGAAAGAATACTCTCCCCTCATGGTGACGAAGACTCCGGAGTTCCCGACGGAGCTTCCGACCGGCGATTATCAAATGGCCGTCTTCGAAAATCTGTTTCCGTCGCTTTCGATGAACGCGAGCGAAACGCCTGCGCCGATGTTGACCGTCCCGACGGAACCCGCGATGGGAGTTTGTGAAGTCGTCGTTTTTTCGCAGGATCCCGACACGTCCCTCGCGAACATGACTCTGGACGAAGTGACGCTCGTCCTCGAGGTCATCGCGGATCGAACGAAGGAAATCGGCGCACGACCCGAGATCAAGTACGTCCTCCCGTTCGAGAATCGGGGAGTGGAAGTCGGCGTCACTCTCCATCATCCACATGGTCAAATCTATGCCTATCCTTTCGTTCCTTCGCAGCCGGCGAAAATGGTCGAGAATCAAGCGGCGTACTTCGTGAAAAACGGACGCGGACTTTTGCAAGACATGCTCGCGAACGAAGAGAAAGATTCTCGCCGAATGATCGCGTCGGGCGAGCACACGGCGGCCTTCGTTCCCGTTTGCGCGCGCTATCCCTACGAGACGTGGGTCATGCCTCGTCGTCCCGTTCGTTATCTCTACGAGCTGAAGAAAGAAGAGCTTCGCGATCTCGCGATCACCTTGAAGACACTCCTGATGAAGCAAGATGCGCTCTGGAGCAAACCTTTCCCGTATCTTCTCGCGCTTTTCCAGGCGCCGACCGACGGCGGAAAACACGAAGGTGTGCACGCGCACTTCCAAACGTTTCCGCCACTGAGAACGAGCGATAAATTGAAGTTTCTCGCGGGTACCGAGCTCGCCGCCGGAATGTTCGTCAACGACAGCCAACCGGAAGAAAAAGCGGCCGAGCTTCGTGCGGTGAAAATCGACGAGGGCTGGAAGTCGTGAGCGAGCTCGAGCGGAAACTCACGGACGTCCGTCGTGCGCTGTCTTCCGAAGGGCTTACCGGACTTCGCCTTCGCGGTGTCGACTGGTGGGCCTGGGCGACCTGCGGCGGAAGCTCTTCGGTCATCATGACCAACGAGATCGGCGTCGCGGAAATCTTGATCACCGAGCGCGGCGCTTGGGTGATCACGAACAAAGTCGAACACCCGAGATTGAAGGAAGAAGAAGTTCCGCAAGGCTACGAGACGGTCGTCTTCGGATGGCAAGACATCGATT
>JAZKJB010000004.1:0-3023 GCA_040384505.1 Bdellovibrionota bacterium | reverse complement strand
AAAAGTGTGTCCGTACCCTTCACTTCACCGTGATGGTGATCGTTTGGCTGAGGGCGGGGCCGTAGGACAAGTGATTGCCGTCGGCGAATTGGAGCGTGAGGGTGTGGGTGCCCTTCGGGAGCGTGACTTTCGCTTCGGTCTGGCCCAAGCCGAAGTGGCGATGGTTGTCGTCGGTCGGGACGAGCTCGCCTTTCTCGATGGGTTTGGCGTTGATCACGAGATGGTGATGGCCGGTGCCGGGAGTCGTATCGCCGGCTTTGCTCACTTTCATTCCTTCGATTCCGAACTTGAGAGTGACGTCGCTCTTCACTGTCGCGCCGTCTTTCGGTTCCACGAAGAAAACTTTCGGCATCATGATCGTGCCTTGGACGTTCGGAGTCGGATTTCGCGGCTCGCCTGTTCCCATCGCGGGCGGTTCACCAGGAGCCGTGCGCTTCAGAATCGGTGCGGGGGTTTGCGCGTAAACCGAGGAAGCAATGAAGAGGGCTGCGACGACGAACGTGCTGAGGACCGAGCGAATCATAATCGTTCTCCTTCGAGGTGCTTTTAACGTCCCAATGAGACCCTGGTTCACCTTCGGGCGTCAATCGTTGCGATCTCTTCAATGAAACACAAGGTTGCAACGACGACCGGGCAAGCGGCCGGTGTCATCCTGTGCGGGTTCAAGAGTTCAACGCTCGTACAGGAGGAATGTAAATGTCGGTTCTATGGATGATCATCATCGGCTTCGTCATCGGTCTCGTCGCTCGCGCTCTCATGCCGGGTCGCGATCCCGCGGGATTCATCATGACGGTGGTTCTCGGTATCGTCGGTTCGGTCCTCGCGGGCTATCTCGGTCAGGCTTTCGGCTGGTATCGGACGGGTGATCCCGCCGGTTTCATCGCGAGCGTGGTCGGCGCGATGCTCTTGCTGTTCGCTTACCGTGCCGTGACCAACGGTCGCCGTACTGGTGTCGGCAGCGGACGCACCGGAATCTAAACGCGCGAAACGCCAACTAGCGCACGGCAAAGGGCTGACCATCGGGTCGGCCTTTTGTTTGTCTCGAGAACCCTTCCAACGAAAAACATCAACAGGAGAGTCCCATGAGCATCAAATTGAAACCACTGAAGGAACAAGTCGTCGTCATCACCGGAGCTTCGAGCGGCATCGGCCTCGCGACCGCTCGCGAAGCCGCGAAGCGTGGAGCGAAGCTCGTTCTCGCCTCGCGAAACAAGAGCGTGCTCGATCGAATTTGCGGTGAGCTGACGACGGCGGGTGCGATCGCGGTCGCGGTCGAATGCGACGTCGCGGATCCGCAAGCCGTACAGCAAGTCGCCGATCGCGCCCTTCGCGAGTTCGGCCGCATCGATAGCTGGATCAACAGCGCGGGTGTCAGCGTTTACGGAAAAAGCTGGGAAGTTCCTCTCGAGGAAAAGCGCCGCCTTTTCGAAACGAATTTCTGGGGCGTCGTTTACGGTTGCCGTTCGGCCCTCAAGGCGATGCGCGAGTCCGGTGGTGCGATCATCAACATCGGAAGCGTCCTCTCCGAGCGTGCGATTCCGCTGCAAGGTATGTACGGCGCGAGCAAACATGCCGTGAAGGCCTATACCGATTCGCTCCGCATGGAGCTCGAGGCGGAGTCGATCCCGGTTTCGGTGACGTTGATCAAACCGGCGGCCATCAACACTCCATACACCGAACATGCGGTGAACCACATGCAGCATCATCCGGCACACACGGCCCCGGTGTACGAACCCGAAGTCGTCGCGAACGCGATTCTCGAATGCTGTGTGCATGCGAAGCGCGACGTCTTCGTCGGCGGCTCGGCGAAAATGTTCCAACTCATGGAGACTTTCATGCCGCGCCTTACGGATCTCATCATGGAGCGCATGATGATGGAGGATAAGCAATCCAACGCCCGTCTCGACGAAGTGGGACAGCATCCTGGTCTCTTTCGCACACCTCGCAAAGGCGGCGAAGCTCACGGCGTCCAATCAGAACTTCACCGCGTGAAGAAATCGAGTGTCGCGACGTCGGCCGTTCTTCATCCGATCGCGACGGGTTTGATCGTGACCGGCCTGGGGCTCGCGGCGGCGGCAGGAATCGGGTACTTCGGCACGAGCAAAAGCCCGGGTCGACTAGGGCGAAAAAGTGGCAAGACATCGTACGACGACGTGGTTCGCCATTGATCGTGCGAATGCTCGGACTGTAATCGAATAGAAAGCCGGGCGTCGGATCCACGGCGCCCCAAAGTCCTCATCGGTGCGACTTCCGCGTGTGAAAACGATTTGCATGCGGTAAGGCTTGTATGAACTTTTTCAACACGCATCCAGAGGTCTTCATGCCCCCGAGCTCGATCGAGAGCGCAGCTGCCCGCCGTCAGGGACCGAAGCCTGTCGCCGCGGATCTCGATGCTGCGCTAGCGCGGTTCAAGCTCACCTCGTTTCGCAAAGGTCAGCGCGGGATCATCGAGAGCATCGTCGCCGAGAAAGACACTCTCGCGGTAATGCCGACGGGCGGAGGCAAGAGTCTCTGTTACCAACTTCCTGCCGTCGTGTTGAATCGCCTCGTGATCGTCATTTCTCCTTTGATCGCGTTGATGGAAGACCAAGTTCGTGGGCTCACCGCCCTCGGAATTCCCGCCGGGTGCTTGCACTCCGGTCAGACGATCCCGGAAAAGCGCGAAGTGTTCCAAGGGATCCGTCGCGGTGGAACTTACGTTCTCTATCTTTCACCCGAACGAGTTCAGAAACCCGGCTTCGCGGATTGGCTCGTCACTCAAGACGTCGGCATGTTCGCGATCGACGAATCCCACTGCGTTTCGCAGTGGGGCCCGGATTTCCGACCCGATTATCACAAACTCGATTTGCTCCGGAAGCTGAAGCCCGAGACGCCGATCTTGGCGCTCACCGCGAGTGCGACGCCGATCGTCCTCGAAGATATCGTGCGCGCCCTCGAACTCCGCGAACCGGATCGCCACATTCGCGGTTTCTATCGACCGAATCTGTTCTATCACGTCGCGGTCACCGAAAGTGACGAGGACA
>JAZKJB010000003.1:0-4260 GCA_040384505.1 Bdellovibrionota bacterium | reverse complement strand
GCGCCCATCGTGCAACAGCCGAGTCCTTCGGCGAAGCACGCGAGGTTCATGTTTTCCACGGCCATGTACACACTGCCGATGCTCGTGTGATAGCGCTCTTCCGCGTCGTTCATCGAATAACAGAGGATCACGACGGGTGCGTCGCCGAGAGTGAAGAAGAAGCGTTCGGTGAACTGATACAGCGAGGGTTTGAGTCTTTTTTCGAGAACGTCCTTCACGCCGAGCCAGGTCTTTTTCGAGTACGCGAGATACTCGTCGCGCTTCGCTCCACGCAAAACGTAGAAGCGCCAGTTCTGCCGGTTCTTTCCCGAGGGCGCCTGAAGACCGGCCGCGATCACGCGATCGAGAACGTCCTGAGGAATCGGGTCCGTTTTGTACTTACGGATCGAGCGTCTGGCTTCGAGCAGTCGGTAGAATTCGCTTCGGAATGATTCGTCGAACGGAGTCTGCGCCATGCGAGAAGCATAGCGAGAGGTCTGCGACACGCCAACCAGAGCGGTCTGAGCCTGTCGAACTTCTCGTCGAGGACCCGTCGCCGATGCAGGCCTCCGAGTCCCGCTTTCCCTGGAGATGACGCCCACTTACCCCAATGCGTGCCGATCTGCGACACCGTAGCCTCACAGCTGTCTACAAAACCGACAGGGAGGGTCGCTAGTCAAGTTGCTGAAAATGCTTGGTTTTATCGATCCCGAAGTCCGTCTTATGTGGAACGTCGTTTGTAGTGAATGAGGGGCAGTAGCGTCTTTCTCCAAGGAGTCCTCAGATGACCAAGACGAACTTCAGCCCGCCGGAAGCAAAGAAGAAGGGCGACCTTCTTTATCGCCTCACACGCATCATCCTCTCGACGATGTTCGCGGGAATGCTGGTCGTCACTCTTCATCCGGAAGTCCGCACCTCCGTGCGTGGCACCTTCGTGAAGGACTTCCGAGTCATCGTCTCGACGGCGAAAGGAAATCTCGCCGGAGACGACCGCATGTTCACCGTCGCGAAGGTCAAGACTCGCGACTCTCTCGCGCTCGAAATTTTTGAAATGACGGAAAACGGAAGTCAGAGGCTCGTCGAGAAGATCGAGATCGCCGATGCAAAAGACGGTTACTTCAGCTTCAACGGCAAAGCGACCAACCTCGTGATCGACGACATCGACGGCGACGGACGCCCCGAGATCTTGGCACCCAGCTTCGACACGAATCTCGTCGGTCGACTCAACGTTTACAATTACGATCAAAGCGCCGGCGGCTTCCAGCGCATCGTTCGATAAGTTATTTCTGTTGAGCGGCGGCCTTGGGCCGCTTCTTCAAATCGCGCCACGACTTTCCTTCGCGGGCGCTCTTATTCACCTGGAAATCGTTCACGGCTTTTTGATGGGCTCCGAAGTCCTTCGAGAAGACGTGCGTTCCTTCGTTCTTGCTGACGAAGAACAAGAAGTCGCTCTCGGCCGGCACGAAGGCCGCGCGCAAGGCTTCGTATCCCGGATTCGAAATCGGACCGTAGGGAAGCCCCGAGAACGTGTAGGTGTTGTACCTATTGGGCGTCAGCAGATCGGCGCGTGAAATGTTCTTGTTCCACACACCCGTTTTCTCCCACACACCATAGATGACCGTCGGATCGGTTTGAAGCTTCATGTTGAGCTTCAGGCGATTGTGGAAGACCGACGAGATGAGCGGACGCTCTTCGGGAGCGCCCGTTTCTTTTTCGATGATGCTCGCGAGCGTGACGAGCTCGTGCTTCGAGAGCGTGGTCGTCACGCCTTCCGTCGCCTTCGCGTAGTTCTCGTTGAACCGTGCGACCATCATCCGGATGAGTCCGACGGGGCCCGTGAACTTCGTGACGTTGTACGTTTCGGGAAAGAGATATCCCTCGAGGCTCGCGCGCTCTTCTCCGGTCAATTCCTTCACGAGTTTTCTGTCGCGAACGAGCGCGAGAAACTCTTCTTTCGATGCGATCTTCGCGCGCTCGACGACGTCCGCGACTTCGAAGATGTTGTAACCCTCTGCTACGGTCACCGGGTATTCGATGCTCTTCCCGGAGCGGATGATGCCCATGATCTCGATCGGGTTCGCATTTCTCGGGATCGCGTACTCGCCGACCTTCACGATCGGACCGCCGGTCGTGAAACGCGTGTAAAGCTCGAGAACGCGAGCATTCTTGATCAAGCCTTGCGACTCGAGACCGCGGACGACGGCTTTGAACGATTGGCCGGGGCTGACTTCGAAGACGACGACTTCCGCCGAGCTCGAGGCCGGAGTTTTCAGGAACGCCTGAAGACTCATGTACCCCGCGACGGCGCCGATCGCGACGAGCAAGACGATGACGAGCAACGCACGTATGAAGCTTTTCATTTCGACGGACCACTCAAAGGCTCGTACGTCACGCCTGGAAGGAGGGCTTTCGGATCGAACGATCCCGTATCTTCCAAGCTCGCGACCGGAATCGTACAATAGTAAACGGCGAAGTGGGCCGTCGGACGGTCGTTGCCCGATTTCCCGATGCCACCGAAGGGAAGCTTCGAGCTCGCGCCATTCGTCGTGCGGTTCCAGTTCACGAGACCCGTGCGTGCGCGTAGCGAAGCTTCTTCGTAAAGCTCGCGCTTTTTCGAGAAGACCGACGTCACCAGGCCGAAGCCGGTCGACTCGTTGATCTTGAGTGCTTCGTTGAAATCGTCCGTTTGATAAATGGCGACGTTCGGTCCGAAGATTTCAGATTTTTGGTAGACCGAGTCCGGTCGAAACTCTTTCACGAGGCAGATGCTTGGCGTGACGTAGTAGCCGCTTCGACCGGTATCGAGAACTTTGCCGCGCATCAACCGTTCGGCACCTTCACGCTGCGCGATTTCTTGAAAGCGCAGATACTTTTCGACCGCGTCTTGATTGATGAGCGGACCCATGAAAACGCTGTCTTTCCAGTAGCCGATCGTGAGCTTCTTCGCGGTGTCGTAGAATTTCTCGATGAATTTTTCCGCGATCTTCGGATGGAGGATCAAGCGGCTCGTTCCCGAGCAACGCTGACCTGCGGTCACGAACGCGCCGATCGTGGATTCGTAAATCGCTTTGTCGAGATCGGCGTCATCCCAAACGATCGAGGCGTTCTTCCCGCCCATTTCGAGAGCCAAGATCTTCCAGTGATGCTCGAACGTCGCCGACTTGATCTTCTGGCCGGTCTCGTAGGATCCGGTGAAGAGAATGCCATCGACTTTTTCGTCGCTGACGAGTCGCTTACCCGTTTCGGCGGGACCCTGAACGAGGTTGAACACTCCCGGAGGAAATTGGGCCTCGTGGAAAATCTGCGCCATCACTTGGCCGACGGCGGGAGTCAGCTCGGACGGCTTGAAGACCACGGTGTTCCCGGTCGCGAGCGCCGGCACGATGTGTCCGTTGGCCAAGTGACCGGGGAAATTGAACGGCCCGAGAACGGCCATCACGCCACGCGGACGATGTCGGATGACTCCTTCTACGCCAGGCAAAGCATCTTTGACGTGTTCGTCCTGGATGAGCTTCATCGAGACGTCGAGAGTGATGTCGATCTTGCTGATCATCGCCTTCACTTCGGTGTTCGATTCCCAGAGCGGTTTTCCGGAATCGCGCGCGATCGCTTCGGCGAGCTCGGGCGTTTTCGTTATGTAGAGCTCTTTCAAGCGATGGAGATATTCTTTTCGTTTTTCGAAGGGAAGGCGCGCCCAAGGAACGAACGCTTTCTTCGCGGCCTCACATGCACGAACGACGTGATCGTAGCGATACTCGACGACCATGATCTCGTCTTTGAGATCCGATGGAGACGTGTTCTTGAATTCGCCGTCCGCTCGATCGGGAACGATGAAGCGGCCCTCGATATAATCGCCAAGGTACGGAATCGGTTTGTTTTCGCTCATGTCAGCACCTCTCCGGGATTCATGTCGCCGAGTAGAAAATCTTTTCGCCGGTTTCCGCCTCGAGCACTTTGCTCACACCGGCAGGAACCTGCACCGCTCCGTCTTGATGATCGTACGCCGTGAAGACCGCTCTGAACTCACCGTCTCGCTTGAGTCCGACGAACGCGCGACTCGCGAAAGCGCCTTTTTCGGCGATGGCGAGCTTCGACCATTTGCCGTTTTTCACGAGCTCGATGTCCGCCAGATTCGCTCCGTAGTGAGGCCCGCCGTCGAACGGATCGACTTCGTGCAAATACGTGAAGCCGAGGGATTCGAGGAGATGCTGAGCGGGACGCGTCTCGTCTCCGACTCGTCCGAGCACGAGACGCGCGCGTGAATCGAGGAGGCAGAGATAG
>JAZKJB010000002.1:10518-19341 GCA_040384505.1 Bdellovibrionota bacterium | reverse complement strand
CCTCGAGGCTCTCCTCGCCGGCGCCGGAGTTCGCGTCGTCGACCCCAGCACGATCGCGAAACCGAAAAAGAAACCTCCGCAAATCACGAAGGCCGCCGCCCCCTCGAAACCGGAAACGAGACCTACGAAGACGCACACCAAAGACACACGCCCTCGCCGCTCGTCCGAAACAAAATCGAATGACTCACGGCCCCTCCCCTCGCGATCTGCGAATACGGCGACCGACACTCGCCCTAAGAAAAATTCTCTCGCATCAAACGGAAACCCGACGACCGAACGGAAACGGGTGCCCCGAACGGCTACCGCTACGGTTACCGAAGACCTGCCTTTAAAAGCAGGCTGGCTCTTGCAATGCCCTCCTGGCTTGTCGAAGACACTTCAGCGCGAATTGAATTACATCGGGGCGATCGCACGCGATCAAAAAGTCTTCGATCGTCTCCAACGCAATCACGACTTGTTGTTCATCGGCCAAGCGAAGGACGAAACGGCTTTCGAAAAATCTCGTGTCGCCGAAATGGTTTTGAAGTGCCCGGCCTATGGCCGATACAAGATCTCGAAGCGGCAGCTTCAAGTGATGGCCGACGCCGTGAAAGAGCTCGGCCCTCGCCGGCTCGTCGTCAGCATCGCCGGTCGGCATTTCAATCGCCAGGATCTCAGCCGCTACCTCGTACGCGAACTCGAAGAACGTGGCGCCGTCATGGAAGACGGAATCGAAGACGAAGTCTGGATGTTCTGCATCGACCAAGACTGGTACTTCGGTCTGCCCGTGAAAAAGGCCCGCGATGCCGACGGACGCGAAGCTCGCGAAGAAGAACGCCGCGGCTCACTCCCGCCGCCCGTCGCTGCTGCGATCGCTTTCGCGTCGATGGTTCGTAACGACGACATCGTTCTCGATCCGACCTGTGGCTCGGGAACTTTGCTCGCGGAAGCACACGCCTTCGCACCGAGCGCGCATCTCATCGGCTTCGACATTGACCCTAGCGCCGCGAAGATCGCGAAGGCCAACTTGAAGCACGTCATCGAATCCGACATTCGTGCAGGCGACGTTCGCCAAGCGAAGCTCGAGAACGCGAACGTCACCCTCACGCTCGCGAATCTCCCCTTCGGAAAACAATTCGGCAGCAAAACGACGAATGCCGAGCTCTACACGGATTTGATCCGCAAGAGCCTCGAGTTCCGCGACCCCGATCGCCCGTGGCGAGGTGTTTTCCTGACATCGGATGACGAAGCGTTCGCGAAAGCCGCACGCGCGAATCCATCGGTCGCCGTCGAAACGCTGTTCAAAGTGAAGATCCGCGGCGAGCTCGCATCCGTTTATCGCGTGAGCACGAAGGGCTGATTTTCCTGCAAACAAAAGGGACCCACTCGGGTCCCTTTGCTTAATTTCGAAATTCTTCAATACGAAGCGTGCTCAGTGGTGATGACCGCCGGGACCGTGGGCGTGGCCGTGTTCCAACTCTTCTTTCGAAGCTTCGCGCACGTCCATGACTTCGACGTCGAAGTGGAGATCTTGGCCCGCGAGAGGATGATTGCCGTCGACGGTGATGTGCTCGTCACTCACGTCGGTGACGAGAACGACTTGCGTGTGGCCATGACCCGAGTCCGCGTGGAACTGGTCACCGACGGCGACGTCTTTTTTGGGAATCTGCGCGCGCGGAACTTGAACGACGAGATCTTTTTCGTAGTCGCCGTAAGCTTCCGCCGCTTTTACCTCGATGGATTTCTTGTCGCCCTTTTTCATTCCGCTCATCGCGCTCTCGAGGCCCGGAATGATCTGTCCGACGCCTTCGAGGTAGCTCATCGGATCGTCACCGACGGACGATTCGAGAGTTTGGCCCTTCGCATCTTTGAGCGTGTAATGAAAGCTAACGACTTTGGGATTGGTCATCGAAATACTCCTTCGGGACCTCGTTATCACCAGCGGCGATATATTATGTCAATAAGGGCTGCTGAACGCGGCCCCGTGTCGATTCGACTTAAAGAATATTAGCTGCGAGTTCCGCGAGCTCCGAACGCTCACCCTTCGTCAGTGTGACGTGTGAAGCGATTCGTTGGCCCTTGAATCTCTCGACTGAGTACGTGAGACCGCTAGTAGCGGAATCGACGTACGGGTTGTCGATCTGATAGGCGTCACCGGTGAGGACGACTTTCGTTCCTTGGCCGGCTCGGGTCACGATCGTCTTGATCTCGTGCGGAGTCAGGTTCTGCGCTTCATCGACGATCAAGTACTGGTTCGGGATCGAGCGACCGCGAATGTACGTGAGCGGCTCGATGTTGAGCATGCCTTGATTGATCAACTCCTGCGCGCGGCCGGCGGCCTTCTTATCGGCACCCATCAAGAATTCGACGTTGTCGAAGATCGGCTGCATCCAAGGATTCAACTTCTGCTCGACGTCGCCGGGCAGATAGCCGAGATCGCGTCCCATCGGGAAGATCGGCCGCGAGACGAGCTAGCGTTGGAAGCGTCCTTCATCGAGCGTCTTGTACAAACCCGCGGCGAGCGCCATCAGAGTTTTTCCCGTACCGGCTTTTCCGACGAGCGAGACGAACAAGATCTCGTCGTTGAGAAGGCAATCCATCGCGAAAGTTTGTTCGACGTTTCTCGGGTGGATGCCCCAAATGCTTTCGGTCGGCGAGATCAACGGCACGATGCCGCCGTCTTTTTCGCTCATTCGCCCGATCGCGCTGTGATTCGGATTCGAGATGTCTTTCATCACGACGTACTGGTTCGCCAAGAGGCCGAACGTATCGCCGGTGATGATGCGGTCTTTGTAGAAGTTGTTGATGATGTCTGGTTCGACGTCGACCGTGCGATGACCGTCGTACATCTCTTCGATGTCGACACGCTCGGGCTCGTAGTCCTTCGCGTTCACGCCGAAGACGTCGGCTTTGATCCGGAGGTTGATGTCCTTCGTGATCAGCTCGACGGTCGAAGTCGGAAATGCTTTCTGAAGAGCGAGTGCGGTCGACAAGATGCGGTTGTCCGCTTTCTCGCGATCGAGCTCCTTCGGCATGCCTTCGACTTCGAAATCGCTGTTCACGTAGACGATCGACTTCGCATCCTCGATCTCGACGCCTTTGCTCAAGGGGCCTTGGGCACGGAGTTGATCGATGAAGCGGCTGAACTGACGAGCGTTGCGGCCGTTCTCGCCGAGATCGCGTTTGAATCTGTCGATTTCTTCGATCACGGAGATCGGGATGTGAATGTCGGCGCCGCGGAACTTCTTGATCGCGAGGGCATCGAAGAGAATGACGTTGGTATCGACGACGATTTTACGGACTGCGCCTTCGCGTCCCGGGGGTAGGGCCACTCGATCCTCCTTGAGCGGGCCACGTTGGTGATGCGCTCCAATCGATGGATCGCCGTGGCCTCCGGTCACACCGACGGGCTGGTCTCACGACCAGTCCAGTCGAGCGCCGTTCCCTCATCACATGACACACAAGCTTGGATGTACAGGCATATTTCGGATCGGGAGAATCGGTTTTCCGTTTCCGTTTCCGTTTGGCGTTTCCGTTCCGGTTCGGTTTTCAGGTTCCCGGTTAGTTCTGGAATTCGCTTCGAAAACGGGCAAACCGAACAGAAACGGGAACCCCAAACCGAAACTGGAACGGAAAACCGATTTTTTCGGCGTTAGCGCTTGAGTCCCGAGACCATCACGTCGCCGGTGTCGGTCTGCAGCGAAGCGCTGACGGTTTCGATGAACTTCACGAAATGATGAAGTGCGACGTCGTTGACGGTGCCTTTAACGAAGCTGGCACCATGGCGATGAACGCCTTCTTCGTCGATCGAGCGAGCGTTGCTCACTCGCACGACGAACGGGAAATACGTCTGATGATTCATGTAGACGCGCATCGCGACTTCATCGCCGACCTTGAGTTGGCCGTCGGCGAAATTCGTGTCGAACGAGCAGCCGTTGTCGGAGATGTCATAGAGTGCGACCTTTTGAAGGCCACGTTCGGGGACGACGGTGAAAGCACCGATGAACTCGGTGAGGATCGTCCGACGGACTTTGCGTCGCTCGTCGCCGAGGATCTGGTTGCGGCGCTCGGTCATGTCGACCACACCAGCTGTCTCGACCGTTCCACCACCGCTGGGACCCCGGACCTCGGTCTGGTTTCCACTACGACGACGCGACTTCAAGTCGATGACATTATTCACTTTATTCATTTATCCCCCATCTCTCGCCCAAATCCCACCGAGAGACTCATCGGGTGAAAATCGCTTCAACTTGAGTCACGTTCGTGGACACCCCGCAAAGTTCCGACTATGATCTAAAATATGCGGTACTTTCGCATACTTATAGCGCTCTACATCAGTTTTTTGGTCCATCTCTACGTGAGTTTCCTCGCGTGGCTGCTCATTCCTGTGGCGACGCCGATTGAAGCTCCACGAAACACGACTTACGTCGATCTCCTCGAATCGCCGAGCCTCCCGCGTCGGCCCCACCAACCCGATCTCGACGACAAAACTTTCGTACGTTCGGCAACTGCGCCGAAAGACCTCCTGACGGAGAAAGAAAACGAAAAACGGTTCGCTTCCGAGGACGAACAAAACGTCATCATCGAACAGCAAGCGCGTGCCTCTGGCCTGACGACGAATCGTGGCGGCGGGGCGAGTGCCGCAAAGACACCGACTCGCGCGGAACCGAGCAAACAAACCGGCCGCAAGCTCGACTTCACGCCCGACAATTCCCTTCGGCGCATGGCCGAGAATGAAATTGCGAGTCTCGAAGGAGACATCGACGTCGGCAACGTGCAAAAAGAAAAATCCAATTCTGGGCGGCCGCTCGATTTCTCGCGCTTCGGCTCGATCGAGCGCGGCGTTTCCACGATCGGCGAATCGCTTCCCGACGACGTGAAATTCGGCGACTTCACGGCACTCAATACGGATCGACACCTCTATTACACTTTCTATTCTCGAATCGAAGAGATGATCCGCAGCCGCTGGGTGAACTACGCGAAGGCCGTGGTCTACGGAGTCGAAATGGGAACCGAGCGCGTCGACGGCCGAGCGACCTGGGTGACGAAGCTCGAGATCCTCCTCGACAAGCAGGGCAACTTCACGAAGGCGATCCTCCACGAGAGCTCCGGTGTGCGAAATCTCGATGCGGCTCCCGTGCAAGCGTTTCGGGATGCCCAGCAGTTTCCGAATCCGCCGCAAGAGATGGTGAAGGACGATGGCTCGATCCACATCTATTACGCGTTCAGCGTGAACATCCTCCCACGCTACGCCGGTCACCGCGGAGAAGAAGAAGCTCCGACCGAAACTCAGGACTGAAGCGGCAATTTCTTCCTAGGACTTACGTCCACTTCGTTTTTCGCCTTCGATGCTATGGCGCCTCGAGACTTCTGGACGCGAAGCTCTCTTTTCTTCGAGCTAATATAGAGAGATGAAGACCAATTCTTTCGCCCTCGCGATCGCTCTCGTCCTCACGTTCTTCGTCGTGCTCTCGACGGGTCACGATGCCCACGCCGGCATGTTCGAAATCGGCGCGTCGGGTTCTTATCGTCGCTCGGTGATCGATGTCGAATCGTTCGACGAGTCGTCGAGCGTCACGGGTTCGCTTTCGTACTATTTCAGCGATGCGACCGCACTCGAGCTCAGCTACACCGACGGACGGAATCGCCGCGTGCTGGCGCAGACCGCGACGATCTCGCACGTCACGAACATGTATTACAAGACCGTCGGTCTCGATCTCGTCTACACGGCGGGCGCACAAGGCGGCGTGTTCCGTCCGTACATCAAAGTCGGAGCGCAGCACATTTTGGAAAAGCGGATCGTCGATCAATATGTCGACCCGACGAACGGAAATTGGAATACTAGAACGACTGAAGATCCGCCCGCGACCGTGCCTAGCGCCGGCGCCGGTTTCAAAATCGCGATCACACAAGCTCTGTCGCTTAAAGCAGGAGTCGACGCTTGGACGAGCCGTCCCTTGGCGCAAGAACCGAGAACCATCGACTACATGGCACGCATCGGCCTCTCATGGTTCCTTTAGGAGTGTCGCCCCGGCTCCGCCTGCGCTTTCTCTTGAGCCTATTCTGCATGATGCTACTTAGCGGCTGTCAGATCGGGTATCTCGCGAAGAGTGCTTACTCGCAGGCGAATCTCCTTCGCAAGCGAATCCCCGTCGAAGATGCGCTCAAAGACTCGCGGCTCACCGACGACCAAAAGCGGAAGCTTTCGCTCGCGCAAGATGCACGGGCTTTCGCTGAAGCCGAACTCGGGCTCTCGAAGACGAAGAACTACACCTCCTACGTCCAACTCGACGGACCGTACGTCACCTATGTCGTGAGTGCGGCACCGAAGGACGAATTGAAACCTCACCTCTGGAAGTATCCCCTCGTCGGCGCGATGCCCTACAAAGGATTCTTCGAGCCGAAAGGCGCGGAAGATGAAGCGGCGGCCCTACGCGCGGAAGGTCTCGATACCTACGTTCGCGGCGTCACCGCGTACAGCACGCTCGGTTGGTTTCGAGATCCGATTCTCTCGAGCATGCTCGCGTACAAGGATCACGATCTCGTGAACACGATCATCCATGAAACGGTCCACGCGACGTTGTTCGTGAAGAGCGAAGCGGATTTCAACGAGCGGCTCGCGACGTTCATCGGAAACAAGGGAACGGATGCCTACTACTTGAAACGCGAAGGTCCGCAGAGCCCGACGCTCGCCCTCATGAAGAAAGATACGGAAGACGACAAGGTCTTCGCCGAATTCATGAAGCGCGAGCTGAAATCACTCGAAGAGTGGTACGCGGAGAAAAAGGCGAAAGGCCCGAAATTCTCGGATGAAGAACGCTTGGCGAGGATCAAAGAGATTCAAGATCGGTTCAAATCCGAGGTGAAGCCGAAACTTTCGTCGAAGGATTCCTACTCCCGCTTCGAGACGGCAGAACTGAACAACGCTCGCCTGCTCAACTATCGTCTCTACTTCGAAGATCTGAGCCAGTTCGACAAAGTGTTCGTGAAACTCGGTAGCGACTTCTCGAAGATGCTCGAATTCTGCAAATCGCTCGAGAAGTCCGACGACCCCGTCGCGGAATTGAAGAAGGCGGCGGAGTGAAAAAGGTCGACTGGTCGCAGTCCTTTACGATGCGCGAAAAGGACGTCATCGCTCTTCCAGATGGAACGACAATTCGATTTATCGGAACCGGAGAATGGTTCATCGATTATCAAGAGCCCGCGGGCCCTGGCCCTGATGACGAGCTCACGACTCTGAATTTCGAGTTCGAGATAAGCGGAAAAAAGAAGACGAATCACGTCTCTCTGATGAACCGCTTGTTGAAGCCCGTCACACGTGACGTCGAGGGATATGAAATGAAGTTCTCGGCGTTGACTCGTGATTCGGCGTTGACGTTCGAAGTCTACGCGCCGCGAGCGACGTGAGAACTTACTTTGCCGCTTCGGATTCCGGTTTCGGGGAGCCGGCGGGAGCTGGAGCCGAGAGCATGGTCTTCAGCTTTTCCAGCAGTGCGTTTTTCACGACGAGATAACGAGCGAGTTTTTCGGGCCCGAGCAACGGCTTGAGTTTGTCGAGCTCCGCCGTCTGCACGCTTTGAACTTGCTTGAGGGCGGCGCGATGGCGGACGAGGGCTTTCTCCGCTTCGATTTTCGTCTTCGCTTCGCCGAGGCCCTTCACTGCAGCATCCATCTCGTCGCCGGCCGCGCGACGGCTGACGTTCAACGATTGGATGATCTCCGTGAACTTCGTGTCGTCGGCAGGTGGAAGCTTCAGCTCTTCCGATGCTTTCCAGATGAAGAGCTCCTCGAGGCGCGAACGCTCTTTCGAAGTCGAATGCGTCACGGCGTCGGCCGCGAGGGTCGCGAAAGGCGCCGCGACGACGATGAAAATCGCGATCATGAAATGCGAGAGGTGCCTGGCGAAGGACACTGGACGTTCTCCTGGAAGCGATGCTGCCCTGATGTTAACAAGAACCCAACAGTCTGGCAGCTTTCGTTCTCTTTCCATGAGAACACTTGTCAAAAGTCGGTACTGCCGAGGTGCCTGGCATTTTTTCGGAACACGTCGCGCCCACGAAGTGGCGCGATGCGTTTCGAAAAAGTGCCTGGCACCTTTCGGCTTACTGGCGGAGTGCGCGGTAAAGCTCGTCGACCTGGTCTTGCGAGAGCTGGATCGCGGCTTCTTCCACGATTTCTTGCTCGGACTCGAAAGCGTTCACGTCGTCCGAAAACGATGCGCTCACGTTCGCGAGGCTGCGTTCCGTATTTTCTTCGGCTTGAACCGATGCGATCGCCGGCGAAGCCTGATTCACGTTCGCGGCATCCTTGAGACCCATCCACGTGATCAACGCGAGCATCATCGTGAGGCCCATTGCTCCGACGGCGCCTTGCCAAGCCCACGTCGGTGCCCGGCGCGACTTCGCATGGATCGAGACGTCGTACTTTTCGCGGCGAGTTTCGGGGATCTCCTCGAAATCGATCGCGGCCATGATCTTGTTGTGGAGGTCGTTGTAGTAGAGCCCGCTCTCGGGCATCGCGACGTCGTCCGAAGCCTTGATGGCTTGGCGCGTGCGCTTGAGGCTGGCGAGAATCTTGTGATCTTCTTTCGAATTCTTCAGGAGGAGGTCGAGATCCTCCGCGAGGTTCGGCTCGATTTCAGCTTCGAGGTGCTCGACCCACCAATCAGCTTTGTACAAGCTTTCCGCTCGGTGATGCGCTTTCTCCGTGTGGCCGCGCGCGCCGTGTGCCGCGCTTCCGGCTCGTTCATCCCTGTTCTTCACTGCTCTGCCTCCGTGGCTCGTGGTGCGTCCGCTTTCGCGGCTCCATCCCAGTTGCCTTCCAGCTGGCTCATGAATCCATGCC
>JAZKJB010000002.1:2497-10508 GCA_040384505.1 Bdellovibrionota bacterium | reverse complement strand
GCCTTCGATTGATTCTTCCTGTTCCAATCTCTCGCGCAGTTTCAAAAGAGCGTGCCTGTAATTCGCCTTCGCGGTGTCGTACGGGCAACCCATGATTTGCGCGATCTCCTTAAAGCTCAAATCTTCGAACACCCGCAGAGTCAGCGCGATTCGCTGTTTCTCCGGGAGTCTCTCCACTTCGTCGCGGATCTTTTTCGCGATGTCGTTGCGGACCATTCCCGATTCCGCTCCCGCATCCACACCGACGTGCGTGTCTTCGATGTTGATCAGATCGGCTTGACGCTCGCGGAACCGGTTCTTCGCCGTGTTCATCGCGATCTGATAAAGCCAACTCTTGAAGCTCGAGCGGCCTTCGAAGAGATCGATCTTTTGGAATGCTTTGATGAAACTTTCTTGCACGATGTCCTCGGCCAGAGCCTGTTCGCGGGTGAACCGTAATGTCAGTCTCAGCAACGCGCGTTGGTGTCTGACCACCAACTCGGAGAACGCTTTTCGTTCTCCTTTTTTTACGTCCTGGACGAGTTCGACATCCGACTTCATCCGACCTTCCGCCCTTTAGACCAGGTACGACACCCGATCGGTTAATCAGCCGAGAGATTTTGTTGGTTTGCCTTTGCGGACACTCTTTCGAGCTCCGTTCTGGTGGCAAAATGACCCCGGCGTCTCACAGCGCCAAACGGTCATGCTGAGATATAGAGCACGACCGGGGCCAACCGAAGTGGAGCCTCCCTGGCACTTTTGCTCGATCTGAGGCCATTTTTGAGCCAACTGTCTTGTAAGAACTTCCCGACTGTCCAGCGAGCTACCCTTAAATTCGCGCTGACAGTTTGTAAGGGGTTCCGTCAACGCACTGTTGACCAGACGTTACTGAAGGAAGAAACGCGCGAGGGGCTCCGTATCGATGTAGCAGTGGCCGGCGTCGCTTTTGGTGAACGTGACCGTATGGCCTTTTTTCTCGAGCAGGTCCGCGAGATCGCGCTCCACTTTATTGAAGCCGTACGGATCGTGTTTCACGATGCCGATGAAGATCGGCTCAGGCTTTACCAGGGGCTTATAGAATCCGTTGCGGATGAAGTGCAGAGGAGACTCCGCATTCCAAACGGCATCGCTCTCATAATAGTGCTGGAGCGTTTTCTTGAGGGCGAACGAGTACATGTAGTTCGCGCCCTCGTCTTTGAGGTTTCGCTCCCACTCTTCGCTCGAGACGAAAGGAGAAACGCGAGAGTTCGCCGGGCAGATCATGGCGAACCTGCGGAAAAGCTCTGGGTTGCGCAAATACAAGTGAAGCGAATTGTTGCCGCCCATCGAGTCGCCCATCAGATCGAGCTTACTCGCTCCGTCGAGCTTCGAGAGACCGAGCTCACGGACGAGTTTTACCAAGGTCGCCGTCACTTCTTCGACGTCCGTGAAACCGTTCGCCAAGCGACGGCCGGAGAGGAAGAAAACGCGGCCCATACTGACCGTCAATACGGTCGGAGCTTCCACGCGCAACTCCCTGAACGACTTCGTGAGACTGCGAGCGGCCTTCCCGTTCCAGGCGGCATGGTTGTTCATGATGCCGTGGAAGAAGACGAGCGTGCGATCCTTCGATCCGGGCGTGAGGCAGTAGCTCATGTCGCCCAGGCTCGGCATGGCGACCTTTCCACACGTCGATCCCGCGGGAGGATTGAGGGGCGGAATCGATCCCGTTACCGCGGGAGTCGCGCTGAGGGAAAAAATCGAGATGAAAAGGAGGGCGAGAAAACGAGACATCGGAGGCGAGTTTCACCGCGCTGGGACGAACGCGGCAACAAGATTTTGCCGCCCGAGGAGCGAGGAACTTTTTTTCAAGGGGGGCTCAAGGGGACGACGTCACACGGTTTCGTCCAGCTCGCTTCGAGGCATAGAGAGCGGTGTCGGCCTTGGTGAACATCTCTTCCCACGTCGACATCGCGGGTTCGATCGTGCAGACGCCCACCGAGATGGTGATCGGCAGCTTCTCACCCGTATACATGAACCCGTGGCCTTCGATCGTCGCGCGCAAGCGTTCGCCGATTTCGGTGGCCTGGGTGAGATTCGAACCGAACAAGACGACGACGAACTCTTCTCCGCCGTACCGTGCGAAGTAATCGTCCAGGCGGATGAGCTTCGTGCTCACGACGCCCGCGAGCTCTTTCAAGACGTAGTCGCCGGCCGAGTGACCGTAGGTATCGTTGATCTTCTTGAAGTGATCGATGTCGAAGACCGCGATGCTCATCGGGACCTTCAAGAGCTTGGCGCGCTTGAAACTCTCCGCGCCCTTCATGTGCAAAGCACCCTTGTTGAAGGCGCCCGTGAGCGGATCTTTTTCGCTCTTCGTCTGCAACTGTTCCATCGCGTGGGCTTCGATGCTTCCGCCCTCGAGATATTTGAAGAGCACGTTGCCCGTCTTGATCTGGTCGTTTCCATTGAGTTTCACGGGAACGAGCGGCGGCAGAGTGTCGTCGTTGATCACCGTGCGGTTCGTCGACTCGAGATCGAGAATGAACACTTCACCGTTGGCGATCGAGAGTTTCGCGTGGGATTTCGAAACCGAGCGGTCGTCGACGAAGATGGTCGACGTCATCGAGCGCCCGATGATGAGATCGGTTTTGTCGATCGGCCACTGTTTACCGACGTAACCAGCGGGGCCTTCGAGCATGACGAGAACCGGAGGCGACTTCGTCGCTTCGTCGATCCGCGCGCGGAACGTGTCGCCCTTGACGAATACGGTCTTCTCTTCGGGCTGTTCGTCGTCATTGAACTTGCTGGACATCGCACCATTATAGGGGCGCATCGCTCACGCTCACAAGTCGAGCCTATCAAAGGTGCCATGCACCTTTTTGAAACGCGGCGCGGCCAGCTGGCTGGACCTTTTGTTATTCGGAGAGAAGTTCGCGAGCGATCTTTTTCCCCGCCTCGACTCCGGGTTGGTCGAAGGCGTCGATCTGGAGGGCGTCACCCAAGGTTCCGACGACGAGCTCGAGGAGCATGAAGAGTGCTCCCATCGACTTCTCGTCCAGAACGTCGGCCGTGAGAGTGAGACTTTGAACGCCTTCGCTCGCCAAGGCATCTCGAGTCGCGGTCGCCATCGCGCCGAAGAGTCGACCCATCGGTTTCCCGTGCATGAGCTCTTGTCCGTCGAAGAGGGACTTCTCGATGACCGCGCTCTCGTGCGTTTCAGAGGCGTTCACGCGGAGGAACCACAAGAACTTGTCGTGAGCGCCTTCCATCACCTGCTGGAGAATTGAGTGCTGATCGCTGGACCCGATGGCCGCCATCGGCGTCGAAGCACGCGGCGCTTTTTTTCCGTCTCGCGTCTTCGCTTTGCCGAGAGATTCGGCCCAGAGTTGCTGGGTCCAGAGACCGTAGTCGCGGAGCCCGTCGCTGTAGGCCCAAAAAAGAGTGATCCACTCTTCGCGTGAGAAGCTCATCAAACTCTGGGCGACGAGACGTGAGATCAACTCGTCTTGCCCGAGCGCCCAGGCCGCGCCTTCGCGAAGCGCATCGAGATCGAGTCCGTAGAAGGCGGCAGGTAGAAGGCCGACGGGAGTGAGCACGGAGAACCGACCGCCGACGTCGACGGGGATCTCGAGCTGTGCCACGCCCTCTTTCTTCGCCCAGCGCGTGAGCGGATTGTCTTTGTTCTCCGAGATGATCGTCGAGCACGAGGCGAGTTTCTTGAAACCGGAGCGGATCAAATGTTGATCGACGAACTCTGCCATCGTGAGCGTCTCGATCGTGTTTCCGCTCTTGGAGACGATGACCCAGTGAACGTCCGCGAGATCGTTGCGACCCTTGAGCCACTTCCAGAATCGATCCGAATCGACGTTGTCGATGAATTCCACTTGATGGGTGGACTTGAAATTCTTGAGGCCGTTGATCAGGGCTCGGCCGCCGAGCGAGCTCCCGCCCATGCCGAGAACCGCGAGCGTGTGCGCGTTCTTACGAACCTCACGAGCGCGTTGCGACGACGACGTCCACAGATCTTCGCGATCGGTGAGCTGGAAGAAACCCAACTCGGAACGAGTTTTCAGTTTCGCCAGGCTCTTTCGAGCGAGATCGAGTTTCGCGGCGTCGTCTTGAGTCGTGACGTGAGTGAGCTGCCACATGGGAACGATCCTTAACTGACGGCGACGTCTTCTTCGATCCGGTGGAATCCGCGCCATTCCTTGAGGCGACCGCGCGGGCGGCCACCGTCTTCGGGATACTCTAGCATCACGTACGTGAGCTTGGTGATCTTGCCGAGAGTAGGAATATCCAATGACGTGATGTCTGTCCACGTCCCGGTATTGAAATACTCTTTGTCGGCGCCCCACTGGCGATACTGGAAGACGTGCGTGTGCCCGAAGATCACGATGTGGACGCGCTCGTCGTTGAGGATGCGTCGTGCTGCCTCGCTCAAGTCGGGGAAGATGGCACTTTCCGCGAGAACCTTCAGGATGCGTTTGACGGGGAATTGTCGGCGCGCATCCTTCTTGAAAACCGCGTCGCCGAAATACTTCAACAGTCCGAAAAGCGATTGAACGGTGAACTTGAACTCGTTCACGAGAGCCCAGCGAATCATCCGCTTGAAGGGCCTGACTTTATCGACGTGCGGATGGACTTGTTTCAGCTTCAAGACGAAGTCGACGAAGAAGTGCGAACCGAACGGGAGATTCAGAATCGGCTCGGGAAGGTTCTTTTTCAGGAAGAAGCGCTTCGGATCGAACCGGTTCGCCGCTTCGTGCATGTGGCCGTGTTCGATGTGCACGCCGTCGAAATAGTAAACGAGGTTTTTGTACTTCACCGCTGTCCCGAGGACTTCGTTGAAATAGCCACGCGTCGCGGGCCAGAGCATGCACTGGTCGTGGTTGCCCACGATGTAGGTGATGGAACGACCGGGATGCGCCGCGAACTTGCGCATCGCCTCGAAGACTTCTTTGTGACCCGCGATGATTCCGTGCATTTTCTCGAGCGAAACGGATTCGGTGATCACCGTGAGGAAGTGGCCGCGGTAATCGACCTGAAGGAAATTGAGGAAGTCGCCGTTGATGATGAGCTCGACTTCCGCGTCACGAAACTCGCCTGAGCAGTAGTACTCGAGGAACTCGACGAGCTTGTGACCGAAATAGAATTCCTCGAGCGGGTTCGTTCCCCCACTGTCGAGATTCCGTCCACGTCCGAGGTGGAGGTCGCTGATGACGAGTTTGATCTTGCGGCTCAAAGTTGCTTCCCTGCTGTGCTGCCTGCTTCGGGCATCCCATGCCCGAGCAAATTACTCTGCTTTTTTCAAAGGAACCACCGTTTCGTCGTCGCCCTCGAGAATCGTCAATGCGATGCGGAGGGCGCGAACGACGCGGCGGATGGTCTCTTGTTTGTCTTTGTTCTGATTGTACATCTCTTGCGACTTCGCTTTGGCCAAGTCGTTCTCGTGGATCATCTGATCCAGCTGGCGCTTGAGCTCGAGGATCATTTTGTCCTTCGAACTCGCCTGCGTCAGGCTCTCCATCTTCACGATCTCGAGTCGATGCTCCAGTTCGCGTTCGCGAACGCGGATCTTCTTGAAGTTCGATTCGAGTCTCAGCTCGATTTCTTCGACACGCGCTCGTAGCTCGGCGTTCTCGCGATCCTTGGCCTGCAATTGACCGCGGAAGACTTTGCGCTCTTCTTCGGCGATGCGGCTTCCTTCACGTTCCTTGATCTCGAGGCTTTCGGCCTTCGAGATGAGCTCGTCGGTTCGACGACGTAGCGTTTCACCGGCAGCCGCGAGATCTTCGTTCTCGCGACGGAGTCGTTCGAGTTCGCTCTCGAGCTCGGTGATCCGGCTCTGCGCGATCCGGAGGCTTTCGGATTGCTTCAATGCCGCTTCGCTCGAGGCGAAGACGGCGCTCGATGCCGAGATCGCGTTCCCTTGGGGTGAAGCGGACGACGGGGCGAGCTTGAAGCCGCCACCGCGGATTTCCGTCGCTCCACCACGATCGACCGGCTTAACGGCCTCTTGCAGATTCGGTTTCGACTGTCGGATGTCGCGCGATGCACGCAGCGTTTGGTCCGCACTTTCCGATGGCGGAGCGGACTTCGCGATTTGCATCGTCGCTTCGTCGTTGGGATCTTGAGCGGTCATCAACGAAAAATCCGGATCGTCGACGCTGCGTTCTTCGCGTCTCGACATTTGAGTGACGACGGGACGCGTTCCATCGAACGGAGCAGGACCCGATTTTTTTCCTTCAGGAGCGCGGTTCATCTGGGTACGTTCCGCGATGGCCGTCTTGTTCGCCTGCGCGATCGGATCGAGCTCATAGGGCTTCGAGATGTCGAGCGAGAGATCGATCTCGAGCGGCGCCTCGGAGTCGATCGAGCCACGGCTGATCGAAGGGAAATCGTTTTCGAACGGAACCGGCGGCGTGGTTTTCGGATTTTCATCGAGACTGAGCGAGATCGACTCGTTGTCGTAGCGCTCGCTCATCTCTTCGCGACGCGAATCGACCGTCTTTGGCTGAGAAGAACTCTCATCCAGCAGTTGGTCGATCAAAGCTTGAGCGGCCTGAGGCCGTTTCTTTTTCTTCGGACTCATGTGGTTATCCGAAGCATCTATCGGAAAATCTTGGAGTTCCGTTGAGTGGAAACGGTCCAGGTCACGCCAAAGCGCGACCTAGGTCCAGCGACCGCCGGGGCCAGCGCGATTTAGGCGTGCGTGACGTTGTGATAATGCGCCTGGCGCTTCTCGACTTCGGGCCAAGTGAGGCTCTTGAGCCGCTCGACTCCGAACGCTTCGACCGTGAAGCTCGCGAGCAAGCAACCCTGAACGCAAGCTTGCTTGATCGAGGCGAGGTCGTAACCCTTGTCTCGTTTCGAGAGATAACCGAAGAACGCGCCAGCGAACGTGTCGCCTGCACCGGTCGGATCGATCACGTTCGAAACAGGATACGCAGGAAGAATGAAGTAGCCTTCTTCCGTGTAGAGGACGAAGCCGTATTCGCCCCGCTTCACGACGACTGCCTTCGGTCCCATCTTCAGAATTTTTTCCGCCGCCGCGATCGCGTTCGTCGTCTTCGCGATCGCATCCGCTTCACCTTCGTTGATGAGGAGCACGTCCACTTTCGAGAGCACTTTCTCGAGATCGCCGCGCTTGGAACCGATCCAATAGTTCATCGTGTCGGACCCGACGAGCTTCGGTTTTTCGATCTGCTCGAGCACGCGAAGTTGAAGCACGGGATCGATGTTCGCGAGGAAGACGTATTCGGAATTCTTGTACTCGGCCGGAAGCGTCGGATTGAAATCCGCGAACACGTTCAGGTCGGTCGCGAGGGTGATCGCTTCGTTCATGTCGTCTTTGTATTGACCCGTCCAATGGAACGTCTTGCCGGGAACTTTCTGGAGGCCTTGCGTGTCGACTTTGCGCTTCTGGAGCATTTCCAGATCGCCCGCCGCATAATCTTCGCCGACGACGCCGACGACTCGGACTTTCGAGAACAAGCTCGCGGCGAGAGAGAAGTAGTTCGCGCTTCCACCGAGTGCGCGATCGACGCGGCCATGGGGAGTGCTGATCGTATCGTATGCGAGCGAACCGACGACGAGGATGTTCGACATGGGCCAAGGATCCTTTGTGATGTAGGAGGCTTGGCTATATCGCGAAGCCATTCGGCCCGCAAAAGCTTTGTGAAAACGACGGGGTTCCCGCGCCAGCTGGAGGTTTCGCGGGCAAAACTCGAGCTCGAGAGACTCCATTTCGAAGACCTCTCGTCGAAAATTCCCGGTTTCACTTTGATCCCCTGGTGCTGATTCGGCATCACCCGCCGGGAACCTGTCGATCGCGGGGACCCTCTCAGCTCCTTATGAGTGCCATAAGCTCCGGGCACACCGCTTGCTCTGAGCCCAACCCGATAGATGTCCCGTCCCCCACTCACGACACCAACTAACGTTGTTTATAAGGAATTGAAAAAATGAAAGCTCTCCTCGCCGTCCTCACACTCTTCGTCGGACTCAACGCTCAAGCCCGCTCGATTCAAACCACCGTGAATCACGTCCTTCC
>JAZKJB010000002.1:0-2487 GCA_040384505.1 Bdellovibrionota bacterium | reverse complement strand
ATGGCCAACCCTCGAAACTCGTGGGCGTCGTGAAAGTCGACATCATCGCGAAAGAGATCACCCTCGAGCTTTTCGACGATATCTGCGGCACCTACACTGCCAAGCCGGGCACGATCACTTGCCTGGCGATGCCGATCCTCAAAGCCGAATACGTCGCTCCCTTGCAAACTCGCAAGTCCGACGGCTGCGGCACCGCGATCTACGCCGGTAAAGAAGACAAGCGTCCCGTCGATGGCAACTTGACGGCGATCAAGCTCGTCGACAACTCGTCACGCGTTTGCGAAGACGTCCTCCGGAACCTCGCGGAAGTGACCGTCGTCAGCCAAACTGCAGGTATGGGCGGTCCCGCGACGAAGAAGGTCGTGAAAGCTTCGACCGAAAGAGCGTTCTGATTTGTCGCTTTTCCCAGGGGCGAGCGCCGGGCTCGACCCTTCGGGAAGAGTTTGATACTCTCGCCTCATGCAAAGTCGTGAAAGCCTAGAGGCCGTCCTCGCCCGTCTTCGTTCCAACGGAATCGACTTCGTCATCGGCGGAAGTGGGATGATGAATCTCCTCGGCGCCTGCGACGATTTCGACGACTGGGACGTGATGACCGACGCCTCTCCCGAACGGGTTCGCGCGGCGCTCGCAGGTCTCGAGTTCTCCGAGCCTGCTCCTCAAGTCCCCTTCGATTCGGATGCGTTTTTCCAAGTGACGGTCGGCACCGAGAAGGTCGACGTCATTTGTGGGTTCTCACTCGTCGTCGACGGTGAGAAAGTCCGCTTCCCTGCTCTCGTCGCATCGGTTCGCCAAGGCTTGCCGCTCGCGGATCCACGCATTTGGTCGCGGATCTATGAAGCCCTCGGACAAGACGAGAAAGCACTTCGCATGCGCGGGCTCCAAGCTAACGGTTGAAATTCAGACGTTGCCGGAGAAATGAAAAAGCCCGCTCTCTCGAGTGGGCTTTTTCGTTTCTGCATTCGGATAGCTCACCTTGTCTTCAAGTCGCCATGGTATCGGGACGGCCTTCGTACTTCGACGTCAGCTGTCCGCATGCCGCGAAGATGTCGCGTCCCATGGTTTTACGAAGAAGGACGTGGGCGCCCAAGCGAATCATCTCGTTTTGGAAGGCGATGACCTGCGCAGGCTCCGGTCGCTCGAAACCTGAGCCCGGATGTTCGTTGAACGGGATCAAATTGATCTTGCATGGGATATCGCGCACGAGATCCCAGAGTTCTTTCGCTTGCTCGATCTTGTCGGTGACACCCTTGAGCAGCACGTACTCGAAGGTGATCCGGTCGCCCGTCTCGGCGTAGTACTGCTTGCACATGTCGAGCAGCTGCCACACGTCCCACTTCTTGTTGATGGGCATGACGAAGCTGCGGATCTCGTTGTTCGGAGCATTCAGGCTCACCGCGAGACGTACTTTCGCCTTCGCGATGAGAGGCATCAGCGGAACGATTCCCGACGTCGAAACGGTGATCTTCTTGCGCGAGAGGCCGATGCCGTTTTGATCGTGCAGGATTTCGATCGACTTGAACACGGCTTCCGGATTGTCGAGTGGTTCGCCCATCCCCATGAAGACGATGTTCGTCACGTGCAGTCCCTCTTTCGCGAGCGAGTCGTTCGCGTGGAGAAACTGGCCGACGATTTGGCCCGCCGAAAGCCTGCGCTTGAGTTTTTGTTTTCCCGTGAAGCAGAAGCGGCACGCGATGTTGCAACCGACTTCGCTCGAGACGCACAACGTGAGGCGATCTTTGTTCGGAATGAGGACCGTTTCGATCGTCATGCCGTCACCGATATCGAAGAGCCACTTGCGTGTGCCGTCTTTCGATTTCAGTTCAGCGACCGTGCGCGGAAGCTCGAAGTGGAAGATATCGGGAAGCTCAGTGCGGAACGCCTTCGAGACGTTCGACATGTCGGCGTAGTTCTCGACTCGCTTCTCGTAGACCCACTTGAAGACCTGCTTCGCGCGGAACTTCTCTTTGCCGAGGCTCTGGAGATGCTGCTCGAGCTCTTCGAGAGTGTATTCGTAGAAATTCTTGGTGGTCTTTTCGACTTTTACGGCGGGAAGACTTTCTTCCGCTCCTGGTGCCGCGATCGCGACTTCTTCGGCTTCTTTCCGTACACCGTCACTCAACGTGACATTCGAGAGGTCCATGCTCTTGTCTCCTGCCTTTTGCCCTCGGGCTCCAGGTCTTACTTCGATGTGGAGAGAAGGAGGTAGCACGGGACTAGGATGGTAGCTAGCAGGACGTTCTTGGATTGGGAAAAGGTACAGAGAACGACCGCACCCGTAGCGGTAGCCGTTCGGAGCACCCGTTTCCGTACGGTTTTTCCGTTTTCCGTCTTGGTCACTCCAACGGAAATCGGTGGACGGTACGGAAATCAAAGGCTTGTCTATCGGGATGCTGAACACCAACGGCTACACTGAAAACAACGGTACAAACTCAGCTTCTACGATGTTGGAGTTTCAAATCACCGACCCATTCGAGTACAACCAATACG
>JAZKJB010000001.1:0-3970 GCA_040384505.1 Bdellovibrionota bacterium | reverse complement strand
GTATCGCTTCGGGCCTCGCCGTCATCGGAGCCATCGTCGGCGAGTTCATCGCCGGCGGCGGGCTCGGCGCGATCGTCGATGCCGCGCGAACCCAGCAGCGCATCGACAAAGTCTTCGCAGCCGTGTTGATTTCGGCCGTCCTCGGTCTCATGATGATCGTCGTCATCAATACGATCGGATGGTTCGCGCTGAGAAACTGGCATGCGTCCGCTCGTTCGTCGACTTGATCCATACTTGAAGAGAGGTTCCCTCATGCGCTCGATTTGGACTTTCGTGCTCGCGCTTCTCGTCGGTGCCACGGCCGTTGCGGCTCCGACCCCACTCAAGCTCGCGCTCAACTGGAAAGCAGAGCCGCAGTTCGGCGGATTCTATGCGGCGCAAGTCGGTGGCCACTTCAAGAAACACGGTCTCGACGTCACGGTCGTCGAGGGCGGAGCGGGAACACCCGTCGTTCAGATGGTCGCGGCTGGACAGATGGATTTCGGGATCGCGAGTGCGGACGAAGTCGTGATCTCTCGTGCTCGCGGAGCAGACGTCGTCGCACTCTTCGCAGCTTATCAAACGAATCCGCAAGGGATCATGGTTCACGAGGCTCGTGGTTTCAAAACTCTCGCGGACGTCTACTCCTCGGAAGGAACGCTCGCTCTGCAAAAGGGCCTGCCGTACGCCATGTTCCTCGCAAAAAAGTATTCGAAGCCGAAAGCCGCGATCGTTCCGTACACCGGTGGCGTCCAGAATTTCGTCCACGATCCGAAATTCTCGCAGCAGTGTTTCGTGACTTCGGAACCTCTTACGGCCCGAAAAGCCGGCGCGAAGCCGAAGACGTTTCTCGTTGCCGACCAGGGCTACAATCCTTACACGACGGTTCTCATCACTCGCACGGAAGTGTTGAAGAAGAACCCGAAGCTCGCGAAAGCTCTCGTCGAGGCGGTGCGCGCCGGTTGGCGCGAGTATCTCGACAAACCTGCAGCGACGAACGAATTCATGGGCAAGTTGAACAAGTCGATGGATGCGGCGACGTTCGAGGAAAGCGCCCAGGCCCAGAAGTCGCTCATCGAAACCGAAGAGACCAAGAAGTCGGGTCTGGGTGTGATGACGGAAACTCGATGGAAGGAGCTCGGTCAGCAGATGCTCGATCTCAAATTGATCGACAAGGCTCCTGAAGCCAAAGCGTGCTTCACTCTCTTGTAAAGAAAACGAAATTCCTTTAACTTCGAGACTCGATGAAATCACCGCTGTCGCTTTTCATTTCGATTTTCATGGTCTCCGCTGCCGTTGGTTGCTCGTCTTCTTGCGCGAGCGTCGCCGAACGCCTCGTGGAAAAGCCGAAGATCGCACTTTCGCGAGTCGCCCTGCAAGACGTGACCCCGAACACTGCGACCGTCGTCTTCGGTGTCGAAGTCGACAACCCGAACGGGTTCGCGTTGAAACTCGATGCCCTTCGTTACGAGCTCGAGATCGGCGGCAAAGCGATCGGTTCGGGTCGCATCGACAAGCCAGCCGAAGTCGCGGCTCACTCGAAGGGCGTGGTCGATGTCCCGGTGCCCGTGAAGTTCGCCGATCTTTTCTCTTCGTTCTCCGACCTCATGAACAAGACGACGAGCGATTACCGCGTTCGTGGCGAAGCCTCATTCGGCCTTCTCTCGATCCCGTTCGATGAAAAGGGCGAGATCAAGCTGAGGTAGGTCTTGCGCGAGAAAACGCTTTTCATTTTCCGCCATGGCGAAACCGACTGGAACAAAGCCGGTCGCTTTCAAGGCAACACAGACATTCCGCTGAACGAGACCGGACGCCGACAGGCCGAAGCGCTTCGCCGTTTCTTCGCCGTCAATCGCGTCGACGCTTTCATGTCGAGCGATCTTTCACGTGCGCTCGAGACGGCGAAGATCGCCGGCCTCGATCACTCGGTTCCGCTCGTCGTCGATCGTCGGCTTCGCGAGACGAGCCTAGGACAGGCCGAAGGCCTCACGAGAGAAGAAATCGTGACGAGAATGGGCGCAGACGTCCTCGAACACTGGGCTGAAGTCTTTCCACCGAATCCTGACTTTCGTTTTCCCGGCGGCGAGTCGAAGGCCGAACATCTCGCACGTCTCCTCGAAGGGATCGAAGACGTCGTGAAGAAACATCCTTACGAGCGCTGGGGAATCGCGAGTCACGGGGGCGCCATGAGGAGGCTCATCCACCACCTTTCACCCGACATGGATTCTCCGGTCATGGTCGCGAACGGCGTCGTCTACGAAATGCGCTTCGACGATCGCGGCCTGCACATGCCCGACCCCACGCCCAAGCGCTTCGATTAGTTCGGCGCGAGATCCTCGACGCGAACGATGCCGTTCTTGTCGAGAACGATGCGATAAAGAAGAGTTCGCTCGTGAGTTTGCGGAGGCTTCGCGCCAGCGGCCAAGAGCTTTCGCGCCCAGCGGTTTTGCTGCGGCCGCGCGATCGTCTTCACGCAAATGTAGAAGTGGTAAACCCTGTGCGAGAGCGACTGTTGAAAACGTCCGCTCGGATCGAGGTCGATCAATTCCTTGAACGGATCGTCCATGTGCTTCAGGTAACGATCGAAATTGATCCGCGTGTTCTCGTGGAGAGAGCGAGTGAGGGTCGTTCCACCCTGGCCGCTGAGGCTCGAGGCGTCGACTTCCTGCACGTGTCGGCAGTGGAGGACGTCTTCGGGAAGTCGCTTCTCCATGACGTGCGCCGCGAACGAATGACGAAGGTGCATGATCGTGGGCGGAAGCTCCTTCGTTTCACGAACGCGCAGCCACTCTTTCACGGTTCCGATCCTGCGATCTTGAGCCATCAAATGCTGTTCGTAATCGGGAAGGATCCGTAGCGCCTGCTGACGAAGATGCTCTTTCGCTTTGTCTTTCAATCGATCGCGCAAGACGTAGAGAATCACACCGACGGTCAAGACGATGAACGCGCTGGCCGCGGTGTTGGAATACCGAGTGTCCCAGAACCACCACTGAACGAGAGCGGCAGCGCCGGCGGCCATCGCGGTTCCGACGAGAGCCGTCGACTCGGAGAACTTCGCTGCCGGATGCTGGCGAGTGACGTCGACGAAAGATTTGCTCTGGAAGAACTTCTTCAACTGGCTCAAGCGAAGCAGTCGCGCTTCGCGCTCGAGCTCGGTTTCCGCGCCAGTCGCGCAAGAACCGAACCTGACGCGGTAGCGAGCCTCTTCGCTTTGTAAGCGATCCAAGGTCTCGAGCGTTCGCTTGTGCTCGAGCTCGTAACCGGAATTCGCCAACGCCTTCGGCATCGGGACTCTCTCGAGCTCGGTGCGAACGGTGTTCAGGTACTGAATGTAAGCTTGGCTCAAATACTCATCGAGGATCGCGAAGATCGCGGAAGCCGCCGCGTGCGCTGAGCGGGTCGCGGTCCTTACTCGCGCGATCACCTCGCGAGTCGAACCCGCATGGTCCTTCAATCTTTTCAGGCTGGAGATGCACGTGTCTTCCGTCGTGAAGACCGAGTGCGCGAGAAAAAGGCTGCGCGCCTCTTCCGTCGCCCCGTGTTTCAGCGCGCCAGTCACGATCGAGCAGAGATCGCGAGTCGCTTCGATCGCTTCTTCGCACAACGGGTGCGCGACGTCGACGACGGGAGCCCCGCCCGAATCGAGCGCGAGTTCGAGCTTTTTCCGGCTCGCTTCGATTCCCGCGAGCGCATCCTCGAACGCGGCGATGCCTTGTTCACCCGAGACCGGTGCAGACAAGCGCATGCGCGTGCGCCAGTCTCGCGAGAGATCCGATTTCTCGAAGCTCGCGATCTCGAAGCTGCGCGGAACGAAAAGGTAGATGTCGGTTTCGACGGTCGATGGTGCCGAGCCGAGGTCGGAGACGGTCTTGATCTCGATGTTGTGATGGTCGTGACGGTCGACGTAGCAAGTGGCGTTGTGCTTGTGGGCCGCCGCCGGCCCCTTTTTCGAGGTCAAGGGCGCAAGGAGCGCTTGTCTTAAAGATACGAG